>JAEUKJ010000299.1 GCA_016792665.1 Deltaproteobacteria bacterium | reverse complement strand
GGGCGCGGGCGGCCCGTGTTGATGCTGCACGGCAACCCCACCTGGGGCTACCTGTGGCGAAAGGTCGTGAGCCGGCTGGATCCCGAGCGCTTCCGCATGATCGTGCCTGACTTGATCGGCCTCGGCTATTCGGACAAGCCGCGCGCGGCGAGTGAACACACGCTGGAGAATCACATCGCGTGGATGGGGGCGCTCATCGATCGCCTGGGGCTCGAGGATGGGGTGCTGGTCGTCCAGGACTGGGGTGGTCCGATCGGCCTCGGAGCCGCCCAGTTGCGGCCCGAGCGGGTCACCGGGCTCGTCGTCCTGAACACCGCCATCAGCCCTCCGCGCCCGGGGTTCAAGGCGTCGTGGTTCCATCGCTTCGCGCGCTGGCCGGTGATCTCCGATTTGGCATTTCGCGCCGGACAATTTCCGCAGGCGTTCCTGAATATCGCCCAGGGCGACAAGCAGAGCATCGACTTCGAGGCGATGGAGGCCTACGTGCGGCCACTCCTGGATCCCCGCGACAACGTCGCGCCACTGGCGCTCGCGCGCATGGTGCCAGACACCGCCACGCACCCGAGTATCCCCGCGCTGGAGCGCTGTCTGGCTTACGTCCAGGGGTTCCGCGGGCCGGCGTCTATCGTCTGGGGGACGCGCGATCCGATCCTCGGGCGCGTCCTCGGCTGGGTCGAAAAGAATATGCCAGATGCGCGCGTGTGGAAGACGCGCGCCGGGCACTTTCTGCAAGAGGAAGTGCCGGACGAGATCGCCGACGGGATCCACCATGCCGCCGCGCGCTGACGGGAAGCGGCGCGACAGGGTGCGTGGCGCCCCGGTCGAGGTCGAGCCCGGCGAGGGCTTCATGGCCAACGGCGAGCCGCGGGTCGTCGGGCCCGGCTTCCACGAGCGTGTCTACGCGGTCGTAAAGCTCGTGCCGCGCGGCTTCGTGACGACCTACGGCGATGTCGGCACGATGCTCGGGAGCCCGCGCGTCGCGCGCCAGGTCGGCTGGGCGCTGGCGAATCTGGATCTGCGGCAATTTCCCGATGTGCCGTGGCATCGGGTGGTGAATGCGCAGGGGACGGTCAGCTTTCGCGGCGATGTGACGCGCGCGGACCTGCAGGAGACGTTGCTGCGAGCCGAGGGGATCGCGGTCGATCAGACCGGCAGGCTCGACCTGAAATCCCATCGATATTCGTACCCGGGGATCGATCTCCGAGGCTGAGCGCCGCCGCAGATGGCCGTTTTTCAGCGGCCTGCTAGCGGAGGCGGAGCTCGACGCGGCCCAGCGCGCTCGCACCGACGAAGGCCGCGTGGCGGTCCTTGACGACGACCGAGTCGAGGACCGAGGTCGAGCCAGCGACGAGCCAGGGGGCGCCGCCGTCGACGTTCACCGCGAGGAGGCCGGTCACGAAGCCGGAGCCGGGGGTGGTCGGCTCGGCGATGAAGACGACGACGTCGTTCTCGAGGGCGGGGCGGCGCCAGAGCTCGGGGCGACTCCACGAGGACCAGGCGAGGCGACGCTCGGCGTTGGGGCCGGTCTCGGCGAGGCGGCGCACGAAGACCTGGAACTCGGAGTATTTCGGTTCGGGGTTGATGCCGCGCCAGTCGAGCCAGACGACCGTGTCGCCGTCGATGGCCGGGCGGAGCTGCTTCGACGGGTCGTCCGTCACGGTGAAAGGCGTCGAGGTCGCGAGGTCCCAACCGAAGATGTCGGCGTTGTTCCTGAGCGGGTCGCTCACGTCGATGTACATCGCGTCAGGCGAGTGCGCGAAGTCGGCCCAGACGATCTTGTCGCCGCTCACGTCGGGCTGGGTCTGCTCGTAAGCGTCCGACGTGAGTTGCTTTTCGCTGTCGGGGACGGCGAGGTCGCGGGTCCAGATCTCGGCCTCGCGCGGGGTGTGCGGGGCGAGGTCGCGACCGACCCAGACGAGGCGCGTGCCCTGGAGGACGGGCTGGTCCTGGTCGCCCGGGCCGCCACGCAGGAGGCGCGGGGTCGGCGGGGTCTCGTCCAGGTTCAAGGTCCAGAGGTCGAAGTCGCCGAGGCGATTGTCGGCAAAGATCACCGTGCGGCCCGCGATCACCGGGTCCTTGGCGATGCTCGGGCCGGACACCAGCGGCCGGAAGGCGTTGGTGGCGCTGTCCCAGAGCATGAGGACGCCGTCGTCGGACCAGATGACGAGGTCGCCTTCCATCGAGAGGCAGCACGCGCGTGGGCCGACCGGGACACGCGTCACGGTGTCGGGGGTCGTGTCCACGAGGGTGGTGTCGGCATCGGGCGAGGGGGCGGTATCGGGGTCGGGGGACGTGTCGCGCACCTCCTCGGGCGACACGTCGGTGTCGCGCGCGTCGGGGTCGGCCGGGGCGTCAGAGTCACAAGCCGACACAAAGGACGCGGCGAGGAAGGCGAGGGGGAGGACCGAGCGCATGCAGACTCCTAGGATCACCTCTCACCTTCTTTCAATCTTCGGGCCAGGCTCTTCGGGTCGATGCCGTGGCGCGCCAGCTTGGCGTCGAGGCCGGGGCGCGAGAGGCCGAGCGAGCGGGCCGCGGCGACCTTCTGGCCGCCACTGGCGCGGAGATGCAGGACGAGGCACTCGCGCTCGACGCGCATGACGGTCGCGTCCAGGGGCTCGAGGCCGCGCGGTTCGATGCTCGGGCTCGCGTCGCGTCGGCGCGGATCGGAGCGGCCGGCGATGGCGGGGGAGAGGTGCTTCGGGCGGATCGTGTCGCCCTCGCACAGCGCCAGGGCGCGCAAGACCTCGTTCTCGAGCTCGCGCACGTTGCCCGGCCAGGGGTGGGCCAGGAGGCGTTGCACCGCGTCGGCGCTCCAGCGGACCTCGCTGCGGCCCATGCGCACCCCGTGCAGCTTCAGGAAGTGGTCGGCCAGTGGCTGGATGTCCTCGGGGCGGGCGCGCAGCGGCGGGACCTCCAGGCTCACGACCGCGATGCGGTAGAAGAGGTCTTCGCGAAACGCGCTCGCGGCGACCATCTGGGCCAGGTCGCGGTGGGTGGCGGCGACCAGGCGGAAGTCGACCGGGATCTCGCGGTTGCTGCCGACGGGGCGCACGCGCCGCTCTTGCAGGACGCGCAGCAGCTTGACCTGCACGTCGAGCGGGAGCTCGCCGATCTCGTCGAGGAACAGCGTCCCGCCGTGGGCCAGCTCGAAGAGGCCCTGGCGTGCGGCGATGGCGCCGGTGAAGGCGCCCTTCACGTGGCCGAACAGCGTCGACTCGACGAGATCCCGCGGGATGGCGCCGCAGTTCTCGGCGACGAAGCGACCTTGTTTTCGTGGGCCGTTGAAGTGGAGTGCCTTGGCCAGGAGCTCCTTGCCGACGCCGCTCTCGCCGAGGATGAGGACCGGCAGGTCGATGGGGGTGACCTTGTCGAGGGTGCTGAGGACGCGGCGCATGGCGGCGCTGCGGTGCACGATGGAGCCGTAGTCGTGGCGCAGGGCGAGCGCGGACTGGGACTGGTCGAGGGCGTCGCGGAGTGCCGTGACCTCGGCCTCGTGGCGCTCGATGTGGTGTTCGAGCTCGGCGCGCAGGCCGACCAGCTCGGCGTCGGCGCGCGCCCGGTGGGTGGCCTCCTGTCGGTGGGCCAGCGCCAAGGCGAGGGCACCCAGCGTCGGGCCGAGGGCGCGGCCGAGCGCCGGGCCGGTGAAGGCCGCGTTGGCGAAGCCGAGCACCACCGAGCCGACCGGGGCGCCACCCAGCGTCAACGGGAAGGCGGCGCACGCGAGGCTGCCGTCGCCGTGCTGGGCGAAGAACGGCTCGCCGCCGGTGGCGACCCGGCGCGCGAGATCGGTGAAGCGCGGCCCGGCGACGCCGTCCTCGGCGCGGTGGTGGATGGGCCCCTGGAGCGGCACGAGCTCGGCGCGCTGGGCCGACAAGGCGGCACAGAGGGCGGCTGGCCAGAGGTCCAGGCGCTCGAGCTGCGGCGGGTCGCCCAGAGCGTCGAGGATCGTCGCCAGCGGGCCCCACCTGGGCTCGCGAGCCTCGGAGGCGGCGTCCGAGGGGCGGGGCATGCGGCGCGTCTCGCTGTCATGTGCGGAGAGGCCTTGCAGCTCGGCCTCGGCGCCCGGGAACAGGGCGCGCCGGACCTTGTCGAGCTGGGCCTGGCGGGCGCGCTGAGCGACCGGCCCGAGCTTCGGGTCCCTCGAGGTCTCGTCCCGGGGCGCGCGCGCGAGCACCGTGGCGCTGAGCAAGGCCTCGGCGCGCGGCGCGAGCTCGGGGGCGGCGAGGCGCGCGGCCTCCAGGGCGAGGGGGAGCGCGACCGTCGCGGCGGGGGGCATGAGCGCCAGCGCGAAGAGGGCCTCCAGGTGGGCGCGGGCGTCACTCCAGGCGCCGGTGCGGGCCTCGCGCCAGGTCATCACGAGCGCGAGCAGGGTCTCTTGACCGGAGAGTCGGCGCGTCGATCCCGCGAGCACCGCGAGGGCGGCCTGGCAGGCGGGGGCGACCGGGTCTGGGAGCGGGCCGGGGGTGCGCGAGGCGACTTCGAGGAGGGCCCACGCCTCGGTGGCGACCGGGCTCAATCCCTGGTCGAGGGCGGCGGCGAGCGCGGCCTGGGCGGCGTCGCGGGCCTTGTCGAAGTGGCCGCGGGCGAGGTCGACGCGCACGCGGACGAGACCGCCGTCGGCCGCGACCAGGGCGGGCGTCCAGGCGATGGTGTCGAACTCAGAGAGGGCCTGGGCGGCGGCCTCGGGGTCGCCGTGGTCGAGGGCGAGCTGGGCCTTGGCCAAGAGTGCGGTGGCGCGACCGACCTGATCGCCGATCTGTCGTGCCAGGGCGGCCGCGGTGGTGGCGGCGGCCTCGGCCTCGTCGAGGCGGCCGAGCTCGCGCAGCGCGAGGCCCCGGTTGTGGAGGCCGATGCGCTCGCCACGGCGGTCGCCGACCCGGGCCTTGGCGTCGGCGGCGCGCTGCCAGGCGTCGGCGGCGCCGGCGAGGTCGCCCTCGTGGAAGGCCAACATGCCGAGGTTGTTGGCGGTGCGGCCGAGGGCGTGGAGGTCGCCCAGGGTCTCGGCCAGCGCCATCGCGGCGGACAGGTCGGCCATGGCGAGGGCCTTGTCCGGGCCGCGCGAGCGCGCCGTGCCGCGGATGAGGAGGCCTTCGAAGCGCGGTCGGTCGGTCTTGGCTGGCGGGTCGCTCGGGTCGATGGCCGCGAGCAGCGCCTCGGCGGCGGCGACGGCGTCGTCGGGTCGGCCCAGCTCGAGGGCGCCGCGCGCAGCCAGGACACGGGCTTCGAGCTCGAGGGCGGCGCGTCTGGGCGCGCTCGCTGGGTCGAGGGCAAGGGCGGCGACGGCGCGATCGAGGAGCTCCAGGGCGGTTGCGAACGCCGGACCGCCGCCGGCGGCGCGCAGGGCGAGCCAGGCGCGACGGGCGCTCTGGAAGGCGCGCTCGGGGGCGCCGAGGTCCAGCCAGAGGCGTGCGGCCTCGACGCCGTGGGCCCCGGCGCGAGCCCATGCGAGGGCGCGCTCGGCGGCTCGGCTGGCGGCGTCGAGGGCCCGGGCCCTGAGCTCCGCCCAGGGGGTGTGGGCGGCCTCCCCGAGCGGTCGGGTGGTGTCTCGCAGCGCGTCGGACAGGGGCTCGGCGGCCGCGAGCGCCCCGGCGTGGCGGGCGATGGCGAGGTGGTTCGACTCGCTGGGGTCGTCGATCCTGCCGAGGCGCTCGAGCCACGCGCGGCGCGCCTCGGCCGTGGGTGAGGTCGGGATGACGTGGGTCAGGGCCTCGGCCCAGGCGGGCTCGAGGGCGGTGCGGCCGTCGGGGCCGCGGACGGTCACGCGACAGGCGGCGAGCTCGGCCAGGGCGCGTCGCCGCGCGGCGGAGGGGCGCTCGTGGTCGGCCAGCTCCTCGGGTCGGGCCGCGCCGCCCATGCCGTCGAGGTCCAGCGCGACGGCCTGGGAGGCGGGTGAGAGGGCGGACCACTCGGCGAGGAAGTCGCGGCCGCTGGCCTCCGCGAGTGCCACGGTGAGCGCCTCGAAGCGGTGCGCGACGCCGCGCTCGAGGCTCGCCGCGGTCGCGGTGGGGCCGGCGAGGACGACCCGGCCGAGGACGTCGGCCTCGATCCAGCGGGCCAGGACGAAGCGCGCCGCCGCACCGAGCCGCGCGGGCCACGGCACGCAGAGGGTCGGGCGGAGCGCCTGGGGAACGGCCGCCAGGGCCGCGACCGAGGCGTCCGCGAAGGCATCGAGCACCTCGCGCGAGGCGTCCGGGTCGATCGCCGTCGGGACCGTGACCTCGCTGCCGAGGGCTGCCAGCACGTGCCCGAGGGGGCCAAGGCCGTCGCCTTCGGGCAGGACCCAGGCCGGGCGCGCGGCATCGCCAGGCGCGCCACGCTGCTCGAGCATGAGGCGCGCGGACAGGGCGGCGACGAAGCCCAGGACGGCCTCGTCGGGGAGGACGAGGTCGAGGTGCGCTAGCTCCATGGCGCGGCGCGCGCGCTCGAGGGCGCCCGCCCACGGGACGGCGGTGGTTGCGGTGGGCGGCGCCGCGGTGCCGGGACGCAGTCGGCGCGCGGCCTCGAGGGCGGTCGGGCGGCGCTCGGGGGCGCTGCGGACGAGGTCCTCGACGATGGCCGCGGCGCCGGGCGTCAGCAGGTCGAGGCCGAGGGTGAGGAACGACTGGCCGAGCGCGTAGAGGTCCGAGGCCGGCGTGGGCAGGGCGTGGGCGGCTTGGAGCTCGGGCGCGAGGTAGGCGCGGGTGCCGCCGAAGAGGGCCTCACCCTGGCCGGCCAGGCCGAAGTCGATGAGCACCGGCCCGCTGGGCGGGACGAGGATGTTGCCGGGCTTGAGGTCGCCGTGGACGAGGCCGCGCGCGTGCAGCCAGGCGAGGGTCTCGAGCAGGTCGGCCAGGACCTCGTCGAGGGGGCTGGCGGCACGGCGGGCGCGGACGTCGAGGCGGGGGCCGGTGACGATCTCGGAGGTGAGCCAGGGGCGACCGCCGCTCGCGCCGAAGTCGAGGACGCGCACCACACCGGGGTGGTCGAGGGTCGCGAGGATGGCGAACTCCTCGCCGATGCGGGCCGTGTCGAGCGCGGGAGTCGCGTCGCGGCCCAGCTTCAGCGCGACCTCGCGCCCGCGCAGGCGGTCGAAGGCGCGCCACACGGTCCCCATGCCGCCCGAGCCGAGGGCGGGGCCGAGGACGAAGCGCGGGTCGTCGAGAGCGGGGAGGGCCGGCGAGTTCGAGAGCGGCGCGGTCGGCATGGGCGAGCCTCGGTCCCGGCGGTGTAAAGAGGATTGACCTCCCCAGCCGGGATGTAAGTGAGGTTAGCACGCGTCGCCGTGCGCTGGAAGCAACCCGGACGAGCGAGCCGCAGCCGCGTCCTGCTTACGCAGGCGATCAGGCCAGGTGGAAGACCTCGCGCATCTCGAGTCGGAGCTGCTGCATCTTCTGCTCGAGGTCGGGGTGTTCGATGTCCTTCGCGTCCAGCAGGTAGTTCTCGGGCCCGACGTTGCCGACCATGAGCTTGGTCTGCCAGATGTTGTCGTTCGCGAGGTTCACGTCCTGGCGATAGACATAGCGGTCGAGGACCTCGCGCGGGATGAAGTCCTGGATCGAGTTGAAGTAGTGGTCGTTGTAGATCTTCTTGCCGCTCTCGAGGCGCGTGTAGCCGCGGACGACATAGTCGATGTAGACGACGTCGCACTCGAAGGCGTGGAACATGTAGTCCAGCGCGCGCAGCGGGATGATGTCGCCGCAGGTCGCGACGTCGATGTCGACGCGGAAGGTGCAGATGCCGTCCGGGCTCGACGCGTCGGGGTAGGTGTGGGTCGTGATGTGGCTCTTGTCGAGGTGCATCGCGACCGCGGCCCCGAGGCCGTCGACCGTCTCCCACTTGCCGCCCTTGACGTCGCTCATCAGCGTCATCGTCGAGGCGCCGACCGGGTCGTAGTTCTGGATACACTCGGTCAGGATATTGGCCTCGATGATCTCGCAGACCTTGCGCGCGATCTCGCGGATGCGTTCCGCCGAATAGCGCTCGTCGATGTACGCGATGTAGGCCTGGCGCTGCTCCTCGGTCATGGCGATGGCGAAATCGTAGAGATTGAAGCTCAGGATCTTCGTGAGGTTGTTGAACCCCGAGAGCTTCACCTTCTCCTGCATCGTCACCATCGAGATACCTCGCTTCGAGCGTGCGGGCGCCGCGGCAGCCCGGGTGCAACGGTCCCGAACGAGCATCGAACCCCGATGCCCCACGGCCGTCGCGCGCGAGTCTCTTATAGAGGTCGCCCCCCAAACGCAAGGTCCGCCGGCAGCCTGGCGCCGCGAGTCCTCTTGCGGACGCCGGGGCCCGCGTGGGCGCCTCAGATCCCGAGCCGCCTCAGCGCAATCATGGGCCCTTCGGGCGCGGCGTCGTCGCGCAGATCGATCGTGCCTTCGATCCCCCAGTCGTTGTCGCCGGCGGGATCGACCAGCACCTGCTGCACGACGAACTCGTGCCGCCCCTCGGCGCGGACCTGCGTCTTGTCGGCCAGGCGCGCGGCGTGGTCGAAGACGACCCGCTCGTGCGTCACGTAGAAGTCCTCCATGACCTTGGCGAAGCGCTCCGGCGGCCACGCGTCGTCGGCGTCCTGCCGCACGAGGCGCGCGCACTCCTCCCAGTCCTCGAGCGAGAGCGCCTTGACGAGCGCGTGCAGCTCCGACCGGATGCGTGCGTGGAAGGCGCGCTTGTCGCGCGTGATGTCGAGCGGCTTGCCGAGCTCGGGGAGCGCGGTCTGCTCCTCGCCGTACATGAGCCGCTCCCACTCGTGGATGAGGCTCGAGTCGACGCGCGCCAGCACGGTGCGGAAGAACGCGATGAGGTCGATGAGCTCCTCGGTGCGGGCCTTGACGGGCACGGTGTGGACGAGCGTCTTGAACCCCTCGCTGAGGTAGCGGAGGAGGCTGCCTTCGATCTTCTCGAGGCCGAGCTCGCGCACGTACTCGTTGAAGGACATGTAGCGCTCGTACATGTCGCGCAGCACCGACTTCGGGCGCACGTTCACGGTCGAGTCGGCGACCGCGAGCCACGGATGCGCGGCCTCGAAGATGTTGAAGAGCTCGTAGAGCGCCTCGGCCTTGGGCCTGTCCCAGGTGACCTCTTCCAGGCGGCGCATGCGCTCGTCGTACTCGATGCCCTCGGCCTTCCACTCGGCGATGAGGTCGCCCTTCTTCTTGTCGAGCTGGCGGATGAGGATGGCAGTCGGGTCCTCGATGATCGCCTCGACGAAGGACACCACGTCGAGCGCGTAGTCGGGGGCCTTCGGGTCGAGGGTGTCGAGCGCCGAGACGAGGAACAGCCCGAGCGCGTGCATGATCGAGAAGTCGGTCTGGAGCCCTTCGGACACATGGATCTCGCGCCCGCGGAAGTACTCGGCCGGACGCAGCGCCAGGATCTCGGCGCGGACGAGGCTCTTCATGAGGTCGCGCGCACGACGCCGCAGCTTCTTCTTGCCGTGGTCCGACTCGTGGCTCGCGTTGATGAGGTCGATGAGGCGCCGATAGCCGCCGCCCTTGACGTACGCGTTGTCGGGCCGCTGGACGAGCTCGATGAGCATGCCGTGGGTCACCTGGAAGGTGGACTCGAGCGGCTCGGGCCGCCCCTCGACCAACAGGTTGAAGGTGTCCTCGTTCCAGGCGACGTAGCCTTTCTGCGGCGGCGGCTTCTTGACGACCTTCTTCTTCTTGCCTTCGTTGGCGGCGGCCGCGACCTGCTGGTCGAGGCGCTTGTTCTCGATGATGTGCTCGGGGGCCTGCGCCACCACGAAGCCCTTGGTGTCGAAGCCCTTCCGGCCGGCGCGCCCCGCGACCTGCTTGAAGTCGCGCACGGACAGGATGCGCGTCTTTTCGCCGTCGAATTTGCACAATTTCGAGAACAGCACGGTGCGGATCGGGATATTGACGCCGACGCCCAGCGTGTCGGTGCCGCTGATGACCTTCAACAGCCCGAGACGCGAGAGCTTTTCGACAATCAGGCGGTATTTCGGCAGGAGTCCGCCGTGGTGGAGTCCGATGCCGTGGCGCAAATAGCGCTGCATTTCCTTGCCGTAGGGCGTATCGAACATCTTGCCGTCGAGCTCGGCGGCGATCTTCTTCTTGTCGTCCTTCGGCGTGAAGTCGCGGCTCATGAGGTTCTGGGCTTCCTCGGCCGCCTCGCGCTGGGTGAAGTTGACGAGGTAGACGGGGGCCCGGCCCTTGCCGACGAGGTCGTAGACCGTGTCGTGGAGCGGGTCTTCGCTGTAGATGAACTCGAGCGGCACGGGCCGATGCGACGAGCTCACCGAGACGACGGGCTTGCCGGTCACGCGCGTGAGGCGCTCTTCGATGGCGGTCGTGTCGCCCAGCGTCGCCGACATCAGCAGAAAGGTCGCGTTCTCGAGGAGGAGCAGCGGGACCTGCCAGGCCCAGCCGCGCTCGCGGTCGGCGTAGTAGTGGAACTCGTCCATGACCACGTAGTGGGCGTCGGCCTTCTTGCCTTCGCGCAGCGCCATGTTGGCCAGGATCTCGGCGGTGCAGCAGAGGACCGGGGCGTCGCGGTTGACGGTCGAGTCGCCGGTCATCATGCCGACCTGGGCCGGCCCGAAGGTGTCGCAGAGGTCGAGGAACTTCTCGTTGACCAGCGCCTTGATGGGCGAGGTGTAGACCGCGCGCTGCTTGCGCGAGAGCGCCAGCGCGTGCAGCGCCACCGCCACCAGCGACTTGCCCGAGCCGGTGGGCGTCTTCAGGATGACGTGGTGGTCGGTCAGGATCTCGAGGATGGCCTCTTCCTGAGCCGGGTAGAGCTCGAGGCCGCGTGCGGCGACCCACTCGACGAAGGCCTCGAAGAGGGCGTCGGTCGAGATCGCGTCACCGCGGGGCGATGCATCACGGAGGGAGCGGATTCGGTCGAACAGGTTGGGCGTCGTCATCGCAGGGACGGCATCCCACGGGGCGCCGTCCTTTTCAATCGTGCGCGCGGGCCAACCGTCCGCGAAGGGCCGATGCCAGCGCTACTCGGGGGCGGGCTCGCTCTCGGTGACGCGGTCGAGCTCGATGCGCACGAGCCCGCTCGAGGCCCGCGGCGTGAGCGCGAAGCTGCGCGTCTCGTAGTCGGCCAGCACCAGCTCGACCTCGGCGTCCTGCGCCAGGTCCCAGGTCACGTTCATCGGCGTGCGGCCGAGGAAGCGCCCATCGAGCATCACGGCGGCGCCCGGAGGCACGGTGGCGACGAGCACGTTGCCGCGCCCGACGAAGGTGACCTTCTCGTCCTCCTCGGGGGACACGATGGCGCCGAGCTTCGACGGCGTGCTCTCGGTGCGTCCCGCCGTCCCGGCGATGGCCTCGACCCCCGGGATGGCCGGGTGCGGGGCGCCAAAGACCTGGGTCCGCTCGCCGGGGCTCGTGTCGTTGGCGACGCGCGCGTTCTTCCGGGCTTTCTGCTTCTCGAGGATGCTCGTGACGTTGACGGTCGGGGCCTCGGGGGCGGCGACCTCGCTCGGGCCGCTGAGCAGGACCGGCGGCGGCGGGACACTGATGGTCCCGAGGTGGCTGGCGCGCATGAGGTTCGCAACGTCGGCCCCATCGGCCGAGCCCGAGCCACCGAGCGCGCGCACGACCAGGACCAGCGCGATGAGGCCGGCGACCGAGGCCGCCACGACCTTCGGACGCGAGCGGCGCTTGGCGGTCCAGACCTCGTCTTCGTCGAAGTCCACGCTCGCGTCGTCGTAGGACGTCTCGGGCGGCGGGGCGCTCACGCGGACGGCGGGAGGGCGCGTGGGTCGGCCCTCGACGCGGGTCCTGACCTCTTGGGGGGCGGTCGCCGACGAGGAGCCGGAGAAGGGAGATGCGGAGCGGGGGAGGCTGGCCATCATGGCCAAGCTATCGGAACCCGTGGCGCGAGATTGAAGGACGGTCTCGTCCGGGTGTCTGGCGGTTGTGTAACCGCCTGAAATAAAGCGCGGTTCGGAACGCCGGACCCCGCTTGGGGGCCCGGCCCAGGCCGATCGCTACTTGGTCGTGGCCGCGGTCTGCTCGCGGTCGAGGCGCAGCTCGGAGACGCCATCCTGGAAGCGGATGCGCGCGAGCATCAGCTTCTGCTCGAGGTTGACGACCTGGATGGTGCCCTTCTGGACCCCCTCGGACATCTCCTTCAGCTTGGCCTGGAGGTGCGTCATGAGCGAGCCCGCGTTCGGCACGCTCTTCAGGGTGAGGACCTGGTCCTGGAGCTCGGTCATGCGCACGCGGTACTCGTCCATCTTGGCGCGCTCGAGCTCGATGCCCTGGCGGATGTCGGCCATCTCGGCGTGGATCGCGAGCAGCTTCTTCATCGGCTCGGCGAAGCGCGCGTCGGCGTCCTTGGCCTGGAGGTAGACCTTCACGAGGTCGATGGAGTCGGGCGAGCGGAGGTCGAGGGTGCGCACCAGCGGCGTCGACTCGACGATCTCCACGGTGGCCGTCTCGCCGGCCTTCAGGTCGACCTCGAAGAGGTGCGCCTCGCCCATGCGCTCGTGCACGGTCGGGCTCTTGACGAGGCTCCAGCCCTTGCGCACCGAGTGGCGCAAGAAGACGCGCGTGTCCTCGCGGAGGAGGCTCGTCAGCTTGAGGCGGGTCGTGCGCTCGTGCTGGACCTCGGTGCGCAACACGCCGCGCTGGATGGTCACGAGCTTCGAGATGCGGTCGCGCTCGTCGCCCTCTTTCTCGACCACGACCTGCCGGTCGAGCGCGAACGGGATGACCGCGGTCGCGTGCGGCGGGATGGGCTCGGTCAGGCCTTCACCGATGAAGCGGCCCTCGCCGTAGACGGTCATCGGCCCGGTCTCGAGGGTATAGGCGGTCGGGTTCACGAAGCGCACCGACTTGAACGCGAAGCGCGCATTGCCGCGCGCGCTCTCGGCATCGTAGAGGTAGACCACGTCGCCCTCGGCCCCGTCGTCGAGCACCGCGATCATGGCCGAGGTCCCGCGCTCGACCGTGATCGGCGTCATCGACTGGAAGTGGCTCTCGCCGACCGGATCGCCGCTGTTCGGATCGGCGGCCTCGGCCTTGGGCAGATCGGCCTGCACGATGCGCACGCCGTCCTCGCCGGGCTTCGCGTCGCGCCGCTCGACCTTCACGCGCGCCGGGGCCACGCCCTCGCGGATGAGCTCGTTGCGGAGCCAGTGGGCCTTGTCCTCGCTGGTGTTGCCGACCTCGGAGGCCCCTGCCAGGGCTTCCAACACGATGTCACCGTCGGTCGCGTTCATGCGCTGCGCGAGGTCCTTCACCTGCTTCTTGGCCTGCTCCTCCTTCACCTTCTCGACCCTGGCGCGATCGTTGGCGGGGCGCTTGGCGGGCGCGGGCATCGGGCCGCGGCCGGTCCCGGTGGCGGCGACCTCGACCATCGGGGCGTGGTCGTCCTCCAGATCGACGGTGCCGTTGACCGGCGAAGGCAGGAAGTCGTTGGTCATGGAGGCGAGCACGACCTCGCGCGGCTTGCCTTCCTTGTGGGTGGCGCCGCCGGTGGGCGGGGCGACGGCGAAGCGCTCGGTGGCCTCGAGGGTCTCGCGCCACACGTTCTTCACCGAGCGGAGATCGAAGCGGAAGGACAGGGCCGAGCTCGACCCGACGCCGACCTTCACCTTCTTCCAGGTCTCGCCCGAGGTGTTGTCGACGACGGCCCAGCCCTGCAGCTTGACCTTGTCCTTGTCGTCGACGACCACGCGATAGGACGGCTTCCAGGCGGGCGACTCGGTGATGTAGGTCAGGATGACCTCCTCGACCCCGGGCTCGTTGACCTGGATCGACATGTCGACCTTACCGTCGTTGTTCGCGCCCGCGGTCGGGTAGCTGATCGGCAGCGGCTTCCTCGTCTCGGCGTCCTCGATGGTGAGCGACTTCAGGAAGTCGTCGACCTTGTCGTTGGGCACGGTGAGGGTCACGCGGCCGTCTTCGACCCGGGCCTTGCGCTCGTAGTAGGCGATGCCGTTCCGGTAGACGACGACGCGCCCGAGCGCCGAGGAGTCGGGGGCCTGGACGTGACTCGAGTAGCTGCCGCAGGCGCTGGCGCCGAGTGACGCGGTTCCGAGGACGGCCCAGGTGAAGAGGTTGCGAAGCTTCATGGCGTGGATCTCCGATGGCGCGCGACGCGCGGTCTTGAGGCGCGGGCGCAAGAAGGGGTGGCGCTCGAGGCGGGTGACCCGAAGAGGTCATCACCTGGAGCGGTGCGTGTCGGGGACCCTCGGATGAGCGCCGATCGGAGGTGACCGTCGCAGACCCGGGGGGCGTCATCGCTGACCTGCCCGGAGACGACGCGTCGATTCAAAAGGGTCTACGCGCTCACACCGTTTTTACGAATCCCGTCGTTGGGGCGCTTCTGAGGCGGGTGCGAGGCCGGTCGTCGGCGCGGCCGCGGGGGCCAGGGGGCGGCGCCAGAGGTCGTCCAGGGCCCAGGCGAGGCGCGCCCCGAAGAGGAAGCCGAGCGAGCTCCAGTAGGCCCAGATGAGGAACACGACGGCCGAGCCCGCGGCCCCGTAGGCCGTGTCGATGGCGCCGGCCGAGACGTAGGCCGAGACCAGCGAGCGTCCCGCCACCAGCATGAGCGCGGTCGCGAGCGCCCCGGCCCAGAGCGGCCAACCGCGGGGGCCCCGGCTCGGGAGGAGGCGATAGACGATCATGACCAGGCTCGTGATGAGCGCCAGCGCGATGATGGGCTCGAGCAGGCCGAAGAGGCCGATGAGGCCGTCGGGCAGGTCGAGAGGGCCGCCATCCGAGACGAGGTCGCTGGCCACTTTGAGCGCGATGCGCGAGCCGATGAGCGCCAGGAACAGGGCGCCGAAGATGAGCGTGCCCACCGCCGCGAAGAGGCGGGCGCGGAGGTAGTCGAAGACGGCGCCGCGGAAGCCGAGCTCGACGGGAGGCGGGATCTGCCACATCGCGTGCAGGGCTCGGCGGACCTCCATGAAGAGGCGGGTCGAGCTCCACAAGAGGATGAGGAGGCTGACCAGCGTCGCGACCGAGAGCGACTTGGTGTCGGCGGCGTTCTTGGCGAGCCCCGAGATGAAGTCGGCGACCTGGGGGCCGACCTCTTCGGAGAGCCGCGTGTGCAGCTCGGTGCGGGCGGCCTCGGCCCCGAAGACCGCGCCGCCGATCGCCACCGCGAGCACGATGAAGGGCGCAAGCGAGATCATCGCGAAGAAGGCGAGCCCCGCGCCGAGCAGCGATGCGTCGCGCTGGATGAGGTAGCGCGCCACCGAGAGCACCGTCCTCAGCGTGCCGAAGAGGCCGCGTTTGAGGCGCGGGTTCAAAACTTCACGAGCTCCGTGCGACGGTCGAGGGTCCGATCGGGCGCGGCGGCCAGGGCACCCGTGCATCCGTCCAAGAACGTCGCCGCGGTGAGCGGGTCGAGCTCGCCGAGCACCGGGCCGAGGTCGGCGTGGCGGAACAGGAAGCTCGCGTTGGCGAGGCCGTCCTGGACGTCCTGGGTCGTCACGTGGAAGCGCTTGACCTCGCGTGCGCGGACGATGCCCATGAGCCTCGCCAGGAGCCACTCGGCGTGGACACGCCCGAGGCCGCCCTCGATCGAGGTCGCGCGCAGCGGCGCGGTCGACCAGAGGGCGTGGTCGAGGTGGGCCGACAGGAGGCGCGCGAGCTCTCCCTCGACCGGGGCCAGGGCGCGCGCCAGCGTCCAGCCGTCCGCGGCGTCCAGCGCTGCGACCAGCAGGCGCAGGGCGTCGACGCGGATCGACACGCGCGCGTCAGGCGCTGGGGCCGCGGCCAGGATGGCCTTGGCGTGCGTCGAGAGCCGCGCGCGCCAGGCGTCGAAGTCAGCCGCGGGGGCGTCGCCCGAGGCCGGGGGCAGAGCGGCGGCGAGCGCGGCGAAGGTCGCGAGCGACGAGGTCGCGTCGGGCGAAGCTTCGATGGGCATCGAAGGATGGAGCTGGGAAGATTCGATGGGCATCGAAGAAGGCGCGGGGTGCGGAGCGGCGAGCGCGGCGCGGAGGTCGGCCTCGAGGGCCTCCACGTCGGCCCAGCTCGCGAGCTCCTGGCCGCGCAGGCGCGGGGTGAGGCGGGCCACCGGGAGCTCGGGGATCTGCTGGACGAGGGCCACCAGCTCGGCCTCGGCGTCCCGGACCAGGGGGCGATCGTCCGCGGTCGCGGCCAGGAAGTCACGGCACTCGCGCTGCACCGCGACGCGCACGCCGGTCGGCGTGAGGACGAGCTCCCACGGGAAGATGCGGCACGGGAGCGGCTTCGCGTCGCCGCCGACCTTGGCGTGGATTCGGCACAGGCCGCGCTCGTCGAGGAACACGCACGAGCCGCCCGACGCCTGGCACATCACGTCGCGACCCGGTGTGGCGCGGTCCCCGGGCAGCACGAAGAAGAGGTCCTTGTCGATGCGGCGCGCCGCGCGGATGGCCGGCTCGAGGGCGTCGAGGTGCGCATCCAGCCCGTCGAGGATGGCGTCGCTGACCGGGCCGATGTTGTGTCCACCGCAGCACGAGCCGCACATGGTGCAGCCGAAGCGGTGCCCAGGGATGGGGCGTAGATGCGCGGCGGGGGTGGCCCGGACGGCTGCGAGTGACACGCGGTCCTTGGCCCGGGCGCGGGCGCGCGGCGTGTCGAGGAGGTCGAGGGCGCTCAGGCGATCGGTCAGCGTGACGACGGTCTTTGTCTCGGTCTGGGCGAGCGCGGCCAGCGCCGAGGGTCGCCGATCGGCCGTCGCGTCGGCCAAGGCCTGCGCCAGCACGAGGCCGCGCGGGTCGAGCTTGATGCGCCGCCCGAAGGTCGCGTCGAAGAGGGCCCCGGTCTCGCCCGAGACCTCGACCTCCACCCCGGCGCGCAGCCCCGGGAGTGGGGCTTCGAGGCTCGTGGTAGGGGCTCCAGCGGTGGGGTCGGCGTCGTTCATGCGCACCTCGTTCTCCGAGTCGGGTGCATTACCCCGAGTCGCGCGCGACGCATAGGCGCGCACCGCCGCCGCGGTGACCGCCATCGCCGTGCTCGCCCCCGCCGTCCGAAAGTCGAACGATGTGTGCGAGTTCCCACAATTCTCTCGGACCCGCATTGCGCTTTGGCGGGAGCCTCGCTAGCTTGCGTGCGCCCCACTCCCCTGAGGTCCGTCATGCGACACACGATCCTACTCGCGTTGCCCGCCGTCGCCGCGCTCGGCGCCTGCGATTCCGAAGGGAGCTCGCCGCGCGCGTGCCCCCAGACCCCTGGCACCATCTGCCCCTACATGGGGACGGGTCACCCAGGCTTCAATGGCGACGGCCGGCCGCTGGCCGAGTCGACCCTCTATTGGCCGACCGACCTCACCTTCACCTCGACGGGGGTCTACCTCCTCGATTGGAACAACCACCGCGTGCGCCGCGTGACCGACGAGGGCACCTTCGAGACGGTCTTCGGGACCGACATGGTCGGTGACGGCGACCCGGCCCAGGGCGACCTCGTGAAGCCGGGCGTCGATGCGACCACCATCGATCTGAACCACCCGACCCAGGTCCTCGAGATGCCTGACGGCAAGCTGCTCGTGGACTGCTGGCACAACCACAAGCTGCGCATCTTCGACCCGACGACCGGCCTGGCCTACGTGTGGTTCGGGCGCGGCGCCGGCTTCAAGGGCGACGGCGAGGCGGTCGAGGCGGCGCTCCTCAACCAGCCCGCCGCGGTCCGCTACGACAAGGACATGAACCTCTTCATCCTCGACCAGCGAAACCAGCGCATCCGCAAGATCGACACCACGGGCAAGATTACGACGGTCGCCGGCACCGGCACGCTCGGGTTCGCAGGCGACGACGGCAATCCGCTCGAGGCCCAGGTCAGCTTCCCGCCCGGCTCGAACCCGCCGCCCAACGGCATGCTCGACTTCGATGCGGAAGGCCGCCTCTACTTCGCCGACACGAAGAACAACCGCATCCGCCGTATCGACTTCACGGCCAACACCATCGAGACGGTCCTCGGCGATGGCACCCCCGCCGCGCTGAACAATCCGCGCGACGTCGAGCGCGGCCCCGACGGCCGCATCTACGTCGCCGACGAAGGCAACAACCGCATCCTCGCCCTGACCCCGGCCGACCTCTCGGTGGAGATCATCGCGGGCACCGGCACGGTCGGTGACTCGGGTGACTTCGGCCCCGCCAAGGACGCGCAGCTCAATCACCCGACCGGCGTCGCCTTCGATGCCGCGGGCGACCTCTACATCGCCGACAACCAGAACAACCGCGTCCGCATCGTCCGCATGGGAGGCAAGTAATGCGTCGCTCCACGCTCTCATTCGATCGTCGATCGATCCTGTTCGCGGGCGCCCTCGCGGTGAGCCCGGTCGCCGCCCTCGGGGCCTGTGACTCCGACGAGGACCCCTGCGCCAACCCCAAGCCCGGCATCCTCTGCACGGTGGTCGGGACCGGCGTGGCGGGCCTCACGGCCGATGGGCTGCCCGCGCTGGAGACCGAGCTCTACCTGCCGCAGGACACGGGCGTCGGGCCCGATGGGCTCCTGTATGTGGTCGATTGGAACAACCACCGCATCCGCGTCGTGAAGGACGGCATGGTCGACACCCTCGTCGGCACGGGCTACCTCGGCGATGCGCAGAACGGCAAGGCGCTGACGGTGAACCTGAACCACCCGACGCACATCACGTTCCTCAACGACGGCGACCTCATCATCTCGGCCTGGCACAACTCGAAGGTGCTCCGCTATGACAAGGACACCGACGAGGTGACCTCCATCTGCGGCACCGGCGCGCGCAACTTCAACGGCGACGGCAAGCCCGCGCTGGAGACGTTCCTCGACCTGCCGACGGCGACCGGCCTCCTCCCCGATGGCCGCCTCCTCATCTCGGACCAGGCCAACCAGCGCATCCGCATCATCGAGGCCGACGGCACCGTGGGCACGGTCGCGGGCACCGGCGAGAAGGGCTACAGCGGCGACGGTGGCCCGGCCCTCGAGGCCAAGCTCCAGCTCCCGACCTCGCAGTCGGCGCCGCCGGCAGGCCGCATCACGGTGAGCCCGATCGGCGAGATCTTCCTGGCCGACACGCTGAACCACGTCGTCCGCAAGATCGACACGGCCGGCATCATCACGACGGTCGCGGGGATCGGCTCGGCCGGCAACGGGACCTCGGCGGTCGGCAAGGAGTGCGCGCTCAACATGCCGAGCGACCTCGCCCTCGACAACGACGGCAACCTCTACATCGCCGACACGTCCAACAGCTGCATCCGCAAGCTCACCCCGGCGGGAGCCATCTCGACCGCGGCCGGCCAGTGCGGCAAGCGCGGCTTCGAGGGCGACGGCGGCAAGCCGGAAGAGGCGCTCCTCGACCGGCCCTACGGCGTCGACATCGGGCCCGACGGCACGATGTATGTGTCGGACACGCACAACCACGTGATCCGCGCCGTGAAGGCGGCCAAGAACTGACGGGGTCGATCGGGTCGATCCGGTCGTGTGCGCAAGGGCCGCGTGAGGGGTGAAGGTCTCCTCCCGGCCCTTTCGCTTTTGAACTCGCCGGCAGCCTCGCTCCGCGAGGCCTTGTGTGAAACTCGAGGAGGCGCGCGTGGCGCTACGGCATCATGTAGCAGCGGTGGTCGAAGCTGCCCTCACAGGTGGCGTGACAGCTCGCGCAGCGCGCGGGTTTGATGGTGTTGACGCCGAGGTCCTGGTCGAGCTCTTGCCATTGCCAGCCGCCGAGCTCGGCGTCGGCATCGAGCGAGGTCTTCTTGGCGACCGAGATGCGGACCAGGGTCTGGCAGTTCGCGTCGGCGTACTGCGGCTTGACGAACAGCGCCCCCTCGGGGAACGGCGTCGTGCAGGTGCCGCCGTCCACGGCGCAGCGGTTGAAGTCCGCGACCGAGGCGCTGTCACTCAAGAGGCGAACGTACTCGAGGTCGTGCTCGGGCCCTTGTCGGCAGCCCCGGACCTCGGTGAGCGTGGACTCCCAATTCGCGGCGACGAGGGGCTTTTCGGTCGCGCTGTCGGCGTCGCAACCGAGGGCCGCGGCCAGGACGGCGAGGATCGAGCAACTCGAGACCTGACGAAGCCAGGCGGGCGAAGGGACGTGCATCGGGGCTCCAGTGGGGATCGCATGACCGCGTGCGGGGTGGCATGCGGACCCGCGACCGTGGGTGCTGCGACGAGCGCGCGCACGTTTGTGCTCGACCCTGAGCGCGAGTTCCGATTCGATAGCAGACCGATGCGTCGAGCTCCACCCCACTCGCCTTCGGCAGGGCGCTTTGCGTCCCGCGCGATTGTCGCCGCGCTGGCTTGCGCTTGCCTTGCGGCGTGCTCCGATCCAATCGCCGTCGAGCCCCCCGGGCCCGATCCGATCATCACGCAGGCCGCGCTGGAGGCCGGTGGCTTCATCGAGGTCTCGCCGTGCCGCCCGAGCCACGAGCACGATCTCAGACACGTGCGCGTCGTCGCGAACCTCGCCGCCGCCGATCGCTATCGCCGCTGCGTGCTCACGGCGCGCCCGGACGATCCGCTCTGCCTGGAGCCCTTCCCCGAGGGGGCCCTGTTCGTGAAGTACGAGTACGAGCTGCCGGGGTGCGTGCCCGCCGAGCTCGTCTCGTACACGGCCAACGCCAAGCTCGCGAAGGGCGCCTTCGAGTCCGGACGCGATTGGCGCTGGCAACGGATCTCGCCGAAGTTCAAAGTCGAAGAGGACGGCGCCCCGTGGCGCTGCCTGCTCTGTCATATCGATCACTGCGAGCCGCCCTACGGGCACGATCTGCGCTGCACCCCAGACTGATCGCTCGCGTCGCCTCGAGGTCTCCGATGTCGCTCCTCTGTCGTGCTCTGGGTGTGCGTGTGGCCGCGGTGCTCGCGGCGTTGGTGTTGGTCGGAAACGGCTGCGAGCCCGACGATGGCGAGGGCTCCGCGAAGTCGTGGAAGCTCGTCCTTCGCGATCTCGACGCGGCCCTCCTCGGCGTCTGGGGGTCGAGCGCCAGCGATGTCTTCGCGGTCGGTGCGGACACGGGCAATGGTCCCCTCGTCCTGCACTGGGATGGCTCGACCTGGACGAAGTTCGGGGCGGCCTCGACCGGCGCGAGCGGCGGGCTCTGGTGGGTCGCGGGCACCGATGCGACCGGACCGGTGTGGATGGCGGGCGAGGGCGGCCTGGTGCTCAGATATGATCGCGCGGCCGACACCTTCAGCAAGATCGGCGGCGTGCCGAGCACGGTCACGCTCTTCGGAATCTTCGCGACCGGGGCC
>JAEUKJ010000401.1 GCA_016792665.1 Deltaproteobacteria bacterium | reverse complement strand
GGCGCCCTGTCGGTCTACGTCGCCGTGCCGACTCCGGATCTGGGCGCACCCGAGACCTTCGATGCTCTGACCCTGGTGACGCTCTTCCACCGCGGCAGCCTGTCCGTGGCCGAGCTGGCCGACGCGCTTGGGGTCTCCGAGGCACGCATCAAGGACAGCGTCGAGGCGCTGGTCCGCGAAGGGCGCGCCACTGTCGAGGTGGGTCAGAGCGAAGGCGATGCGCCGCACTACAGTGTGACCTCCTGCCTCATCCCGGCCGAGGACCCGGCCGGCTTCGAGGCAGCGATCCTGGACCACATGCAGGCCGTCACCGGCGCACTCTGCCACAGGTTGAGACGCCGGAGTGCCGGCCCGAAGGTCGAGCTCGAGGCCGGTGGCGAGCTCGGGCCCGATATCGATCGGGCCATTGGCGGCAGCACCTACACGTTCGACATCGCGCGCGACAATCCCACCTGGGAACGTGTCACGACGCTGCTCACCGAGACGCGTGCGGCGCTGAGTGCGCTCCGCGCCGAGGCCGATGCCTTCGAGAGTGCCAGGGTCGCGGGCGGGCCACGCGTGCGCCGGATCCGCTTCACGTATTACTGCGGGCAGAATGTGCTCGCCGAGACGCTCGCGCCTTTGACCGACGAGGCCGAGGCCCGGGCGGCGCGCGCGTCCATGGCCGTACGCGAGATGCGTACACACGAAGAGGAGGAAGCATGAGATCGACGATATTCGGGGGATTGAGGTGGCTGTTGGTGCTTGGCGGACTCGGGGCCTGTCTGAGCAAGAGCACCGGCGACACCGGCGGCGAGACGCACTGGCAGAAGGGCTGGCTCGCGGGCTGCGTGTCGTCGGCCGATTGCGAGGCGGGCCTCTCGTGCCTCGGTCATCTCTGCACGACGACGTGCGAGAGTGACAGCGAATGCGAGCAGGGGGAGAGTGCCGCTTGCCAGGACGTCGGCGGCGAGAACGCTTGCGTGACGCCCGAGCGGATCGGTTGTTCGTCGGCGACTCTCACCTGCGATAGCGCGCACGCGGGCTGGACCTGCAACTATGGCCCGGCGTCGGGATGCGCGCAGCCGATCTCCGTCTGCGATGGGACCGGCTGGCAAGCGGGGACGTTCGATACGTGTCGGGATCGGGTGGCGACCCTCCACGCCTCGGACGCTGGCGCAACGATCGTCATCGGCGATCGCCGTCCGCCGATCGACGTCCTGGTGGTCATGGACAACACGGGCGGGATGGCCGATGTGCAGCGGTCGTTCGCCAAGGCGGTCGGGCCCTTTTTGACGCGGCTCGCGGACGCGACGGGAGCCGACGTGCGCCTCGCGGCCACCTCGGTCGACGTCCAGTGCGAGGACGACGGTGGGACGCAGTTCGCGACCCGAGGGCGCTTCAACTCGGTCGCGGCGCAGCAGTACGCGCCGACCGCGATGCGCGCGTTCCGGACGGTATGCTCGACCGATGAAGAATGCGCGGCCGCGGCCTGCGATGCCACCGGCCAGTGCGATACCAGCGCGGACAATTGGGACTGCCGCTCGCCCCCCAGCGAGAGCTGCCAGACGAATCCCAACGGGTCGATCAACACGACCTGCAGGCGGCTCTGCACCAGCGACGACGAGTGCCGCGCCCTCTACGGAGACGAGGCCTACTGCCAACACCCGGGCGGACAACCGGAGGATTGGGGCTGCAATGTCGCCCCTCCGACCCAGGCCTGCCCGAGCATCGTCCCGGAGGTGGTGAGCGACGACGAGCCCGAGCTTGCGGCCTGCGTGGTGAGCCTGGTCGAGAACTCCTCAACGTGCATGAAGTTCGCACAGGGACTCGAGGCGTCGCGGTTGGCCCTCGATCGGCAGGGGCGGAACGAGGCCCAGGCCAAGGCGTTCCAACGCGACGGCCTCCTCGTCGTCATCTACGTTTCCAATGGGGACGACTGCTCGACCCAGGGAACGCTCCCCGAGGAACAATACGCGACCTGCGCCCTCCAGGGTTCGACCGACGAGGGCGGACCGCTCGTGCCGGTGCGCGAGTACATCGACTTCCTCGGGGCCCAGCGTCCGAGCGGTCGGGTGGTGGTGATGTCGATCTCGGGTCAGAGCCTGGAGACCGAGCCGGAGGCGATCGACGCCGACATCGCCGCCTATGTCGCGTCGGCGGGCAGTCCCAAGACCTGCTACCACTCGACCACGCTGTGTGAGGGGCCGCTCGGGGCCGCGACCCACGGCGCCCGCTATGCGGAGTTGGCCCTCGCCTTCGGGTCCGACGGCGAGGTCGTCAATCTCTGCGGGTCGGCCGATGCGAGCGAGTTCCTGGCGCGGCTGGAGACGCGCGTCCTCACGAACGTGAGGCGTGCCTGCGCGCCGCGACTGCCCCTCAATGGATTCACCGTGACGCTGGTGAGTGCAGGCGTAGAGCGGGTCCTGGTCGAGGGCCCGGGGGAAGATGGCTATGCGATGACGGTCGATGCACCCGAGTGCAACACCGGAGCCGCCATCATCCCGAACCGGACCCTCGCCCCAGGAGACCGCATCGTCATCGGAGTGCCCTGAAGACGCGGCTCACGGGCGAGGCTTGCGCGACGAAGAGTTCTATGAAGGCTTCGCTGGGCGCTTCGTGAGGGTTGCGCGTCGCGTGGGCTCGCGTGCGACCCCGTCCACGAGGGATGGGTCTGCGACCTCGGCGCGGTGAGTGAGTGCAGCCAGACGATGAGCGTGTGCGACGCCGGTGTGTGGAAGCCGGGGGCGATCGATGTGTGCAGAGATCGCATGGTGATGGACGAAGGTGCGGGGTCGACCGTGACCCTGGGTGCGCGGCGGGCGCCTGTCGATGTACTGTTCGTGGTCGACAACTCGCCTGGAATGGTCGCTCCTCAGCGCTCGCTGGCGAAGGCGGTCGGCGCCTTCATGACGTCGGTCACGGGCGCAACCGGGGCGGATGTGCGGGTCGCGGCGACGACCGTGGACGCGACGTGCGAGGTCAACGGAACCTCGGTCCATTCGGCCAAGGGCATCTTCAACCAGGTCGTTCAACACGTATTGCAGCCGCCGCTGCTCGAACGACGACACGTGTCACGACGAGTTTGGAGCGGAAGCGTTCTGTCAGATGCCGTCCTCGAACCCGCCCCGGGCGAGGTCGTCGTGATGGCGATCTCCGGGCAGAGCCTCGAGACCGATCCCGGCGCCATCGCCGCGGACGAGGCTGCCTATGTCGCCTCGAAGTCAGGGACGCGGACCTGCTACCACGCCACCACGATCTGCCAACGCGGCTCGATATCGGCCGACCTCGGCACGCGCTACGCAGCGCTCGCGGCGGCCTTCGGCCCCGATGGCGCGGTCGAGAACCTCTGTATCGTCGACGATCTCGCGGTCGCACTCGCCCGCCTCGAGGCGCGCGTCGTCGCCAACACGCGGCGCATCTGTGCCCCGCGTGCGACTCTCGACGGGGTGAGCGTGAGTGTGACCGTCGACGGCGAGACCAAGGTCCTCACCGAAGGTGCGAATGTGCTCGGCTACGCTGTCATCGCGGGCGCACCCGAGTGCGCACACGGCATCGCGATCGTCCCTGGGGTGGCGATGGGTGCGGGTGACCGAGTGATCTTCCGATGGCCGCAATGAGGTCGCTTGGGCCCCTCGCGACACGTGATTCGAGATTCGGGTCAGTGGGGTGAGGTGCCGAGCGCGAGGATGCGGTTCACGAGGTCGCGATCGGTGAAGGAGCCGGCGCCGGCGCCGAGGCGCACGATGACGAGGTGACGCGAGGGGATGACGTAGAGGCGATTGTCGTCGTAGCCGACCGCGGCGTAGAGGTCGGCAGGGCCCTCGGCCGAGAGTATGGGGCCCTTCTTCGCGAAGCGATCGTGCAGGACCGGAGGCAGCCAGAGCGGGTTCGAAGCGGGCGCGTTGCGCCAGAGTCCGAGCCCGTACGCAGGCATCGCGGGAGACGGTTCGAAGCAGCGATGGAGGAGCCCAGGCGGGAGGATCTCGCGCCCGAGGAAGCGACCATCGTCGCGGAGCAACATGCCGAAGCGGGCCCAGCCGCGCGCGGTGGCGTAGGCGCCGAACGAGAAGAAGGGGCGCCCCGCC
>JAEUKJ010000296.1 GCA_016792665.1 Deltaproteobacteria bacterium | reverse complement strand
AGAGCGCCATCCCTACCTCTTCCAGGATGTCGACAACGCCGGCTTCTTCTGGGTGCACCTTCGCGACGACGCGCTGACCGCCGAGGCGATCGACGAGAACGGTCGCCTACAGTGGAGTCACGAGGCCCACAAGTGACGAATATCACGGTGAGTTTCGGGTTCCCGCGCGTCCGTGTGACGGATGCGGGGCCCGCTCGCCAATCGTCTCTCGGCGGCACCGAGGTGCTCCTGCCAGGGAGGGACGGATGAGGTGTGCGGTGGCCGCGGCGCTGGCGATGCTCTCGGGATGCCTGGATCCCGAGCCAGTCGTGCTGACGCTCGGCCCCGCGAGCTGCATGCCCGACGCGCCGGCCGTCGTCGCCTTCGAGCCGATCCCGGTCGGTGGCCACGAGTCGCGCGAGCTGGTCATCATCGGCTGCGCGTTCGACCACGAGCTCCTCGACGCGAGCATCACCGCCGGCCCCTTCCGCGTCGACCCCGAGTTCACGCCTCCCCGCACGTTGGCGCTCGGCGAGGTCCTGCGCGTGCCGATCACCTTTGACGCGACCACCAGCGGCACCGCCCAGGGCGAGCTCGTCCTGCGCTTTCGCCGCGGCCAGCTCGCCGTGCCACTCACCGGCGCCGCGCGCGACTGCGCACCGACCTCGGTCATCACCGGTGGCGACGGGGCCATCGGCGCCTTCGAGCCGGTCGAGGTCGACGGCCACGAGAGCCTTGGGGCCTGCGGGACCTCGCTCACCGGGTGGCGTTGGGAGATCACGCCCCCCTTCGGGCCGACGGTCGTCACGCGCTCGCCCGTCGCGAGCTTCGAGCCGGACCTGGTCGGCCCCTGGGACGTGCGCCTCGAGGTCGTCGATCGCCTGGGCCGCACCGACACGAGCGAGGCGACGATCGAGGTCGGCCCGGTGCGTCGCTACCACGTCGAGCTCACCTGGGCCCCGCCGCTCTTCGCGCAGGGCGGCGAGAGCGACCTCGACCTCCACGTCCTCCACCCGTTCGCGGTGGGCGAGGACATCGACCACGACGGCACGGCCGACGGATGGTTCGACCTGCCCTTCGACGTGCACTGGAACAACGCCGCCCCAGCGTGGGGCTTCGCCGGCGGCGACGACGACGGCCGCCTGGATCGCGACGATCGCGAAGGTCCCGGGCCGGAGGTGGTGAGCCTCGAGGACTGCGGCGGCGTGGACCGCTATCGCGTCGGGGTGCACTTCTTCGACGACCACGGCTCGGGCGCGCGCGTGGCCCGCGTGCGGGTCTTCTTCGAGCGCGGGCTGGTGGCGGATCGGTCGGCGACCCTCGCGGTCGGAGACCTCTGGGAGGTCGGCACGATCCTCTGCGATGGCACGTTCGAGAGCGCATCGGGGCCGAGCGGCGAGCGGGTCTGGGCCAACGTCGAGGTCGTGGCTCCCGGCACGCGCTGAGTCGGTGCGCGGCGATTGCGGCGAGGTGCTCGTGCAGTCGACTTCCAAGTGAACGCGACCCGCACGATGATGCGCCGGTGAACGTCCTCCTCCTCGCCGCGCTGCTGAGCATGACCGCCGCGCCAAGCCCGGCCGTACCGCGGGCATCGCTCACGGTGACGCACGGCCCTGGCGGCGAGCAATGCCCGGACGCCGAGCGCCTCCAGGCCCAGGTCGAGGCGCGGCTCGGCGCTGGCATCTTCGTACCGAGCGACGCGGCCCCCGAGGCGCGTCACATCGCGGTGGCCTTCTCGAAGCGGGGCCACGGGTTCGCGGCCGAGGTCCAGCTCAGCGAGGCGGGCATCGCCCGTGGTACGCGGCGACTACAGACCCCGCGTGGCGTCTGCGCGGACCTCACGGAGAGCGTCGCCCTCGCCATCGCCCTGGCGATCGATCCGCTCGGCGAGCTCGCCGCGGCCCCATTGCGACCGCCCGATCCGCCGGCTGTCGTCGCGAAGCGCCCGCGCGAGCCCGAGGCGCGCATCGCGCTCGTTCGCGCCCCACCCGAGGTCGGTCCCACCGAGCCACGTCCGCGTCGCATGTCGCTGGCCCCGCGGCTCGGCGTCGCTGCCGTCCTGGGCCTCTCCCCGTCCGAGCCGGCACTCGGACCGACCCTCGGCCTCGCCATCGCGCTCGGCCCCTGGACGATAGGCCTCGACGCGGTGGTGCGTCTCGGCAGCACGCGCCTCGCGTTCGGCGACGAGCGCCTCGCCATCGCGACCCACTCGTTCGGCGTCGAAGGCCGCCTCGCGTGGAGCCCGGCCAGCGGCCTCGGGGTGGCCCTCACCTTCGCCGCCGAGGCCTGGGGCGCGTCGGGGCCCGGCGGCAACGGCGTGCGCGCGCACCTCGCGCCCGGCCTCGGACTCACCTGGCGCGCCGGCCTGGCCGAGCTCGGCGCGACCCTCGTCGTCCCACTCGGCCGCCAGCGCATCGACCTCGACGGCGTGGCACTCTGGCGGATGCCCGCAATCTTCCTGGGGTTGAATCTGCGCATCGACCTTGACGGATCCGCGCCCGAGCCCCCAATCCCCCTCCGATGACCGCGGCCCCACCCTCCCCTTCGCGCCCCGCCAGCCCAGGCGCGCCCGACGCTCTGGCCAGCCCGGGCCGCCGCTTCGACCCCGAGTTCGCGGCCCTCTACCGGGCCGAGTTCGACTGGGTCTTTCGTACGCTGAGGCGGCTCGGCGCCCGCGACGCCGACCTCGAGGACCTCGCCCACGACGTCATGGTCGTCGCCTATCGCGCCTTCGACGCCTACGACCGCAGCCGGCCGATCAAGCCCTGGCTCTTCGGCATCGCCTTCCGCGTGGTCTCCGACTATCGCCGCCGCGCCCGCTTCTCACGCGAGGAGCTGTCCGCCGACGAGCGCGCGACCACGCCCGCACACCAGGAGAGCGACCTCGAGCGCGCCCACGCACGCGCCCTGGTGCTCGCTGCCCTCGACGCCCTGCCCCTCGATCAGCGCGCGGTCTTCGTCGCCGTCGAGCTCGACGAGACGCCCGTCCCCGAGCTCGCCCGCGCCCTCGGGATCCCGCTCAACACCTGCTACTCGCGCCTGCGGCTCGGCCGCAAGCGCTTCGCCGAGGCCGTGACCTCGCTCCACCGGGAAGACGCCGGGAGGACCTCGTGACCCAACGCACTCCGCCCCCTCATGGCCGCCCACCCGCCGATCCGTCGGCGCTCGGCGGGCTCTCCGCGTCCCTGCTCGATGCCGAGCGCGCGATCCCTCCGGCTCCGTCCGGCGCGCTCGAGCGCGTCCTGTCCCGGGTCGAGGCCACCATCGCGGCGCCACCGGTCGCCGCCGCCGCGACTCACGGCGCGCTCTGGATCAAGGTCGCCGTCGCGGCCCTGGTCGTGAGTGGCGCCGTCGGGATCTTCGTCGCCACGCGGGACGATGCAGCGGCACCGGCCTCGGTCGCGTCGGTGGCGGCACCGAGCTCGTCGACCGCGATCGCGCCGAGCCCAGCGACCCCACCGCCGCCATCCCCCGGCGTCCTGCCCGCGACGCCGCCCGCGCTGCCTGCGCCCTCGGACCTGAGGCCCGCCCCCACCGCGCCCGCGAACCCGATTGTCGAGGAAACCGGGACAGTCACAGAGGCCACCGCGCTGAACGCGGCACCGAACAAGGATGAGGCGATCCCCAACCCCGCCAGTGACCAGGAAGCCGAAACAATCCCGCCCGCGACCGCCCCGTCTGGGACGGAGCCGACCCACCCCGTGCGACCGTCGGCCGATCCGGTCGCCGAGCGCGCCCTCCTCGACCAGGCCCAGGCCGCGCTGCGCGCCAAGCGCCTGCCCGACCTGTTCGCAGCCGTGAACCTACACGCCGAGCGCTTCCCGCGCGGGGCGCTGACGGAAGAGCGCGAGGCGCTCAGGATCCGCGGCCTGGTCGAAGCCGGAGACCGCGACGCCGCCAAGGCCCGCGCCGATCGCATACGCCGGCGCAACCCGCAGAGCCTCTACGCCTCGTCGCTGGACGCCCTCGGACTCTGATCGATCGTGTCCTTGGGTCGCCGGGCCCGCGCGCAAGCGTCGTCGCTGGCAGCCGCCGGCGGCCCGGCCCTCAGGGTGAGTCGATGATGACGTAGCTGAGCTGGGGCGCGACCTGGTAGGCCACGACCGACTCGCCGCCTTCCATCTTGCGGGTCGTGTTGATGTAGCTGCGGTTCTTGCCGAGCAGAGCCCGGAGCCGCGAGACCGCGACCTTCACCTTGGTCTGCACCGTCGGCGTGAGCTCGGGCGAGTCCCACACCGTGCGCGCCAGCTCGGCCATCGAGAAACACTCTTCGGGGTGGCGTAGCAAGAACAGGAGCAGCGGCAGCATGACGCGCTTCTGCCCGAGCGAGACCGAGCGCCCGAAGTTCAAGACGATCTGATCGGCGACACACACGACGAGCTGGGTCGGCGCCTTGGCAGCGACGAGGGCTTGATAGTCGTTGGCCGACATCCCATGGATCTGCCCGGTGCGGGACCAGCTCACGTAGGGCGCCCCACCGACGATGGCCGGGCGCCGCGAAGAACCGGACACCGGGCGCACCCGCTCGGTCGGCCCCGTGATGGCGCGGGCGTCGATGCCGCGCCGCTCGAGCTCGGCCTTGCAGGCCTGGCGCGTGCGCTCGTGTCCAGCGCGCAGCCCCGCGATGAGGATCGACTTCACGCGACGCTCTGGGTCGCGCTCGCCGCGGCCCGCAAGTCCCCAGGGCAGCACGAAGCCGACGGCCGCCGCGATCTCGACGGCACCGTCCACGGCCTTGGCCACCCCCTCCTGATCGCCGTCGCCGTCCTCGACGCGCCGCGCCGCGTGCGCCGCAGCCGTGAGCCACATGCGCGCCTCGTCCCAGCGGGCGCCATTACGGCGATAGGTGTCTCGCGCCAGGTCGAACGCACGCCCCGGCCCCGTGGCGGCAGCGTCGAGCGCGACCGCCGCGAGATACCCCTCGAGCCTCGCCTCGCCCTCGCGCTCGCCGGTACGGCCCGCGCGCAGATCGGCCTCGAGCCCCAACGGGCCGCGCGCCTCATCGCCGCCGAGGTGGAGACGCTCCAGGGCCTGGGCTCGCGTCGGGCCGTCGGCCAGACGCACGAGCAGCAGGCTCGCGATCTCCTCGTCGCCCACCGCCTCGAGGCTGGCGCGCGCTGCGTCGACCCCGCCGGACTTCAAGAGCCCGACGACGGCCTGCGCGGCCCGCCCGATGGCGTCGTCGATCTTCGCCTCCGACTCGAGCACCGCCGCGTCCCCGGCCGCGAGCGCATGAGCGATGAGGCTCCGTCGGAGCTCGCCGATGCGCGCATCCCCGACGAGGCCCGACTTGCGCAACGACGCGAGCGCCTGGAGCAGGGCCTCCTTGGTCTTGTCCCACCCCGAGGTCTCGCGCGAGTGGCGCGCCAGGGTCACGAACAGCCGGGCCTCGAGCTGCAGCGCCTCGGCCTTCTCCTCCGAGTTCGGCAGGCCGCGCTTGGCCGCCTGACCGACCTGATCGAGGCCGCGCGCGAGCCACGAGCGTGCTTCGTTGGAATCCCCCTTGGCGCGCGCCGTCAGCGCCTGGGCCTCGGCCATGCGGGCCTGCCAGCGCCAGATGGCCGCGTCCTTCTTCTCGGTCGCGAGCCGGTCGCGCGCCTTGTCGAGGTGCTCGCGCGCCTTCTCGAGGGACCCGCCGCGGGCCAGCGCCAGGCCGGCCAGGACATCGATCCAGAACGGCCTGACCCCGGTCACGGCCGCCGTCCATCCCAGGAGGCGCGCGTGCTCGCCGCCACGCTCGAGCTCGAGCTCGAGGCGCGGACCGTGCTTCGAGAGCAGCTCGACCACACGATCGCGCTCGCCAGCGGCGGCGAAGAGGTCGACCAACGCGGGCGTGACGCGCGGCGCCTCGCTCGCGGCGACCAGCTCGCCGGCGCGGCGATGGGCTTCGAGCCAGGCCCCGCGATCCTTGGCGTGCAGGCGCTCACTCATGACGTGGCGCAGACCCGGCAGGACCTCCCAGGACTCGGCCGATGACGTGCCGTCGGTCTGGGGTCGGAGCAGCGAGAGCCGCGCCAGCTCGTCCATGGCACGCCGCACGACGGCGGGCTCGAGGCGGACCAGCCGACGTCGCGCTTCGGGGGCCCCGGGGACGTCGCCCGAGGCCAGGGCGACCATCATCGCGGTCGAGAACGTGCCGAGCACCGACGCGATCTGGAGCACGAAGCGAGCCTCGGTCCCGGTGCCCGCCACCGCCTCGTCGACGATCGGCCCGGAGACGGCGATCGCATCATCGCGGCCGGGGCCCGCACGCAGCGCCGCGGCGACCAGCGCCGGCCAGCCGCCGGTGCGCGCGACGAGACCCGGCACGCGGCCGCGCCAGGTCGGGCCCGCGAGCTCGGCGATCTCCTCGGTGTCGAAGGCCAACGCGTCGGCCCCCAGCGTCGCCAGCGCGGCCTTGGCCTGGGTCGGCACGGCGCGCATACACGCCGCTTCGATCGCCGCAGGGACCGGGTCGCGACTGGTGAGGACGATCCGCAAGGTGTCGGGCCGCTCAGCGAGCAGACGCTCGATGAGCTGGAGCACAGGTCCGGGCGGCAGGCGCTCGAGCTCGTCGAAGGCCAAGGTCAAGGTCGCGGCACCAAGGGCCTCACGGGCACGGGTGAACACGGCCACGGGTCCGTCGGGCCCCCGCAAGCCTGCAATCGTGCGAACTGCCCCGATGGCAGTGCCCGGGTAGGCGCGACGCAAGCCCTGGGCGATGGCATCGATGAAGAGGGCCGGATGCCCTTCCGTGAGGCCGAGCTGAACCTGGACCAGGCGCAGCTCGGAGGCTGCGGCCTGCTCGAGGACGACGCTCTTTCCAAAGCCCGCCGGCGCGATCAACGCAACGACTGGCGGTGCGTTTCTGAGGGCGTCGAGGAGCCGGGGGCGCGCAAGCAAGGTCGTCATCGCGGTGCACCGACAAGGCTTGAGGGACAGAGGGGCTCGTGGCGCAGGCCTCCCGAGCAGCGAGCGCGAGTGAACGAGGACGGGGACCCGTCATTCGCCACCGACCGGCGACGTCCGAGCCCGCGGAATCGACCGTCACAAGGCTCGGACCGGATTCCGGTATCCGGAGTTGAACCACAACCCCGGGGAGCGCGCAAAGCGTCGCATCGCCTGAGTTACAAGACGATGTAACCCACCCCTCCAAGGCCCGCGCGGCGCGCCTCAGGGCTCGCAGTCTATCTCGAAGTCGAAGGCGCCGACCGTGGCCCCCGGCCCGTCGACGGCGAGGTAGTAGGTCGTGCCCTCGACGAGGTCGATGTAGAGGTCCCCGGTCGACATCGCCACGCAGTCGCGCGGCGTGCAGCCGCGACCGGTCTCGACCAGCAGGTGGAGGGCCAGTCCGGCCGCGCTCTGGAAGCCGATGCGGATGCGCCCGGAGAAGCCGGCGGTGATCTCGAAAACGACCTCCTTGGCGGTCTGCGGCACGGGGTTGCACGCGTAGTGGGTCGAGCGTGCCTTGCCACCGCCGTTCGAGAGGCCCTGCTTGTAGTTGCAGTAGGTGCTCGAGGTGAGGACCTCGCAGGTCTCGAGGCAGGCGCGGTCGTCGCCGCAGTCCGGGTCGGCGCAGTCGGTGGCGCCGTCGCTGTCGTCGTCGACCAGGTTCGTGCAGCGCCCCGTCTCCTGCGTGATGGGCACTGGGCAGCCTTCGCGCCCATGGCAGTCGGTGTCGGCGCAGTCGCTCTTGCCGTCGGCGTCGTCGTCGAGGCCGTCCTGGCAGCGCCCCTCCGAGGTGATGTTGCAGGTCGTCTGGGCGCGCACCTGCTCGTTGGGGCCGCCCTCTTCGACCGCGACGACGTAGCGCTTGCCGGGGCTCGCGTCGAAGTAGAGGGCCGTCCCGCCGCCGGCGACGCAGCCCGTGAGCGGGTCGCAGCGGTCGCTGTCGAGGACGTGCAGGCCGAGGATGCCGAGCTGTCCGTCGACCCGCACGCGGCCCGAGGCGCCGGTGAGCTCGACGATGCGCATGCGGTTGCCGCTCGGGCTCGGACCGCAGCCGAACTCGGGGAAGGTGGCGATCGCGCCCGGGTCGTTCGAGGACCAGCTCGTCAGGACGCCGCAGGCGAGGGCGCCGTGCGTCTCGCAGCTGCAGGTGTTGCGGGTGTCGCAGAGGCCGGTCGAGGGGTTGCAGGTCGAGGCCTCGCAGGTCGTCGGGCCGGGGCAGACGACGGCGCGGCTGGGATCGGGGCGGCAGCCGTAGTCGATGCACGCGATCGGCCCGGCGCAGCGGTCCTCGCCGACGAGGCCAGCGCAATCGCCCTGCGTGAGGCACGCGCGCAGCGGACCGGTGTCCGTGGTGGTGTCGGCGTCGCGCGCGTCGCTGGTGTCGGCCGCGACGGTGGTGTCCGCGGTGTCGATCGTGTCCGACGCATCCACCGTGTCCGCGCTGTCGGGCGGCGCGGTCGCGGTGTCCCCCGTGTCGGCGGTGTCCGTCGGGGGCGACGTGTCCGTGGTGTCCGTCGCGGTGGCGGTGTCGGTCGCGTCGGGAGGGACCGTGGTGTCGCCGGTCAGTGCGCCTTCGCCGAGGCGCCCGGACTCGAAGCAGCCGGTCGTCAGCAGGGCGAGCGCGGCGAGGCACAGGCCCACGGGCAGCTTGCCCGAGCGAAGACGCGAGGATGTGCCGCGGCTCGACATCGACGGGACCCTACCCAAACCGGCGCGCCGGGTCACGCGCGACGATGAGCCGCGCGGCGCGAGATCGTCCGGACCACGCGCAGCGTCGTTGGCAGCGGCCACGGGTTCGTCCATCATCATGGCCATGACGCGAAGCAGCACGCGCGATACGCGACGCAAGACCGGCATCTATCGGGGCGGCAAGGACGATGTCCCGATCCCGGGGCGGGCCCGGGTCGTCATGGTTCACGATGCGTCGCGCCCGATTGGGCGGGCGGTCGCGCTGGCCCTGGCCGACCGGGGGCAGTGCGTGCTCGCGTGCGGCGAGGATGGGATGATGCTGGCGGATCTCCCGCGCGAGACGGCGCTCGGCGGGGTCGTCGAGGTGAGCTCGGCCCGGCCTGGAGAGCGGGTCACGCGGGCCTTGTCCCTCTTTGGCAGGGTCGACGCGGTGGTCGCGGTGGCCGAGCTCGAGGCGCTCCACCTATTCGGACGCTTCGGAGATCAGGCGGCCGTGACCGCGCTCGAGCTGGGCCTCGTCGCCCCGATGCACTTCGTGCAGGAAGCCTCGAGCCAGCTCACGCTGAAGCGCCGCGGCCGCATCGTGTTCGTCAACGCGCTGCCCGCCCTGCCCTTGGCGGCGCCGGCAGCGGCGGCCCGGGCGGGGATCGACGGGCTGGCCGAGTCGCTCCGCCTCGAGCTGCTGCCGGTCGGCATCGCGGTCATCGTGGTCGCCCCGGAGATCGCGGCCCCGCCTCCGCCCTCGCCGACCCCGCGCGACGCGCTCGAGGCGGCGCTCGCCGCGATGCCGGCCCAGAGCCCCGAGCTCGCGCTGGCCGGCCCACTGCGCGCCCTGGTCGACCAGGCCTCGACGCATGCGGCCATCGCCGCGGCCACGGTGCAGGCCCTGCTCGAGGAGCGACCCAAGCCGCGCCTCGTGGTCAGAGCCGAGCGGCGCTGGTCGATGATCTCGCGCAACGCGCGCGCCGGCCTCGAGCGGGCTGCCGCCAAGCCGAGCAAGACGCGCTAGCCGCGCGCGTGGAAAGCTCGGGCGAGCGTCTGCACGTCGCCTCGCGAGTCTCCCCGCGCTGCTCGCGTCAGCTGCAGCCGCCCCCGCCGCCCTCGATCGCGTCGACCCCCTCGTCGCGTCCGACCATGAGGTCCAGGCCGATGGCGGCGTGGAGCTTCCGGTCCATGAGGTGAGTCGGCCTGACGTTGCCCAGGGCCGCGAACATGTTGCCGCGGACGGCGGGGTTGTCGGCGTGCAGCTCGCTGATGAGCTGCTTCACGCGGTTGCGCTTGAGCCCTTCCTGCGAGCCGCAGAGGTCGCACGGGATGATGGGGAAGCCCACGAGCTTCGCGAGCAGCGCGATCTCTTCCTCGTGGCAGTAGATGAGCGGGCGGATGACGATGTTGCGCCCGTCATCGGAGCGAAGCTTCGGCGGCATCGCCTTCATCTGCCCCGAGTAGAGCAGGTTCAGCATCAACGTCTCGATGACGTCATCGCGGTGGTGGCCCAGCGCGATCTTGGTGGCGCCGAGCTTCTGCGCGGTGTCGTAGAGGATGCCGCGACGCAACCGCGAGCACAGCGAGCAGTAGGTCTTGCCCTCGGGGACCTTCTCGGTGACGACCGAGTAGGTGTCGCGCTCGACCACGAGGTAGTCGTAGCCATTCTCGGTCATGTAGCGGGGGATCACGTCGGCCGGGAAGTTGGGCTGCTTCTGGTCGAGGTTCACCGCCACCATCGTGAACGGGAAGGGCGTATGACGGCGCAGCTCGCGCAGGAGGTGCAGCATCGAGTAGCTGTCCTTGCCGCCCGAGACGCAGACCATGATGTGGTCGTTCGGCTCGATGAGTCCGAAGTCCTCGCTGGCCTTGGCGATCTTGCGCAGGAGACGCTTCTCGAGGGTCTCGCGCGTCCAGCCGCCCTCGGGCCCGCCCTTCTTCTTCGGCGCGAAGTTCACGAGCTTCGGCTCGGCGCGCGGCGCAGGCGTCGGCGCCAGCGTCTCGTCGGCGGTCGTGGTGACGTCAGTGTCCGTATCGAGCTCCATCATGCCCCTCCCTCCGCCACCAGGCTCAACCGATCCGCGGGCAGCGATACCCGCACCTTCACGTCTGGCTTGATCTTCAGCGCGCCGAGCATGGCCGAATACGGCTTGATGCCGAAGTCCGGCTGGTGCAGCACCACCTCGGCCACCCAGCGGCCGCTGCTCTGCCGCGCCTCGAAGGTGATCGACTTCTTGCGCCCACACACCGTGAGGTCTCCCGTGATGCGCGCGCGATCGCCGTCGAGCGCGACCGCGGTCGAGGCGAAGACGATCTCGGGGTAACGTCCGCTCTGGAGGACCTCTTCGCGCACCGTCTTGGCGATCTTGTCGAAGTCGCGCGCGCCGAGCGCCCCGGCGACCTCGTGGCCGTCCTTCATGACGCTCTTCACGGTGAGCGATCCGGCGTCCCAACGCCCGGAGACCCCCCACGAGGGCCCGCCATCCCGGCCCGCGCGCACCGTGAAGCGACCGACGGCGAGCTTCAGGTCGTGCGCCACCGCCGACAGCAGCCCTTCCTTGAAGGTGAAGACGCTGCACTCCGCGCTGTTCGAGTCGAAGTCGACCATGGCAAGGTGCTCCCTCTCGGTGCCCACGCCGTCGGGTCCGACCTCGATTGGCTCGAGGGGCCCGAAGCGAGTCCGCGATGCGCGCAACGACCGACGCCGAACTGAACGCCGACCGCGACACGCGAGGGCCTCCCCTATCGGAAAGCACCTCCTCGGGCAAGGACCGAGCGCCATCGCCGCCTCCTGGCAGCGTGCGGGACGACGCGCGAGGCGAGCGAGAGTCACGCATCGGCGCGGTCATCGCGGCCGCGACGCGGCTCTTGCCCGAAGGGGGCCTGCTGGTCGAGGTCGGCTTCGATCATGGCAAGATCCTCTACGGAGCCCTCGCCGCGAGGCCCGACGCGCGCGGCCTCGGCATCGAGGTCCTGCCCGAGGTCGATCACCCACGGATCCCTCCCGAGCTCGCCGGGCGCTGCCGCCTGGTCACCGGCGATGGGCTCGACCTCCTGGCCGACACGGCCGAAGCCGCCTCCACCGTGGTGATCATGGCGGGCCTCGGCGCCCGCTCCATCGCGGCTCTGCTCGCCCGCCACCCCACCCTCGTCACGCGGCTCTGCGCCGTCGTCCTGTGCCCGACCTTCCTCGAAGCAGAGCTGCGACCGGCGCTCCGGGCGCTGGGCCTCGGCCTCGCCGACGAGGGCCTCGCCTTCGACCGCGACCGCTACTACGAGGTCATCACCGCCCGCGCCGCGCACCTCGTTCCGGCGAGTGCCAGCGACCTCGATCCGATGCTCGCGGCCTGGGGCCCGCGCCTCTTCGATCAGCGTGACCCGCTCTTCCCGGCGTTCCTCCGCGATGCGCGAACGCGCCTGGCCGCGGCCTTCGCGCGCGACCTCGAGGCCTATGCCGATGGTCCCAAGGCTGCGCTCGGGCAGAAGCTCGCAGGCCTCGACGCGTTGCTCCAACGGCTCGAGTCGACGCGTCGGTCTTGATCATCGCCGAAGGCCTGGCGGAGCCAGGCTGCCCAACGCTCGATCAGGGGACCGCGTCACCCGCAGCCGGCGGCGCCTCGGGCAGATCGTCCAGCACCACGAGCCCGGCCTGACGCAGGAAGACACCGTCCTTGCTGACGATGTCGAAGCTGCCGGCCAGCGTGACCTCCTGCCCGTCCTCGAGGTTGGGGAGCACGCTCCACATGGACCCGTACACGAGCAGCTCGCGCTTGCTCGAGGGGTTCTTGTCGACCAGGAAGAAGTGGGGCGGCGGATTGCAGGTGCGCGGACGCCGCGGCGGAGGTGGCGGCGGGACCACGTCTCCGCCCTTTGCGTCGGCGTCGACGACCGGGGGCGGAGGAGGCGGCGGCTCCGGGCACTTCTGGATCTTCTTGACCACGCCGCGCACCGAGACGCTCTCGCCGAGCAGCTTGTCGCGCTCGCGAAGGAGCCCCTCGACCGTGTAGCTGCCGTCGCCAGCGAGCTTCTCGTAGGACCGCTTCGTGAGGGTCGGAGCGGGCGGCAGGGCGACTGTCACCTCGGCCCGCTCGGAAGGCTTGGGCCGCGGAATCTCGTTGCCGCAACCCGCGAGGGCGAGGGCGAAGCCGAGAGCCGGCGCGAACGTGTTCAAGATGTCCTTCACCATCGGTCTCCTAAACAGCCTCGCCGGGGGTCGGAACCAGCCGTGGGCACCGGACGCCACCGCGCTCGCTTCACTCGTCTTGCATCACGACTTCAGCGCTGACGCCAGTAGGGCCGAGTGCCCGGCCACGACACGATCGAGAGCATGCTCGGCGCGACATACACAGGCGTGGCACCGATCGTGACGACTTGCCCGTCGACGCGCGCCGAGCCGGCGATCTGGTTCCACCCGGCCGGCACATCGAGCGCCGCGAACCGGCCGATTATGTCCGTCGAGTCCCGGTCGATCAAGGGCACCGTGTCGTCCTCGAGGTCGTTGAAGTACACGAAGGCGCGCCCGGGGGTCGCGAGACCGAGGCGTGCATTCGAGACCGGCCACGAGGTCTTGCGGGTGTCGCCGCAGTCGCGGATACGACCGCCGATCGCGCCGTTCTCGGGCGCGATGTCGGGCAGACCGACCGAGTTCGAGGTCAGGATCCACTGCCCCTCGGACACCATCTGGGCGTCGTACTGAACGCGCCCTTCGACCACCGCGTCGGCATGCAGGACGACGTTGAAGACCCAGGTGTCGTGCCACTGCGACTGATTGTCGGTGGCGTAGGAGCGCAGGATGAGCGGCGTGTCGAGCGGCACGTCCTGGACCTCGTAGATGCCGAACTGCTCTTGGCACGAGCCGCCGAGCTCGTTCGGATCGAAGCACTGGTAGCCGAGCGGGCACTCCTCGTGCTCCTCGCATTCGGTCGGGACATTCGCCGGGTTCGCCGGCACCGAGAGGGCGCTGCCGATCGGCGTCCCGAAGGTCCGATAGCAGGTCTGGCGCGCCTCGGCGGTGGGCTTCGACTGGCACTCGGTCGGATCGAAGCCGTCAGCGAGCAGCACATCGACATGGATGTTGAGCGTCTTTCGGCCCTTGCCGAAGCGCGAGACGGCGCCATAGAGCGTCGCGGTCGTGGTCTGCACCGGCGCGGCCGAGGTGTGATCGACACAGGCGAGGTCGGGCCAGTCGGTCGTCGGCACGTTACCGGCCGGGTTCGTCAGGTAGGAGGCCGTCGTTCCCGGAGGGTCGACCACGCACACGCCCGAGCGGCACTGCCCGATCGAGCAGGCCCTGGTCGCGTTGCACGCGTTGGGCGCGAGCTGGACGACCTCGGTGTCGGCGGAGTCGCCTTCGCCATCTCCGGTGAGCGTGTCGGTCTGGACCGTGTCGCTCGTGTCCCCGCCGATTCCGCGAGGCTCGTCGCTGCACCCGCCTGCCAGCACGAGCACCAGGCTCGCGACACTGTAGTTCAACCGATTCATCCGACCCTCGCTTGCGCCCGCCCCGGGAGGGCCTCGCGTCTGGCGATCACCGTCCCCTCGGGAATCGGGAACGGATACCAGAAGCCGAGGCCCGTGTCCCCTCCTTTGCACCGGCCGAGGTCGCGCCCACCGGCCAGGGCGACGCGGGCTCGGCTGGGTGGCGCCATCGTCGGTCGAAGGGCGCGAACAATCCCCGGCCGCGCGGGACACGCCCCGGATGCGCGTCCTCAGGGGTCGGCGCCCTCCTTATATGCGAGTGTCGGGCGGCGCCCCACGACGGCCTGCTATCGCGACGCCCCGCACGCGGCTGGATTTTTTTGTCTTGACTCCACACCCGCCCTGCGTCAGAAACCGCCCCGCACGCGGGTCACTCGCTGCTTTGCAGGCACGTAGCTCAGTGGGAGAGCACTACCTTGACACGGTAGGGGTCGGCGGTTCAATCCCGCCCGTGCCTACCAAGTGACCGCTGCCCGCACTCGTCCCTTCGGGGACGAGGCGGCCGGCCCCCGATAGCGAGCGACGGGATCCCCGAGCGCCGATGCGACGGCGGGTCCAACGAACGCGACCCCGAGGACGACGACAATGCCCAAGATCAAGACGCACAAGGGCGCCTCCAAGCGCTTCCGGGTCACCGCCAACGGCCTCCTCAAGCGCAAGAAGCGCATGCACGGCCACAAGCTGACCAAGCAGTCCTCCAAGCGCAAGCGCAACAATGCGCGTGGCGCCTACGTGGACAAGGCGGACGCCCCCAACATCAAGCGTATCCTCCCGTACCTTTGAGAGTGATACCGGGTCGTTGCCAGTAGGCGCGACCGAATCGAGATGGAGCCGACCTCGCACACGGGGTCGCTCCGAGGAGTGGATTCCATGGCTCGGGTGAAACGCGGATTCAAGGCGCGCCGTCGCCGCAACCGCATGCTGAAGGCGGCCAAAGGCTACGCTGGTCGTCGTTCGACGCTCTACAAGACCGCGAAGATGGCGGTGTTCAAGGGCTGGATTTACGCCTACCGCGATCGCAAGCAGAAGAAGCGGCACTTCCGCTCGCTCTGGATTGCGCGTATCAATGCAGCGTCGCGCGCGCTCGGGATCAAGTACGGCGAGCTGGTCGCCAAGCTCGGACGAGCCAACATCGAGATCGACCGCAAGGTCCTCGCGGACATCGCGATCTACGATCCCGCTGGATTCGCGCGCATCGTCGAGGCCGCCAAGAAAGCGGCCTGAGAATAGGAGCTCAGCGGATGACGAAAGCAGACCTTGTCGAAGCCGTTTACGCCCAGCTCGAGGGCGCGTCGCGAGTGTCGAAGAGAGAGTCGGCCGACCTGGTCGAGCTCGTCTTCGACACGCTGAAGGACAACCTGGCGGCCGGAGACAAGGTCAAGATCTCGGGCTTCGGGAACTTCGTCGTCCGCCAGAAGAAGCCGCGTGTGGGGCGCAATCCCCAGACCGGCAAGGAGATCACGATCTCCGAGCGTAAGGTGCTCTCCTTCAAGGCCTCGCAGGTCTTGAAGTCGTCGCTCAACGCCTGATCGTTGGGTGATGGAGACGTGCCGCGGAACCTCGCGGCCGTCATGGACCTCTCTGCGAGAGCAAGGGGTCCAGATTCGCAAGAGGCGCGGCAATACCGGGCCGATCGCGAGTCGAGTTCGAGGGATGGATGTCCGGCTTCAGGGCCGGTGTCCATGGCGGTCCAGTCACGGGGCGTGGCGCAGCCTGGTAGCGCAACAGACTGGGGGTCTGTGGGTCGCAGGTTCAAATCCTGTCGCCCCGACCAGGACCGCTGAGACTTCGGAGGGGCGGAGGTAGCTTGCAAGTCGAGCTGCCCGAGCCCTCCCGAAGTCAAACCGAGAGAATGTCTCGGAGGTCGGCAGGTCGGGTCACACCCGGCCGCCACAACGAGGGCACGCGAAAGGTCGCGTCGCGGTAGTGCTCCATTCGCGTTGGGGCTGACGGCGAGGGTCGTCCCGGCGCGGCGCATGAGAGGCCATGGTACTGACGGTCGACATCGAGTCGCTGAGAACGCGCAAGCTCAAGAAGCAGGTCGGACAGAAGACCTTCACGCGCGGTTGCCAGTATTTTGCGAGCGGTCGCGTCGTCGACACCAAGCGTGAAGACGACAACTGGATCTCCGGCACGGTCACCGGCAGCGCACGCGACAACTACCAAGTGCGGATCTTCCTCTCGTCGAAGGACGCGACGCTGGTCCGCAGCGAGTGTAGCTGCCCGTACAAGCACGGCATCTGCAAGCACAAGGTCGCGCTGGCGCTGGCCGCGCTGGCCGATCCGACGCTGCGCGGCGCCGAGAGCGCGGGCTGGGGACGCATCCTCGACGACGCGGAAGAGGTCTCGCAGGAGTTCCAGAGTGGCAATGACGAGGCCGAAGACCGCCTCGTCATCCGCCTCGAGCTGCCGCTGACGCCCGACGACGTGATGGGGGTCCGCCTCTTTCGATCGACCTTCTCGAAGCGCGGGCGCGGGGCCGAGCGTCCCATCGCTGGCGCCCAGGTGCGCGACGCGCTGTTCCAGAACCCGACCTCGCTGGGCTTCAAGCGCAGCGACGAGACGATCGCGGCCCGTATCGCGGGCCTGCTCGAGGACGACGAAGAAGATCCGAACCTGCTCGTCGCCGACAACGGCAACCTCGACATGTTCTTGAGGGCGGCCTCGCGCGTGCAAGAGGTCTTCCTCGCCGACACCGACCGACGCCTGCAGATCAAGCTCGAGCCCGTGCGCCCGCGGGTGCGCGTCGACTCGCTGAAGAACCAGGGCCTCTCGCTGAAGGTCCAGATCATCGTCAACGGCAAGAGGAAGACCCTCGACAAGCGGGCGCGTGTCGCCGGTGAGCCGAACGCGTCCTGGCTGTTCGACGGCGACAACACCCTCATGCCGATGGCGGGTGCGGCGGGCACGGGCACCATCACCTACGGGCTGTCGCGTCGCCAGGCGCGCATGCCGCTGCGCGAAGTGCCGACCTTCCTCGAGCGCGGTCTCAAGCGCATGAGGGACATCATCAAGGTCGAGGCGGATCCGGGCGTGCTGCCTGACGTGCAGGCCCCCGAGCCGTTGCTCATCCTCGGTGAGGATGGGGATCACCTGAAGGTCCAGCTCTCGTTCCGCTATGGCGATCCGGTCGAGCTGCAGGTCATGTCGAACGCGATGCCCGAGGTGCTGCGTGCGCCCGAGGGGCACGAGCCGCTCTTCGTGATGCGCGACACCGAGATGGAGAAGCGCCTCCTCGACCTGGCGCGCAGCGAAGGGCTGCCGATGGGCGAGGGTCCGGGGACGGTGCTGCTCGACACGCCGACCGGCCTCGCGTTCCTCGAAGAGCACCTGCCGCGGCTCGAGAACGACTGGGTGGTGCTGGGTCGCGAGCGTCTCCTGCGCTTCCGCGCGCGCCACGTGGTGCCGCGCCTGCAGGGGCGCATCAAGACGAACCTCGACCACTTCGACGTGGCGCTCGAGCTCGGGGTGGAGTCGACGCGCTACGGGCTCGACGCGCTGCTCCAGCTCTATCAGAACAAGCGGCGCTACCTGACGCTCGACACGGGCGAGCTCGCGTTGCTGCCGGATGCGTGGGTGACCCACCATCTCCAGGTCGCGATGGAGGTCCCGCAGCTGCTCTTGCAGGGTGGGATCGGCAAGGTGCCGCGCTATCACGCGCCGGTGCTGGACGCGCTGGTCGGGGAGTCGCAGTACATCGATGCCGACGAGGAGTGGCGCAAGCTCTCGGCGCGGCTGAGGAAGTACGACGGCGTCGGCGAGGAGCCGTTGCCTCCGGGGTTGAAGGCCGAGCTGCGTCCGTACCAGCGGCGCGGCTACGACTGGCTCGCGTTCCTGCGAGACTTCGGCTTCCACGGGATCCTGGCCGACGACATGGGTCTCGGTAAGACGTTGCAAGCCTTGACGTGGCTCTTGAACGAGCACGTCGCGGTCGAGGGCAAGGTCACGAACGCGGAGAACGCGTCGCTGGTGGTGTGCCCGACCTCGGTGGCGTCGAACTGGCTCGCCGAGGCGGCGAAGTTCACGCCGGGCCTGAAGGTCGTCAAGCTCACGGGCAGCAACCGCGACAAGCTGTACGACCAGATCAAGAACGCCGATCTGGTGGTCACGACGTACGCCATCCTGCGCCTGGATCTGGCGCGGCTGCAGCGGCGCACGTGGCACGCGGTGATCCTGGACGAGGCGCAGAACATCAAGAACCCCGAGAGCCAGACGGCGATCGCGGCGAAGAAGATCAAGTCGAAGCACCGCTTCGCGCTGACCGGTACGCCGCTCGAGAACAACCTGCTCGAGCTGTGGTCGGTGTTCGACTTCTTGATGCCCGACTTCCTCGACCAGAAGTCGATGTTCAAGTCGCGCTACGTGCGGTCCGGGGCCGAGACGCCCGAGGACGTCGCGGGCCTGCGCATCAAGATCAAGCCGTTCATGCTGCGGCGCGTGAAGAGCGAGGTCGCGACCGAGCTGCCGCCCAAGACGGAGCAGACCATCCGCATCGCGCTGGCTCCCGAGCAGCAGGAACTCTACGACAAGGTCCGCGCGCTCACGAAGCAGAAGATCTACGACACCATCGCGGAGCGGGGTGTCGCGGGCAGCACGGTGGCGATCCTCGACGCGCTGTTGAAGCTGCGTCAGGTGGCCTGCCACCCGAAGCTGGTGGACCTCGAGATCGCGCAGGGCATCACCGCGAGCTCGAAGCACGACGTGCTGCACGACCTCATCGAGGAGGCGGTCCAGGAAGGCCATCGCGCGCTCATCTTCAGCCAGTTCACGTCGCACCTCGCGATCTTGAAGGAGTGGCTCGACGAGCATCAGATCGGCTACTTCTACCTCGACGGGAAGACGCGCAATCGGCAGGAGCTCATCGATGCCTACAATGGCCCCGATGGTCCGCCGCTGTTCCTTATCAGCTTGAAGGCCGGCGGCACCGGTCTGAACCTCGCGTCGGCCGACTACGTCATCCACATGGATCCGTGGTGGAACCCGGCGGTCGAGAACCAGGCCACCGACCGAGCCCACCGCATCGGGCAGACCAAGCCGGTCTTCGTCTATCGCCTCGTGGCCGAGAACACCGTCGAAGAGAAGGTGGTCGAGCTGCAGGAGAAGAAGAAGGAGCTGTTCGACTCGGTCGTGTCCGCCGATGGGTTGTCGGCGAGCGGCATGACGATGGACGACATCCGCGCCATCTTCGACGACTAGCTGAGCTGCGGTCGGGGCGGTCTCGGCTGTGTCGGCGTCTCATCCTCCCTGAGCCGCGCCGCGGCCACACAACCGGTCGCGAGGGTCTCGGCGTCTCCTCCTCCCTGAGCCGCGCCGCCGCGAGCAGAGCTC
>JAEUKJ010000128.1 GCA_016792665.1 Deltaproteobacteria bacterium | reverse complement strand
CTCGGGCTGCGTCGCGAGATCGCGGCCCGCCAGGTGGCGCTGGTCGCCGCACGGGCCGAGACCTCAGCGCGCGAGGCGGCCTACGACGACGCGGCTGCCAGGCGGAGCGGCGGCACGGCGACCGCCCTCGACGAGACGACCGCACAGCGCGATCGACTGGCCGCCCGCATCGAGGCCGCGCGCGCCGAAGCCGAGCTCGGGCTCGCGCAGGTCCTCCTGGCCCTGGCGGCCGGCGAGGATCTCGTCGCCCCGCGGACCACCGCCGGAGGCTCGCGATGAGCGCCGCCGCGACCCGACCCGAGGCCCCTCCCCACCCGACCCACCAGGACGTGCGCCGCCGCCTGGACCGCGCGCGCAAGGGCATGTTCGCGCGCCTCTACGCGACCATCGCGCTGGCGCTGCGCATGATGTTCTACGACAAGCCGAAGCTCATCGGCACGACGCTGGGCGTGGTCTTCGCGGTGGTGCTCTCGGCGCAGCAGCTCGGCATCCTCTTCGGGCTCCTCCAGAAGAACACGATGTTCGTCGACAACGCCCAGGCGGACGTCTGGGTGACCCCGCCCGGGACCAACCAGCTCCAGCCTGGCAAGCGCCTCGCGGAGTCGGTGCTGGTCACCGCCCGCTCGACCCCCGGCGTCGCCGTCGCGAGCCCACTCATCTATGGCACGGGCTCGGTGCAGCGCCCCGCAGGCGGGTCCGAGCCGGTGACCATCATCGGCCTCGAGGTCCCGGCGACCAGCGATGGGAGCTGGCTCGGCGGGCCATGGAACATCGTCCGGGGGGACCGCCGCTCGCTGGCCCTGCCGAACGCGGCCTTCTTCGAGGACGCGCGCCGCGAGAAGATGGGCGACGTCAACTTCGGGTCGGTGCGCGAGGTCAACGGCTACGAGGTCTCGGTCATGGGCCTCACCTGGGGCCTCCTCCCCTTCGGTCCGCCTTACGCCTTCTTCGAGGCCAAGCTCGCCCGGAACCTGCTTGGCGTCGGCCCCGAAGAGCAGCACTTCGTCCTCATCCAGGTCGCCCCAGGCGAGTCCCCGGACGTGGTCGCCGAGCGGCTCGCCGCGCGCCTCCCCGAGACCCGGGTCCTCACGCGCCCGGCCTTCCACGACGCGATCGTGAAGACGCTCCTCGGCGAGCAGCTCGGCGTGACCTTTGGCACCTCGACCGCCTTCGGTCTGCTCATCGGCTTCATCATCGTGGCCCTCAGCATGTTCAGCTCCGTGCTTGACAACATCAAAGAATTCGGCACGTTGAAGGCCATCGGCGCAACCAGCGGAGACCTCTCGCGCCTGCTCGTCGTCCAGTCGGTGATGTACGCCGTGCTCGGTTCGTTCATCGGCCTCGGCATGGTCGGCTTCGCGGCCGAGGGCATCCGCTCGGCGAGCCTCGCCATGATCGTGCCGCTGCCGCTGGTCATCGCGACCCCGCTCGTCATGACCACGCTCTGTGTTTTTGCGTCCGTCCTCGCGCTCCGGAGAGTCCGGAAGCTCGAGCCCGGCATGGTCTTCCGCTGAGAGGCCTGAATGACCACGCACTCATCATCCACGCCGCTCGCGATCGACGTCCGCAAGGTGACCAAGGTCTTCGGCTCGGGCCCCCTCGCCTTCCAGGCCCTCACCGACGTCGACTTCCAGGTCCACCAGGGCGAGCTCGTCATGCTGGTCGGGCCCTCGGGCTCGGGCAAGACGACCCTGCTCTCGATCATGGGGTGCGTGCTGCGCGCCACCTCGGGCGAGGTCCGCCTCTTCGACATCGACGTCGCACGCCTGAAGGACCGCCAGCTCCCGGCCTTCCGCTCGGCCGCGATCGGCTTCGTCTTCCAGGGCCACAACCTCATCGCCTCGCTCACCGCGCGCGACAACATCGCCATGATCTCGCGCCTCCGCGGGCGCTCTGCGCGCGCCGCCAACGCCGAGGCCGACACGCTGCTCGAGAAGATCGGCCTCGCCGACAAGGCACGGCGACGGCCGGCCGAGCTCTCGGGCGGCCAACGGCAGCGCGTCGCCATCGCGCGCGCACTGGCCGGCGAGCCGCCCCTCATCTTCGCCGACGAGCCGACCGCGGCGCTCGACGCACATGCCGGCCACGACGTGACCGAGCTGCTGGTCACGCTCGGGCGCGAGCGCGGCACCACCGTCGTCGTCGTGACCCACGACAACCGCATCTTCCACCTGGCTGATCGCATCGTCGGCATCGAGGACGGCCGCATCGTCGCGCCCGATCCCTCGACCGCCGGCCCCGCGCACGGCGTGACCTTCCCCACCGGAGCCCATCCATGAAGCGCATCCTCTGGTCCGTCCTCTCGGTCGCCCTGCTCGGGGCCATGGGCTACTCGATCGTCGGCCTCGTCACGCGCGGCTCGCCGACCGTGCCGCGCCCGCTCGATCGCACGCTCGCCGAGCGCGTCCTGGTCCTGCCGGCCCCCGAGTCCGATCTGCGCGACCCCCTCGCCGACCTCGGCGCGACCAACGCCAGCACGCTGAGCGAGCGCGTGGGTGGCAACGGCGTCATCGAGCCGCACGCCGAAGAGGTCCTCGTCGCGGGCGAGGTCGCGGGTCGCATCGCGACCGTCCACGTGAAGGAAGGCGACCGCGTCGCGGCCGGGCAGGTCCTCCTGAGCCTCGAGCACACCACCGAAGAGGCCGCCGTGCGCGTGGCCCAGGCCGAGATCGAGGCCGCCAGGGCCAGGCTCGACAAGGTCAAGAGCGGGAGCCGCAACGAGGAGGTCAGCGAGGCCGTGGCCCAGGCGCGGGAGGCGACCTCGCGGGCGGCTCTGGCCCAGGGCGTCTTCGAGCGCACCGACAAGCTCTACCGCACGGCGGCCGCGACCGAGGACGAGCTGGACCGCGCCAAGAAGGAGGCCGAGGCCGCGCGCTTCGCCGCCAAGGCCGCCGAGAGCCGACGCGCCGCCATCGTCAAGGGCAGCCGCGCCGAGGACGTGGTCATCGCCGAGGCCGACGTGACCGTGGCCGAGGCCCGACTCGTCGAGGCCCAGGCGCGGCTGGCGGTGCGCGAGATCAAAGCGCCGACGGCGGGAGAGGTGCTGCAGGTCAAGGTGCGCGCGGGCGAGTACCTCCAGCCTGGCGGCGTGGCCGTGACGCTGGGCGACACGAGCCAGCTCATGGTGCGGGTCGATGTGGACGAGCGCGACTACGCGCGGGTCGAGCTCGGGTCACCGGTGGAGATCCGCGCCAAGGCGTTCGGGGACAAGGTATTTGCGGGCAAGGTGGTCTCACTCGGCCGCCGGATGGGGCGAAAGAACGTCCGCACCGATGACCCGACCGAGCGAAACGACACCAAGATCCTGGAGGTCCTGGTCGCGCTCGAGCCCCTCGACTCGGCTGGCAGCGCCACAGGCCTCATCGTCGGACAGCGCGTGACCGCCGTCCTGAAGGTCCGGCCCCAGGCCACGACCGCGCAGCGTCCATGACCCACCAACGGCCTCTTCAGGCCGTCCACGGTCCGACGAAGCGAAGCTTCTCGAGCGGCGCGGTGTCGACCGGAGGCGGGAACACACCGGCCTCGGGGACTTGCCCGAGCTGCGCGGCGAGGGCCTGGACCTCGGTGCGCAGGGCCCCGAGGCTGTGCGCGCCGAACAACGTATAGCCCGCCTCGTAGTGCTGGACCTGGTACTCCTCGAAGGTGGTCAGGTACCCGACATAGGCGCTGGCGTACGTCGTGACGACCACGCGCTCGACCCCGGGCAGGGCCGCCTCGACGGTCGCGCGCAGGCGCCGTCCGCAGACCGTCGTGGCCTCGAAGGGGATGGCGAGGATCGCGAACGAACCGAGACGCACGAGCTGCACGGGGATCTGCTCTGGGACCCACGGCCCCGCGTGCACCCCGCCGCCGCGCACGCGATCGCGCACCCACGTGAAGACCGGATCGAGGGGCGGCGTGAGGTGCATCGGCACGAGGCGACCGAGCTTGCCGTCGCGGCCGCGGCCGAGCTCGAGGAAGGGCACCTTCGGGTCGAGGCCGAGGCGCGCTCGGAACGCGGACAGGGCGCGGTTCAGCGCGCGCACGGGGCGCATCGGGCCGGGGCCCTCGGCCGTCCCCTCGGCCATCGACAGCCCGAGGGTGGCGCGCGTCGTGCGGTGCTCGCGACCGTCGGGGCTCATGGCCGGGGCCGAGATCGCCTGCCCCATGTCGACGTAGCGGATCGCCGAGGAGAGCCCTCGGAGCGGCGTTCCCGGCGCCTCGAGGAGGGCGCGCGTGTGGCGGAGCTGCGACGCCGCGATGTGCGCGGCGCTGTCGAGGTCGTCGTCGTGGGAGCCGACCTCATAGCCGCGAGCCGCGTCCCAACGATGGTTCGGCGACACGTCGCCGCAGCACTCCTGGGCCAGCACGACCCCGAGCCCGTCGGCCTCGAGGCCCATCGCGGTGAGCCCCTTGTAGTCCGGGTGCAGGCCGCGGTGCTGGGAGTGGACGACGGTGGCGTGGAGCCCGAACCACTGGAGGAGCCCGAAGACCCGACCGTCGCGCCCGCGCGCGCGCAGGACGGTGACCGTGCGATCGGTGGCCTCGTCGCGGCGCTCACGGGGCACGGGCATGACTCCAACATTCTTGTTGTATGCGAACCACGAGCGGTTGAAGGCGGTCCGGTCGGCCAGCGGCGCAGGGCTCTGGACGACCTCGAGCGCGGCCGGGCGGGCGGCGGCGAACGCGTCGGCGACGGCGCCGACGACGCCGTCGACCAGGGCCGCGAAGACCACCGGCGAGAAGCCGGGCGCGGACAGGTTGGTCCAGAAGTGATGGGCGAAGCCGCTTGGTCCGCTGTGCGTGTGGGTCGCGGCGAGCACCACCTCGTGCGGCCTCAGCGCGAGCTCGCTCTGGCCGAGGCGCTCGAGGACGACCCGCCAGAGGCCCTGGGTGATCATCATGGTGTCGAGGACGACGAAGACGAGCCGCGCGGCCTCGCCCGCGGGAGCTGCGGGTTGGTCGGGGTCGCCTGGCGCAGAGGCGCGATCGACCAGTGCGGCCGCACGCGCAAAGAGCGGGGCCGTGACC
>JAEUKJ010000352.1 GCA_016792665.1 Deltaproteobacteria bacterium | reverse complement strand
GATGGCCAACGTGACGGTGTTGTGGGCGTGGCCATCGGGCCCGACGCTGTCGGTCGCGTCGCAAGTCCCGACGTACGAGAGGTCACCGCCGGTGGCGACACCGTACTGGTCGGCGCAGACGTGGGTCTTGGACCACACGAGCTGGTTCGACTCGTTGCTCACGGCGAGCCCGTAGCAGACGTTCTGGACGCCCGCGAGGACGAGGGGGGCGACGGCGATCGACAGGGCTGGGCCCTGCGGTGCGTCCTGCGACTCGGCGCAGGCGACAGGCAAGAGGAGGCCGATGCCCACCAGGAGGTGACGGCGAACGTACATGGGGTGCCTTGTGTGACGGAGTTGGCGCGTGGTGGTCGAAGGCCCGCAAGGCCGACGAAGGGTCAGGGTCACACGGCGTGCTCCGCCAGAGCGACTTACTTCGCCTTCCGGGGCACCGAAATCGCCCGCGACCGCGTCAGAGGCCGAGCTCTGGATGGGCGCGAAATCTGTGAGATTCCACGCGTTCGCGCAAAGCGAGGCAGCCGCCCGACGCAGTCCATCAAAATGGTCGGCGTGGTGTGCGACGCGAGGATCGGGACGCCTCTGGGCGCTTCGCGGCTCGTCAGGGGCGCGTCGCGCGGAGCACGACGCTGTGGTGCGGTGAGCCGTGGCGGCGGGTCTCGAAGCGGATGGCGTCGTCGGGCTCGGCGCGGAAGAGGACCTCGAGGGCGGCGCAGTCGCTCGTGGGCGGTGTGGCGCCCGTGGCCATGCAGTAGTGGACCTCGTCGGCGCTGCGGCTCGCCTCGATCATGCGACCGGAGACGACCGTGCCGGTGAGCGAGGTCTCGAAGTCGAGGTGCGAGCCGTTGTTATCAGATGACAACGTAAACTGCTGGTAGGCGCCTGGGGGCATGCCGCCGCCGGGGGGCACATCGACGCGCAGGACGACGGTGTCGCCGTCGCGGTGGGCGGCGATCCCGTACGGGATGGGCCCGAAGGGGGAGTGCGCGGAGCGGCCGAACCAGAAGGAGTGGGCGCCGAGGATCGCCACGACCGCAGGCAGGGAGGACGGCGTCGACGGGGCCGGGGCCGCGCTGGCGCACGCGAAGAGGAGCCCCGGAAGGAGCGCCAGGAGACGCGGGAAGAGCGAGCGCGAGGCGTGGGTGAGCATGGGCCCTCGAGGTTGGAGTCCGATCTGTAGCATGGGGCGAGCGCCCCGCAGAAGGGATCGGGCCGTGAGCGCCCCGCGCGAGACCTGCGGTCAGGGCTCGAGACCGAGCTCGAGGACCTCGGAGGCGCGGCGCAGGGACTCGAGGGGCTCGCCCACGGCGTCGAGGAGGCGGGCCTCCAGGAGGAGGTCGGCGCGGGTCGCGTGGCGGCGGACCGACGACGTGCGGGTCGCGAGGTATCGCCTCATGGCCTGCGTTGCGAGGGGCGCGTCGGACGGGAGGAGGCGCGGCAAGGCTTCGGACCAGAAAGCGCGCGGCGCGACCAGGGCGAATTCCGACGACGGTCGGGCAGAGCCAGGCTGCCCAGACGAATCGGTGCCCGCGCGGAGACGGGCGAGGCCGACCTCGGCGTAGCGATCGGGGAAGGCCTCGGCGAGAGGCACGTCGAAGAGGGCGAGCTGGGCCTCTGGCGGCGTGAGCGCGAGGGCGGCCGTGAGCGCGACGGCGGCGGCGTCGCGGAAGCCGGCGGCGAGGAGGAGGGAGGCCTCGCGGCGGTGGGCCTCGCGCGGCGGAAGGGCCATGCGCGCGACCAGGGCCGCGATCGACTGGGGCGTTGCGCCACCTGCGACGAGCTCGCCGCGCGCGACGAGGATGACGAACTCCGTGCGGCGGTTGCGCGCCCGACCCTCGGCCTGGTCGTTCGCGTCGATGGGACGCTCGGCGCCATAGCCGCTCACGACGAGGCGCTCGGGCTCGACCCCGCGGGCGACGAGAGCCCGGCGGACGGCCTCGGCGCGGGCCAGCGAGAGGGCCTTCGCGCGGGCCTCGCGGCGGTCGCAGTGCCCGCCGATCTCGACTACGCCGATCCACGGGTTGTCACGCATCACGGCGGCGACTGCGTCGAGCAGCGGGGCGGGGGTGCGCTGGCCCGGCTCGAAGTAGACGCGATCGAGGATGCGGATCTCGGAAGACTCGATGCGGACGAAGGCCCGGTCCGGGCAGCCGTCGCTGTCATTGACGCCGTTCATGGTCTCGGGCTCGGTGGGGCAGCGGTCCTCGGCATCGGGGACGCCGTCGCCATCGCCGTCCACACGCAGGGCGTCCTCGTCCGCGAGGGCGCGCGCGGCGATGGGCTCGACCGCCTCGCCGCGGGCGGACGCGAGCTCGAAGGCCTTCACGCGCGCGATGCCACGACGTTGGTAGTCGGCCTCGGTCTCGAGCGCGAGCAGCGAGCCGTAGGGGCCGGCCACGCCGTGCTCGCGGGCGAGGCGCGCGAGGTCGATGGCGGGCAGGTCGAGGCGGCGCTCATGCTGCGCGACGAGGGCGCGCCCGAGCTCCTGGAAGAGGCCGTAGCGGACGGGACCGGAGGCGCGCTCGAGGGTGAAGCGCGAGCGGGCCTGCCCCTTGTCGTCGGCCCAGGTGACCTCGATCTCGGCCTTGTCGGACCGCATCGTCCCGAGCACGATCGGTCGCTCGTCGACCCAGCGAACGGACCAGGGGCCGAGCTCTCCGGCCAGGGCGCGGACGCTCAGATCGGCGCGGCGCGGCGCGGCGATGGCGCGCACGAGGCTGGCGAGATCCTCACCATCGCGCGCTTGGAAGAGGGCCCCATGACCCGACTCGGCGAGCGCGTGGAGGAGGGCCAGACCGGCATCCCGATCGCCGAAGGGTCGCCCGGTGGGGCCAGCGAGGTCGCCGATCGGCACGGTGAACAACGTCACGGGCAACCGCGCGGCAAGCGTCGCGGCGGCGGTCGCGAGCTCGGTCGCCGTGGCACCGGCGGTACGTTGGCCGTCGCTCAGGAGGACCAGTGCTGCGCGCCGCGCGGGCCCCCGCTGCATGGCGGCGCCGGCCGCGGTGAGGAGCAGACCGAGATCGCTCGCACCGCCGACCGGGCCGGCGAGGCACGCCTCGACCGAGGAGGCGCAGGCCGCGTCTCCCTGGGTGCAGGTCACCTTGCACGGGGCGGAGGCCTGACGGTCGCCGCTGACGATGAACGTCTCGACGCGCAGCGACGCGGCGAGCTGTGTCGCGATCACGCGGGCGCCAGCGAGCCCGGCGTCACCGATCGAGAGCGAGGTGTCGACGGCGATGACGAGGCGCTCGAGCGGGAGGGCGTCGCGCCCGGCGCGACCCAGGCCAGCCTCGCGCGCGGGGGCGAGGGCAAAGACGGTCTCCGCCCCGCCTGTCGGCACGAGGCGGCGTTCGACGCGCTGAGTCGCGCGACCGTCTGGGCCGGGGCGCAGGCGATGCCACACCAGCTCGAGCTCGCGGCGGCCGTGGGCGGGGATCGGGAACACGTCGAGCGACCAACGCCCGGGAGCGAGCTCGACCAGGAGGGCCGGGTCGCGGCGCGGTCCGACGTCGGGGTGGACGATGGTCTGATAGATGCGCTGAGCGGCGGCGCGGGGCAGGACCTCGGCCTCCATCCACTGCGCGTCGACCTTCAGGGAGAGGCGCGAGACCAGCGCGTCCGCGGGCAGGGTGACCTCGAGCAAGGCCTCGTGGACGGTCACGCTGGCGTTGTCGATGCGGATCGACACGGTCCCGGTCTCGCTGAGCGTCTGGCGCGTGACGGTCTCGCTGGCGCTCACGTCGAGATCAGGCGTCGGGACGCGCGAGCTCACGCGCGCCATCGGTGCCTCGCCCAACACCAGGGGAGGCGCCGCATGGACCTGGGCCGCGGCCAGGACGAACGCGATCAGGAGCACGCTGCGGGCGAGCGACGTCGGAACCATGATGCACCGCCAGGGACGAAGAGCAGGACTGCGACGGGGACGGCAGGCTATCCGAGCGCCACGGCTGACCGCAATATTCCGCAGAGCGCGAGCCTGTTAGTCTCACGCCATGTCCACGGACCGCACCTCCGCATGAACCACACCCGTCAACAGGCCGACAAGCTCAGGCGCGGCGCCTCCCGCGCGGTCGTCATCGGCAGCTGCGCCTCCTCGCGTGTGCCGGCCTCGACCTCTACATGCGGGCGACCCTCTATCCCGAGGTCGGGCTCGTCCCCATGCTCGGGTGGCGTGTCGTCGGGGCGCTCGTGTTGGGCCTCATGATCCTCGCGCTGCGGCGCCCCGGCCTCACGCGCCGGCAGATCGTCTGGACGACCTCCGCCTTCCTCGGGCTGACGGTAGTGAGCCTCGCCGCTCTCGCCGAGCTCTTCGGCGGCCTCACCAGCGCGTATGTCTTCTCGCTCGCCTACCTCGCGGTCGCGGTGTGCACCTACCTCCCCGCGCGCTGGTCCGAGATGATCGCCATCATCGGCCCCTCGACGCTCTGCTTCCTCGGCGCGCTGGTCGTCGCGGTCGCGCTGTCCGATCAGCACCGCGCGCAGCTCTCCGATGCGCACGCGCGCGCCGTCTTCGTGACGCATGCCGTCCTCATCGTCGGCCTCGCTGCCTTTGCCGCGGCCAGCGGACACTTCCACTGGCGCGCACGACAGGCCCTCGACGACGCCCGGCGCCTCGGGCGCTATCGCCTCCTGCGCCTCCTGGGCGAGGGCGGCATGAACCAGGTCTGGCTCGCGCGCGACGACGGCTTGAAGCGCGAGGTCGCGCTGAAGATCCTGCGCACCGAGCCGGCGCAGGACGGGACACTCAGCGACCGGCGACGGCGGCGCTTCGAGCGCGAGGCCCAGGCCACCAGCGCGCTGACCTCGCCGCACACGGTCCGCGTCTACGATCACGGCATGAACGACGACGGCGTCTCGTGGATCGCGATGGAGGCCCTGCACGGGCTCGACCTCGATCAGCTCGTCGCGCATCACGGCCCCCTCGACCCTCGCCGCGCCATCCACTTCATCCGCCAGGCCGCGGCCTCGCTTGCGGAGGCGCACGGCTCGGGCCTCGTCCACCGCGACATCAAGCCCGCCAACCTCTTCGTGCTGGCAGACCCACCCGACTTCCTGAAGGTCGTGGACTTCGGGATCGCGCGCCAGCTCGACGCGCACGAGACCTCGCTGACGCTCGTCGGGATGCTCATCGGCACGCCGGCCTTCATGGCGCCCGAGCTCTTCCTGGGCCACGAGGCGGACGCGCGCAGCGACGTCTATGCGCTCGGCGCGACCCTGTACGTCGTTCTGACCGGCGAGCTCCCGGTGCAGATCACCGATCTCAGCGCGCTCGCCAGCGCGCACGCCCAACCGCCCACGCCGCCCTCAGAGCGCGTGCTCATCCCCTTCGATCCGTCCTATCGCGACGCGCTCGATGGACTCGTCCTGCGCTGCCTCTCGCCACGACGTGAAGACCGACCCGCCGACGGGCTCGCGCTCTCGGCCCTCGTCGAGGCGCTTCCCATCGAGGCCTGGACCGAGCGCGAGGCCGTCGCCTGCTGGTCCACGCACCGGGGCCTCTTCGCGAGCGACGACAGCACACCGGGCGCACCCACGCGTTAGATGCGCGGGGCGGAAGTGCCGACACAGTTCCGCCGGCCACTGCACGCCACAGCCCGGTCCCCGTCTCCCCCCATGCAGGCCTCGCGCCCTGTACGAGTTCTCATCAAATCCGCACGCCAGAAGGACTTTACCTCCGTCGTGCATCTGGCATCTTCAGGCCATTCAGTCTTCGTCACGCCCTTCACCCTGCGAGACCCGATGCCTGCAACACCGCCGTCCTCTGGTGGCGCGAGCCTCCTTGTGCGCTGTCTCTGTGTGGCCGCGTTCATCGTCACCGCCACCGCGTCGTCCGCCTTCGCGGCCCCGCTCTCGAACGACGAGCTGGCCAATGCGACGGTCGTCACGGACCTGCCCGCGGCCTTCGACCTCGACACCTCGCTCGCGACCATGTCGGGTGACGAGCCGCTCGCCGACCAGCTCTCGAACATGGTGTGGTTCAGCTACACGCCGACCGAGGACCTCACCCTCGAGGTCGCCGCGAGCGCCGACTTCACCGCCGTGGTCCTCGTCTTCAACGGCCTGCCGCCCGGCGAGGACACGGTCATCGCAGGAGATATCGGGGGCACGAGCGTCGCCGTGCAGGCGGGCGTCACTTACTTCGTCGCGCTCGCATCCCTAGATGGTCAGGGCGGCCCGGTCTCGCTGACCTTCGCGCGCCCACCCGAGCCGCCGCCCAACGACGACGTCGCGAACGCGACCCCCATCACGGCCCTGCCGTTCACGGTCGACCTCGACACCTCGCTCGCGACGATGTCCCCCGACGAGCCCTTTCCGGCCGATCTCACGCACATGGTCTGGTTCGCGATCCAACCGGACGCCGACCTCGACCTCGAGCTCCGCGCCTCGAGCGACACCTTCACGCCCGCCCTCATCGTCTTCGCGGGCCTCGTCCCGACCGAAGACGCGATCGTCGTGGCCGAGGTGGGCGCCATCTCGGTGCACCTCGAGGCCGGGGTCGAGTACCTCATCGCGCTCGCCGCGCTGGGGCCCGACGGCGGGGACGTGAACTTCCAGGTCGCAGCCAGGCCCGAGCCGGTCCGACCGCCCAACGATCGGGTCGCCGACGCGGAGCCGATCACCACCTTGCCCGCCACGCGCACGGTCGACCTCGCGAGCGCCACCGTCTCGCCGGAGGACAACTCCGGCTCGGCGCTCTCGGGCAATGTCTGGTACCTCTGGACCGCGCCGCGTGCCATGCGCCTCCGCGTGACCGGCGTCGGCGACGGCTTCACCCCGGTGGTCGCCGCCTTCGAGGGAGAGCTCGGCGCGCTCAGCGCCGTGACGGGAGGGCTCGGCACCTTCGTGCTGACGGCCGAGGCGGGCAAGACCTATCGGCTCTTGTTCGCGTCGATGTCCTCGGGCCCCCGAGGGGTCGCGACGATCACGTTCGAGGAAGAGCTGAACGCAGCTCCGAACGACGACCTCGACGGCGCCCTCGCCGTCACGCTGCCGTTCTCCGGCACGGTCGATCCCTTCGACGGAACGGCGGCTCCAGACGATCCGGCGCTGCCCCGCTCTGCCGCCTCCCAGGCGCTCGGCGCGACGTTCTGGTATCGCTTGACCCCGACCCACGACCTGCGCCTCGTCTTCGAGCTCGACGACCCCAACGCGGCCATTGCCGTCCTCGCCGGGACGCGCGGCAACCTGGTCGGCCTCGCCTATGGCGGTGACGTCGACGCGGCGACGCGATGGGTCGACCTCGACGCGGGCGAGACGGTCTTCGTCTTCGTCGCGACGCCCATCAGCTTCGGCCTCCGCACCGTGACCCTCGCCGAGGCCCCGAAGAACGACGACCTCGTCGACGCGATCCCCTTTGCCAACCTGCCCTACCGCGTGCAGGGCTCGACTCGGTTCGCGACCGTGGACGACCTCACCGCCTGCCCCGGCTGGTACGGGTCCAGCTACCAGGGCGATTGGATCTGGTACCGCTGGACCGCGCCGACCGGGACCTGCCTCGGGGCCTCGGCGCAAGACGCGCGCGTGGACCTCTACCGCGGCACCGCCGACGCGGCGCCGTTGGTCTGCGGAGGGAGCTCGGTCGAGGTGAAGGCCTGGGTCGCGGGCGGCTCGACGGTCTACATCGGCCTCGCCGCGACCAGCGAGGACGGGGCCGAGCTCGACATCCACGCACTGCCCGCCTCGGGCGACACCGATCACGACGGCATCCCCGACGCCTGCGACAACTGTCCGGGCCTCGCCAACCCGAGCCAGCTCGACACCGATCGCGACGGGCGCGGCGACGTGTGCGACCTCTGCGTGAACGACGCCTATCCCGAGGCGACCGATCGCGACGCCGACGGGATCGGCGACCTCTGCGACAACTGCGAGACGCTGAAGAACAGCGACCAGGCCGACCAGGACGGTGACCAGGTCGGCGACCTCTGCGACAACTGCCCCGACGCCATCAACGCAAGCCAGACCGACACCGACCACGATGGCGTGGGCGACCTCTGCGACGACTGCTTCGCGAGCGCCGACCCGCTGCAGGGCGACCGCGATCAGGACGGGCGCGGCGACGTCTGCGACCTCTGCCCGGACCTCGTCCCTGAGTTCCCCGGTGGGTGGACCCCGACCGGCGCGATGCTCGAGGGACGCACCCTCCACGCCGCGGTCCTCCTCGAGGCAGGACCGCTCGCAGGCCAGGTCCTGGTCAGCGGCGGGCGCGGCGGCGAAGGCGTCGACTTCAGCGCGGCACCCACGCTCGCCAGCGCCGAGATCTACGACCCCGAGAGCGGCACCTGGCGCGCGACCTTCCCCCACGCCGAGAAGCGCGTCGGCCACTCGCTCGTCGCCGTGACGACGGGCGCCCACGCCGGCCAGGTCCTCGTGATCGGCAACGGCTACATCGGAGGCCGCAGCTTCCCGATCCCGATCCTCGTCAACGACGCGGCCCCCCTCTTCTACGACCCCGCGACGGGCGCGACGACGCCGACCGCCGCGCCGCCGTTCACGCGCATCATCGCGCAGACCGCGGTGCGCCTCGCCGACGGCCGGGTCCTCGTGCACGGTGCCTCGTTGCACCCCGGCACCAACGGCCTCATGTTCCGCGGCTACTTCTACGACCCGAGCACCGATGTGTGGACCTTCGACCCCGAGCTCGACGGCCTGCTCATGGAGCCCTACCTCGGCCGCGCGCGCCTGCTCGCCGATGGGCGCGTCTTCTTCGTCGACGACTCGCAGCAGGAGCCGATCCTCTTCGACCCGGCAACCCGCGGCGTGACCCTCGCCGAGCCGGCCGACTTCCAGATGGGCGGCGCCATCATCGCGACCCTGCCCGATCGCCGCGTGCTCACCGTCGGCTCGCACTTCCTCGACGGGCAGACCCACGCCTACGATCTGGTGCAGCGGCGCTGGTCCGAGGTCGAGCCCCTGCCCTCGGTCCGTCGCAGCGACGCCGCCGCGGTGACCCTGGACGACGGTCGCGTGCTCTTCATCGGCGGCTACACCCAGGGCGAGATGCCGGTGCAGAGCGCCTCGCGACGGGCCGATCTCTACGACGCCATGGGCGACGAGGACGCCGATGGGCGCCTCGATCGCGTCGACGCGTGCCCGTGTGGCGACCTCGTCCCACCCGTCATCGCGCGCGCGGTCGCAAGCGTCGGCGAGGCGGCGACCAAGAAGCTCCGCGCGATCAAGCTCGCCATCGATGCCTCGGACACCTGCGAGGGCATGGTCACCTGCACCATCACCGAGGTCGTCATCGACAACTGCCACCTCCTCCCCGGGCCGCGGCGAAGCTGCGTGCAGCCAGCCCCGCGCGCGATCATCGCGGGCCCGCGCACGGTGTGGGTCCCGGGCCGCTCGGCGCGCGCGACGAACTACGTCCTGCGGGTGCGCTGCAGCGACGCGACCGGCAACGCGACCCGCACCAACGTCGAGGTGATGGTCCCCGCGAACCCGTAAGCCGCGGGCGGCGCAGCCTCACGTGGAGGCAGGCACCGCGTCGATGGCGAGGACACCCATGTCCTCGGCGCCATGGCCCGCCGCGATGAGGGCGTCCATGCGCTGGGCGATCCCCGGCAGGACGGCCAACGGTCGCGTGCCCGCGGTCTCCTGCATGAGGCGGAGGTCCTTTCGCGCCATCGTGAGCTCGAAGGACGGCGGCGCGTAGTTGCCGCGGGCCATGGCGTGACCGCGGTACTTGAGCGTCATCGACGGATCGAAGATGTCGTAGATGCCCATCGCCTCGGCCGGGGCCAGGCCGAGCTCGGCGCCCATGCTCAAGACGTCGGCCACGGCGCCGGTCAGCGCGATGATGGTCGCGTTGCCGAAGAGCTTCCAGGCGGCCGCGAGATCGGGCCGCTCCCCGATCCACTTCACGGTCGTGGCCATGCCCTGGAGGACCGGCTCGGCCCGCTCGAAGAGCGCCCGCGGCCCCGACGCCAGGATGATGCCGCGCCCCGCACGCGCGTTGGCCGGCGACATGAAGATCGGCGCGTGCACGTAGCTCACGCCGCGCGCGTGTAGCTCGGCGACCCGCTTGGCGGCGCCTTTCGGCGTGGTCGTCGTGTGATCGAGGACCAGCACCTCGGGCCCGAGCCCACCTGCCTGCGCCAGCACTGCGTCGACCGCGGCGTCGTCACTGACGACCACGTGCACGTGCTCGGCCCCGCGCACCGCATCGGCCACGCTCTGGCCGACGCGCGCACCGAGCACGCCGAGCGGCAGCGCCTTGTCGGCCGTCCGATTCCACACCGACACCTCGTGCCCCTCTTCGAGCGCGCGCTCGGCCATGGCGCGCCCGATGAGACCCGTTCCGAGAAATGCGACTCGCGACATCCGACCCTCCCCGCTTCGATCACGCGATCGCGACTCACCCGAGGTCGCGCTCGATCACTCGGTCGCGACTCACCCGACGTCGCGCCTCGACCCTGTCCATACCACGGGAAGGGCCTCGCGCTGCCCGAAGAAGCCAGCCGCCACACCGGCCATCGACGCGGTCATGAGGCGCTTGGTCGGGCCGAACCAGCCGATGATCGGCATTCCCACGTCACGCATCCAACCGAGGACACGCGAGTCACTCTGGAAGAACGGCGTCAGCCAGCGCGTCGCCCGCTGGTAGTAGGCGAGGTGCTTCTTTCGCCGCGCCGAGTACGTCGCCAGCGCAAGGTCGAGCCCGCTCGCCTCGACACCGCTCAAGACCTCGCCCAGGACGAAGGCGTCCCAGAGCGCGAGGTTCGAGCCCTGCCCGAGCTGCGGGCTGGTCGCGTGCGCCGCGTCACCGATCGCCACCACGCGATCGGCATGCCACCGCTTCATGCGCACATCGAAGTACGGCGCAAAGAGGAGCTCGTCGGGCGAAACGAGTGGCTCGATGAGCGGCGCCGCCCACGGTCCGAGTCGCAGCGCCTCGTCGCGCCAACCGACAAAGCCCGCGCGCCATGCGTCGAGCCGGTCCTCGCGCAGGCTCCAGAAGAGGGACGCGCGCCCCTGCCCCATCGGCAAGACCCCCATGAAGCGCCGCGCGCCCGAGCCCACCTGATGCAGTGTCGTCGTGTCGGGAAAGTCCCCCACCCGAAAGAGGGCACCCCACGGATAGCGGCTCACGCGCCGTCCGGGCACCGCGTCGGCGACCCGGCTGCGAGCCCCATCGGCCGCGACGACGAGCTCGTGGCGCCCGACCTCGGCGCCCTCGCCCAACACGCCGAGGCCCTCGGACGTGCGCTCGACTCCGACGACGACGACGCCCGTGCGCACCGCGATCCCGGCGGCCTTCACCGCGCCCCACAAGGCCGAGAACAAGACGCCGCGGCCGATCCCGAGGCCATACCAACCCGCCTCGAGGGTCGCGTAGTGGAGGTCGACGAGGGTCTTGCCGCGCGGGTTCGTCACATGCAGGCGATCGAGGCGCGCGCTCCTCGCCGTGACCTCGTCCTCGAGCCCGAGCGAGGCGAGCACGGCCAGCCCACTCGGCTGGAGCACGATGGCCGCGCCCACCGGTCCGGGGTCCTCGGCGCGCTCGTAGACCGTGACCCGATGGCCGGCACGCGCGAGACACAAAGCGGCCGTGAGCCCGGCGAAGCCGGCCCCGACGATGCCGATGTCCACCGACTCAGCCGAGGAGGTCGACGAGCCCTGGCTCCGCCGAGTGCAGCATGCGCTCGATCGCGGCGGTCGCGTCGTCCTCGCTCACGCCATCGACCGGATCGAAGTCCGCGCTCCACACGATGTGGGCCTGGTCCCCCATGCCGTAGACCTGCATCTGGAAGGAACAGAACTGTACCGGCATCCCGCTCTCGACGAGCTGGTAGTGGTACGACATCGCGGCGTCGTCGTGGAGCGTCAGGCGCTCGACGACTTCCTGGCCGTTCTTGAGGAACAGCGTGCGCAGCTTGCCATCCTTCGAGAGCGCCACTTCGTCGACGAAGGGGTGCCACTTCGCAGGGGAATCGAACTTGCCGACCACGGCCCAGGCCTTGGCGGGCGATGAATTGACGAGGAGATCGAGCTTTGCGAATGCCATGGCGGGGACCCTGGCACGGCCGCGCCGCGCTGACAACAGAGGGCCACGTGAACAGGCTCGCCCGCCCGCAAGCCGGGCCCGGGGCGGCCCAGGCGACCTGGAGTTCCAGCGTCGATCCCTTGGCGCAGGCGGCCGAGTGTGGCGCGGCGATCTTTTTCCTCAAGTTCGCTGCCGGGGTGCCGATAGTCCCCTGTGACCCGTCGGGCATCGCCACGATGACCCACTCATCCGCGACACTCTCTCTTCTCCTGGACACCGCCGCGGGCCCTTGCGCCCGCGGCGGCCCGCCTTCATCCTCGAAGGCCGAGGAGGTCGGATGCCCTATCGTGCGGTGGTTCGGGGGAATGCCTATCGGTTCGAGAGCCTGCGCGCGCTGCTCGCCAAGGCCTCGCCACGGCGCGCGGCCGACGAGCTCGCCGGACTCGCAGCCACGAGCGCAACCGAGCGCGTCGCCGCGCAGTTCGCGTTGGCCGACCTGCCGCTCAAGCGCTTCCTCGACGAAGACGTCATCGCCGCCGAGCGCGACGAGGTCACGCGCCTCATCCACGCCCAGCACGACCCTCTCGCCTTCGCGCCGATCTCGCATCTGACCGTCGGCGCCCTCCGCGAGTGGCTGCTCGCGGACGCGACCGAGGCCGTCGCGCTGACCGCCGTGGGTCGTGGCCTCACCCCCGAGATGGTCGCCGCCGTCTCGAAGTTGATGCGCGTCCAGGACCTCATCGCGGTCGCGCGCAAGTGTCGCGTGGTCACGCGCTTCCGCACCACCGTCGGCCTCCCGGGCCGCATGTCGACGCGCCTCCAGCCGAATCATCCGACCGACGATCCCGTGGCCATCGCGGCCTCGATCTTCGACGGACTCCTCTACGGCAGCGGTGACGCGGTCATCGGCATCAACCCGGCGACCGACCATCCCGAGAACGTCCGCCTCCTGCTCGACCTCATCGACGGGCTGCGCCTGCGCTACGAGATCCCCACCCAGAGCTGCGTCCTGTCGCACGTGACGACCAGCATGGACCTCATGCGCCTCGGCGCGCCGGTGGACCTCGTCTTCCAGTCGATCGCCGGCACCGAGGCCGCCAACAAGAGCTTCGGCATCGACCTCGCCCTCCTCGCCGAGGCGCACGCGATGGCGCGCGAGGATGGTCGCGCACCTGGCGCCCAGCGCATGTACTTCGAGACCGGCCAGGGCAGCGCGCTCTCGGCCGAGGCACACCACGGCGTCGACGCACAGACCTGCGAGGTCCGGGCCTACGCGGTGGCCCGCGCCTTCGACCCCTTCCTCGTCAACACGGTCGTCGGGTTCATCGGGCCCGAGTACCTCTTCGACGGTAAACAGATCTTGCGCGCCGGGCTCGAGGACCACTTCGCCGGCAAGCTCCTCGGCCTGCCGATGGGCGTCGACGTCTGCTACACGAACCACGCCGAGGCCGACCAGGACGACATGGACGCCCTCCTGACGCTGCTCGGGGTCGCAGGCGTGAACTACATCATGGGCATCCCGGGCGCGGACGACATCATGCTGAACTACCAGAGCACCTCCTTTCACGACGCCCTCTACGTGAGGCAGGTCCTCGGTCTCCGGCCCGCCCCCGAGTTCGAGACCTGGCTCGCGCAGCTGGGCATCGCCGACGCGGGCGGCACGCGTCTCGCCCCCGATGTCGGGCGGCGCGGGCCGCTGTTCGAAGCCACGCGCGCGCTCGCCCAGGGGCACGCCACGTCGGCGCGCCATCCCGAGCCCGAACCCGAGTCCACCCCATGACCCCACAGATCGACGAAGACGACGAGAAGCGCCAGGAGCGACGACCGGTCATCGACCGCTGGGACGCGTGGCGCAGCCTCTCGGCCCTGACCCCCGCGCGCATCGGGCTCGGCCGGGCCGGCGCCGCCCAGCGCACCGAAGTGCACCTCGCCTTCCAGGCCGCCCACGCCGCGGCGCGCGATGCCGTCCACCGCCCCTGGGACGTGGACGCGTTCGACCGCGAGGTCGCCGAGCTCGGACTCGTCGTGCTGAGGGCAAAGACCCAGGCCGACGGGCGTCAGCGCTACCTCCGCGATCCCAACCTCGGCCGCCGCCTCACCGCCGACAGCGAGGCCTCGCTCAGCGCAGCGCGCGGCAACGGCGCCGCGAGCTCGGGTCCTACCGTTCATCCTACCGAGAGCACGCGGCCCGACGGCGCGCGGCCCGAGGGCGTACCCCGCCCCGACGTCGTCCTGGTCGTGACCAACGGCCTCTCGGCCGACGGCATCGCGCGCCACGGCGCGGGCCTCGTCACGGCACTCGTCGCGAGCCTCGAGGCCGCGGGCCTCACCCTCGGTCCGTTGGTGCTCGCACCCGAGGCGCGGGTCGCGATCGGTGACCCCATCGGCGCCTGTCTCGATGCGCGCCTGGTCATCGTCATCGTCGGCGAGCGCCCCGGCCTCTCGGCGAGCGACAGCGTCGGGATCTACCTCACGTACGAGCCACGCCCCGGTCGCAGCGACGCCGAGCGCAACTGCATCTCGAACGTGCACCCGCCCGAGGGCCTCGACTACGCCAAGGCCGCGGCCAAGACGGCGTGGCTCGCGCGGCAGGCGCTGGCGCGCGGGCTCACTGGCGTCGACCTGAAGGACGAGAGCCCCGACGCCCTGGCACTGGTCCCCTGATCGCGAGGCTCGCGCAGGATGGCGCCTCACTAACGGAAGAAGCGCACCCCCAGGAGGGACGAGGGAACGAGTGCAGCATCGTCGATGCCCACCCCGACGTGCACGCCGGCAAAGAGGTTCAAGGCCTCCGACAGGCGGACGCCGATCAGCACCCCAAGGGCCACGCGCGGGTGGTCTCCCAGGCGCGAGACGCCGCACTTCGAGGCCGGCAGGTGCGCCCCGAGCTCGACGTCGAAGGTCACCGGATCGACGTCGACCTCGGTGCCTGCGCCGACACGCAGCATGCAGGCCTCTCCGTCGGTGCCAAGGGACACCGCGGTGTGGAGCCAGCGCGCACCGAGCCTCCAGCCGGCATGCACCATCGTGCGCAGCTCGCGCTCGCCGTCGCTCGCGGGCTCGCTCGCGAGGGTCGTGAAGACCTCGAGGTGGTGGAGTCCCTCGGGCCCGCCGACCCACGGCACGAGTGCCAGCGATGCGCCGTCGAGGCGCTCGGTCACATTGACGAGACCGATCTGCACGCCGCGCACACGCGTCGCGATGTTCACGAGCGAGATCTGGGCGCCGACGACCTCGTCCGCGTGCGCGAAGAGGACGGCGAGCTGCGCGCCACGGAGCTCGTCCAGGTGATCGCCCAGGAGCGAGAGCGACGCGCCGTGGACGACGATCGGATCTTCGTCCGGGAAGGCGAGGAACGGCAAGAGCGCGACCCGGAAGCGCAGCGGGCTCGCACCGCGTAGGCGCGCATCGGCGACGGGCCCGACGTCCGCGAGATCGCGCAGCATGACCACGCGGCCGCGCCCGGCCTCGATCGAGAACGTGGCCTCGCGACGACGATCGTCGACGACGGTCGCGACGCGCCACGCGCCCGGCACGACCGCGAGATCGAGGGCGCGACCCGCGGGCTTGTCGAGGTCGGCAAAGACCGAGGCGCCTTGGAAGATCGTGACCCGACCGAAGAGTCCGCGATCGAGGGTCAGGGTCGCCGACGCGCGGCCAAGCCGTGTCAGAGCCAGGTCGCCGGTGCCGTTCAAGGCCAGGTCCCACGAGGGATTCTGGGCGCCAGCGGCGGTCAGCGCGGTGCGGGCGCGCGTCTGATCGAAGGCGTAGGCGTAGGCCTCGCTCAGCGTCACCACGCGATCCCCGTCGCGATCGGCCGCGCCGCGAAGCGCTGCGACGAGGCTCTGCGTGAAGTACGAAGCCTGGGCCCGGTCGGACTCCTGCGCGACCTCATCGGCCGCCGCCGAGCTGAGGTACGCGTGCCCGGTCAGCGGCAGGCCCTCGTCGAGCAGGAAGGGGGCCGCGACGACACCGCCTTTCTGGCGCTCTTCCCGGGACTTACGCCCCGCCGCCACGATGGCACCCGAGGCACAGGCGTCGACCACGGCGAAGCGCAGGTCGACCGTGAGCCCGTCCAGGAGGGCGCGCAGCTCGTCGAAGCCGAGGCGGCCCGAGCCGAGCAGGAGGCCGCGCTCGTCGGCGTGCCCCGAGTAGTAGAAGACCACCTCGCGGCGCGTGCCTGGGGCAGTCGTGGCGAGCATCGCGCGCACCACGCCGAGGGTCGCGAGGAGGCCGTTGCGATCGGTACCCGCCACCACGATGCGGTCAGGGCTCGCGATGCCGCCGAGCTCGACGAAGGCCTGGGCCATCGACTCGGCGTCGCGCTCGGCCCAGCGCAAAGGCGCGCGCTGAGGGCCGCCGTCGTTCTGCCCCACGAAGAGCCCGATGCGGCGGATGGGGCGCGAGCCGCCGCTCGGTCCGAGCTCGAGGGGCTCGGCGCGCGCAGCCCAGGCCTCGGTCGAGAATGCGCCGACGAGGATCATCCAGAGGCATCCCGCGAGGAGGCCTCCGGTCAGGATGAGACCGGACCGCTTGCGATCGCGATGCACACGCGCACGACTCACGGGCTCGCTCGCTTGTCGAGGCGCAGCGACAGGACCGTCATGCCTTGGATCGCGAGCGGCGCGGTGGCCCGATCGGGCGAGGCCGCGAGCGCCTCCAGCGCGGACCCGAGGGCCCTCAGCTCGGGATCGCCGAACGGCTCGCGCGCCAGCACGAGGAGGAAGCGCTCGAAGTCCGGGGCATCGTCCAGGACGAACGACGACGGCAAGGTCACGCGCGGCGCTGCCACACCAGGGGCGAGGTGCTCGGTCACCGTGCCGCGCCCATCGATCGAGTAGAGGGCCGCGGCCGCGAAGTCACCGCGCTCGAAGACGAGGCGCAGGCGATCGCCGGCCTCGGCCCGGTCTCCATCGCGCACGCGCACCGGCGACGCCCCCGCGCGCTCGCGCCACACGAAGAGCGCGGGGTCACCCTTCACGCGATCGGTGAGGTCGGTGCGCTCGGTCGGATCACCAGCACTCGACGACGATCGCGGCACCCCCGCCTCGATCGGCACGCGCAGCGCCAGCACCATCGTCGCAGCCACGACCGCGAGCAGCGGCACCCAGCGCACGGCCCCCGCGCGGCGCCCCGGTGCGCCCGCCACGCGAGCCAACACGTGCCGCGGAAGGCTCGGGTGGCGCGCGAGGATCGCGGCATCGTCGGCCGCCAAGGCCTGCACGCGCCCGAGCTCACCCCGCGCCTCGAGCCGCGCGCGCACGCGGGCTGCGACCTCGGGCGGGAGCTCGCCGAGCCGCAAGCGCTCGACCAGAATCTCGGGGACCTCGGCAATCTCGGCAGCCTCGGCGTCTTCGTGTTGGCGGCTCATTCGGCCTCCTGCGGAGCCCTGGGCGCGGTCCCGTCGAGCCCCCGGACCGCCTCGGGCGCCAGCAGCACGAGCTTCTCACGCAGGCCTCGCAAGCGCTTCCGCACCCCCGACACGGACAGCCCGACCTCGGCCGCGGTCTCCTCGAGCGTGAGGCCATCGACATAGTGCAGCACGGCCATCACGCGCGACGACTCGGGCTCACGCGCGAACAACTTCGACAAGAGGGCCCGCGCCCCGGTCGCCTCGCTCTCGTCCGGCAGGTCCGCGATGGCATCGAGCAGCGCCGCCTCACGCGCCTCCCCCGGCGGCACGAGACGCGAGCGCCGCTGACTCCGCAGCGCGTTCAGCGCGACGCGCGTCGCGACCCGATACAAGAGTGAGGACGGCGCCTCGGCATGCAGCCGATCGCGATGCTGGAGGACCTGGACAAACGTGTCGTGCATGGCATCGAGGGCGCGCTCCTCATCGCCCAACAAGCGACGGCACCGCCTGAGCACCATCGGGCCGTGGCGCCGATAGAGCGAGTCGGGGTCGATCAACGCCGAAGGACTGGCGGGCTGCCCTCGATGGTCTAGAGTCCGGTACGGGTCGCTCAGAGCACCTCCCGCGCGGGACCCTATCACGACTCCAACACCGCTCCGACCCCGACCTGTCACCGCAACCGTCCGGGCATCGCTGACGACGGGCGACTCAGGGGGTGTCCTCGGGGACACTGGCGGCCTCGCTCCGCATCCCGCACTCTCTGCATCGCGGCCGCCCACGGTCCGCCAGCACCCTCGGGAGGCCCCGCCTTGGACACGCGACTCGCGATCGATCAGCTCCTCTACGAGGTCGCCCAGCTCGTCGCGCGGCTCGCCACGCTCGGCCACGCACGCAGCCTGGTCGCCGACCTCCCCGACCGCTTCTTCTTCCACCTCGCCAACGCCCTCGAGGGCCAGGGCCTCTCGAAGAAGCTCGTGGCCGACATGTGTGGCCTCGCGCTGCGCTCGTATCAGAAGCGCCTCCAACGCCTCGCCGAGAGCCGCTCGGACGCCGGTCGAACGCTCTGGGAAGCGGTCTTTGCATTTCTCCACGAGCGCGGCGTGACCAAGCGCAGCGAGGTCGAGCGCCGCTTCGCCAAAGACGACGACCAGGTGCTCGGCAGTGTCCTGCATGACCTCGTCGAGAGCGGCCTCGTCTTCCGCACCGGCTCGGGCGCCAACAGCGTCTATCGCGCCGCGCGCGAGGGCGAGCTCGACCAGGACCTCGGCTTCCTCGACGAGAGCGCCGAGGCGCTCATCTGGCTCTCGATCTACCGCCGCGGCCCGGTCTCTTTCGAGGCCCTCATGGCCCACCATCGCGGCCTCGAGGAGGCGCGCCTCGAAGCCCTCCTCGAGCGCCTCCTCGGCGACGGCCGCATCACCGCCACTCCGGGCGAGCGCCTCTACCGCTGCCGCCAGCTCGTCCTGCCCGCCGACCCTCGCGCGCCCGGCGCGGCCGCCATCGTCGACCACGTCCACGCGGTCTTCAGCACCCTCGGCATCGCCCTGTCGTTGCCCCCCGGGGACCCGCAGAAGGCCTGGACCGGAGGCAGCACCTACACCTTCGAGGTCGACCTCGACACCCCGCTCGGCGCCGAGGCCCAGGCCCTCCTGCCCCGCCTCCGCTCCGAGCTGACCGCCCTTCGCGCGTCTGCCGATGCCTCCCCGACCACGCCGCCTGACGCGACCCGCGTTCTCGTCTACTGCGGTGTCACCGCGCTCCCGCCCCATCCTGGAGATCCCTCGCCATGACCTCGACCCTCGCGCCCTCACCGCGCGCCACCTTCGCGCTCGCCGCCACCTTCGCGCTCGCCGGCTGCCTCTCCGACAAAGACCCGGGCGGCGAGGTCGGCAGCGAGACCCACTTCCTGTCGGTGTGCCTCGCCAACACCGACTGCGCCGATGGGCTCGCGTGCTACTGTGGCATCTGCACGACGCCTTGCGAGACCGCGTGCGCGACCGGCACCTGCGCCGACCCCAAGAGCGCCGCCGTCCTCTCGTACTGTGGCAGCCCGCCGCCCCAGGCGATCTGCCTCGCCCCCTGCACCGTCGCCGCCGATTGCGACAGCGGCCGCTGCGAAGACGGCGCCTGTACGGCAGGACCACGCCCCGAGGGCGCGACGTGCACCACCGCGAGCGAGTGCGAAGGGGGCCTCTGCACCATCGGCTACTGCGGGCCGAGCTGCGACGCCGGCGACGAGACCTGCCCCGCCAACACGTTCTGCATGGTGCCGGGTGACTTCGCGGGCGTGTGCGTGCCGGGTGTCCTCGAGGCGTTCCCGAACGAGGTCAATGGCGGCAACATCCGAGTCGACGGCGCCCACATCGTGGAGCTCGTCATCCGCAACACCACCTCACGCGACTTGACGATCGCCGCCATCCAGGTCGAGGCCCTCACCGACATCCCGCCCTCCGAGGTCTCCATCACCCAGGTCGCTCCGATCCTCCTTACCGCGAACACCATCACGACCCTGAACCTGCAGATGGCGCCGAGCGGCGCCGGCCCCCGCAGCTATCGCATCGCCTTCCGCCTGGCCGAGTCGGCCCTGCCACCCCTCATCGTCAACGTCGCGTTCGTCGGGGTCCCGATCACCGGCCCGTGACCCAATGCCCCTCGGCCAGCGGCCTTGACGATCGCGCAGACGGCGGCCTATGCTGCCGCCGCCGTTACCAGCCGAGGCGCAAAACATGAACGATTTCCATAAGTTCAAGACGCTCTCCCCCGCTCTCCGCGCGCTGGGGGCGCTGTCCATGACGTTGCTCCTGGCCTGTGGTGGAAAGCCCGCGACCGGCGGCGCGGCTCCGACCTCGGGCGATGCGGCTCAGCCGACCGAGCCCGGCAAGACGACCGAGCCGACCACCCCGGGGGACCCGAACGCCCCGACCTCGGGGGCGCTCAAGATCGTGTCGAGTCTCCCGCGCACGGGCAGCGCAAACGCCCAGACCACGACCATCGTCAACGGCATCAAGATGGCCATCGACGACATCGGCGGCAAGGTCGGCGGCTTCACCGTCACCTACGAAGACTGGGACGACGCCTCCGCCAAGAAGGGCGACTGGGACCCCGAGGTCGAGGCCGGCAACGCCGACAAGGCCGTGGGCGACAAGAACGTCGTCGCGTACATCGGCACGTACAACTCGGGCGCCGCGATGATCTCGATGCCGGTCCTGAACAAGGCCGGCCTCTTGATGGTGTCGCCCGCCAACACCTATCCGGCGCTCACCAAGCCCGGCACCGGCGAGGCGCACGAGCCCGCGGCCTACCGCCCCTCGGGCAAGATCACCTACTTCCGCGTCGTCCCGGCCGACGACATGCAGGGCGCGGTCGGCGCCCGCTGGGCCCAGAAGATGGGCGCCAAGTCGGTCTACGTGCTCCACGACAACGGCCTCTACGGCAAGGGTGTCGCGGCCGTGTTCCAGCAGACGGCCGAGGACCTCGGCCTGAAGGTCCACGCCTTCGAGGCCGTGGACCCCAAGGCGCAGGAGTACAAGTCGCTCATGACCAAGGTCAAAGAGCTGAACCCCGACGTGGTCTACTACGGCGGCACGACCCAGACCAATGCCGGCCAGCTCGTCAAAGACTTCGTCGCGGTCGGCGCCACCGGCAAGTTCATGGTGCCCGACGGCTGCTTCGAGGAGGCCTTCATCCAGGCCGCCGGCGCCGAGAACGCCAACGACCGCGTGTTCGTGACCTTCGGCGGCGTCCCGCCGGAGAAGTTGGTCGGCCAGGGCGCCGACTTCGTCGCGGCCTACAAGAAGAAGTACGGGGCCGACCCCGAGGCCTACGCCGTCTACGGCTACATGGCGACCAAGGTCGCGATCGAGGCCATCAAGGCCGCCGGCAAGCACGATCGCTGGGCCATCAGCGAGGCCGCCGCCAAGGTGAAGTTCGACGACAGCGCGCTCGGCAAGTTCGAGTTCACGCCCGACGGCGACACGACCATGGCCACGATGTCCGGCAACGTCGTCAAGGCCGGCAAGTTCGAGTTCGTGACGCTGCTCTCGAACGAGTGACGCGTCCTTGGAACTCGTCATCCAACAGCTCCTCCTCGGGCTGACCAACGGCATGGTGTTCGCGCTCATCGCGCTCGGATACACCATGGTCTACGGCATCCTCGAGCTCATCAACTTCGCCCACGGCGACCTCTTCATGTTGGCGTCGTTCCTGGCGCTGACCCTGGTCGGCCTGTTCGGCCTGGGCGACGCCTCGGGCGGCACGCTTGCGGTCGGCCTGGTCGGCGTCATCGTCGTCTGCGCGCTGTTCGCGGCGGGCCTCAACTGGGTCGTCGACCGCGTCGTCTACAAGCCGCTGCGCAAGGCGCCAAAGCTCGCGCCGCTGGTCTCGGCCATCGGCGTGTCCTTCGTGTTCATGAACCTCGGCCTCTTCTGGGGCGGGCTGCCGATGGACGAGTTCGGCGGTGGTGTGGCCCCGGCCGCGCCGAAGTCCTTCCCCGAGCTCCTGCCCAACATCAACCTCCTGGGCGAGGACGCGACGCTGCGCGTGACCCCGAAGGACCTCCTCGTCATCGTCAGCTCGCTGGTCGTGATGGCGGCGCTCTTCTGGTTCGTGAACCGGACCAAGCTCGGCAAGGCCATGCGCGCCACCGCGCAGAACCCGGTCGCCGCGCGCCTCATGGGCATCGACGTCGACAAGGTCATCGGCGCAACGTTCTTGATCGGCGGCGCGCTGGCCGGCTTCGCGGCCGTCATCTACTCGCTCTACATCAACACCATCAACTTCCAGATGGGCTACCAGAACGGCCTCTACGCGTTCACGGCCGCGGTGTTGGGCGGCATCGGCAACATCCGCGGGGCCGTCCTCGGCGGGCTCGTCATCGGCCTCCTGCGGGCGTTTTCGGACCAGTTCATCGGCGCCCAGTGGCAGCCGGCGATCCTCTTCGGCACGCTGATCCTCATCCTCGTCTTCCGGCCGACCGGGCTCCTCGGGTCGACCGCGCGGGAGAAGGTATGACCGCCACCGCCACCGCACGCCGCCCGGTCGCGCCGAAGCCGCTCTGGAAGCGCTTCGAGCTCTACCTCCTCCTGGTCCTGGTCATCTACCCGTTCTTCCCGTTCCTCGACCAGGCCATCAGCGCCATCTCCGGCGAGCAGCTCCGCTTGGATCGCCAGCTCGTCAACATCATGATCTTCGCGATCCTCGCCCTCGCGCTGAACCTGCAGGTCGGCTACGCCGGGCTCCTGCAGCTCGGCATCGCGGCGTTCTTCGCCATCGGGGCCTTCACGACCGGCGTCGTCTCGGTCGAGAAGTACCCGTTCCAGTTCGGGTTCTGGGGCTCGATCATCATGGCGCCCATCGTCGCGGGCGTGGCCGGCCTCCTGCTCGGCGCGCCGACCGTGCGCTTGAAGGGCGACTACCTCGCCATCGTGACGCTGGGCTTCGGCGAGGTCGTGCGCGTCGTGACGCTGAACCTCGACGCCATCACCGACGGGCCTCGCGGCCTCTCGCCGATCCCCTCGCCCTGGATCCCGCCCGATCTCGCGGCCGGCCTCGGCGATGTCGCCAAGCAGAGCCACTTCGTCACGATGTACTTCGTGGCGCTCATCGTGCTCATCGCGCTGGTCGCGGTCTTCACCCTGATGGAGCGCTCGCGCGCCGGCCGGGCCTTCGTGGCGCTGCGCGAGGACGAGCTCGCCAGCGCGTGCATGGGTCTCAACCCCGCCAAGACCAAGCTCGCGGCGTTCGCGGTCGGCGCCGCCATCGCCGGGTTCGCGGGTGCCCTGTACGCGACCAACCTCCAGACCACCGCCGAGCCGAACACCTACGACTTCAACTACTCCATCATCGTGCTCTGCTGCGTCATCATCGGCGGGCTCGGCAGCCTGCGAGGCGTGCTGCTCGGCGTCGGCGTGCTCATCACCTTCGACTCGGTCTTGTCCCCGGTCCTGACCAAGCTCATCCAGAAGGGCGTCGGCGCGAGCGACAATGTCTTCCTCTCGCTCACCAACTGGAAGCTCATGATCTTCGGGTTGGCCCTCATCTTGACCATGCGCTACAAGCCCGAGGGGCTCTGGCCCTCGGCGCGCGTCAAGGCCGAGCTGCACGAGGGAACCGGGGGTGACAAGTGAGCGCGCCCGCCCCCAGCCCGGCGCCGCTGAACCCGCTCCAGCGTCCCCCGCTCCTGTCCATCGAGAAGCTGACGCTGCGCTTCCGCGGGCTGACTGCGGTGAACGCGGTCGACCTCCAGGTGAAGACCGGCGAGATCGTCGCGGTCATCGGCCCCAACGGCGCGGGCAAGACCTCGCTCTTCAACGCCGTCACCGGCATCTACGAGCCGACCGAAGGGCGCGTGCTGCTCGACGGCAAGGACCTCCAAAAGCAGCCCGAGCGCGCGAACTACCTGCGCTGGTCCCTGGTCGGCGTGGCCGTCGGCATGCTGCTCGCGTTCTGGGTCTCCGACCCGAACCAGATGTGGTCGGCCGTCGTGAAAGCCAACTACCAGGACCCGAAGGCCGGCTTCCGCTGGTCCGAGGCCGTCACCGACTTCGGCGCCTTTCTCTCGGCCAAGCCGCGCATCGAGTTCGCCAGCGGTCGTTATCACGTGACAACATCCACCGGGGCCCGCCCCTTCGGCTCGGCCAAGACCCGCGAAGAAGCCGAAGCCAAGCGCACCGCCATCCCCGAGATGGCCGAGCTCGACGACTCGGGCGCCACCCTCGAAGAGCGCGGCGCGAAGATCGCCATCCTCTCGGCCGACCGCCAGACGGTGCTGGACGAGGCCCCGAACCGCGACGTCGCGCTGGCCCGTATCAAGGCCGCGCGCGAGGTCGCCGGCAAGGCGTCGGCGTCCATCTGGACGCGCACCATCGTCTTCTTCGTCGGCAGCATCGTCGGCTTCTTCGCGGCCATGGCGGTGTGGCGGCAGACGCGACGCACCCCGACCTCGGTGGCGCTCCGCGGCATCGCGCGCACCTTCCAGAACATCCGCCTCTTCCAGGACATGACCGCTATCGAGAACGTGCTGGTGGCGATGGACCGCTACCTCGGCGTGCCTCATCCGCTCTTGTCGAAGCAGCGCCTCGTCCACGACCTCGGGCCGCTCATCGGGCTCGGGCTGGTGTGGCTCCTCTTCTTCGTGGGGCTGCGCTTCGAGGTCTTCCCGTCGGCCATCAACACCCTCCTCTGGGCGCTGCTCCTCCCTGGCACGCTCGCCTGGGTCGGCGTGATCCTACGCCGTCGCTTCTTCACGCCGACGGCCAAGGCCATCGAGTCCCAGGCCCACGCCGACGCGCTCGAGCTCTTGCGCTTCGTGGGCCTCGACGAGCGCGCCGACGACCTCGCGAAGAACCTGCCCTACGGCGCCCAGCGTCGCCTCGAGATCGCGCGCGCCCTGGCCTCGCGTCCTGCGTTGCTGCTGCTGGACGAGCCGGCCGCGGGCATGAACCCGTCCGAGACGGTCTCGCTCATGAAGCTCATCAAGGACATCCGCGACCGCGGCGTGACGGTGCTGCTCATCGAACATCACATGCGCGTCGTCATGGGCATCTCGGACCGCATCGCGGTGCTGGTCTACGGGACCAAGATCGCCGAGGGCACGCCCGAGCAGATCCGCCAGGACCCGAAGGTCATCGAGGCCTACCTCGGCCAGGAGCAGCTCGGATGAGCGAGCCACTGCTTTCGCTCTCGGCCGTGCACACGAGCTACGGCAACATCGAGGCCCTCCACGGCATCGATCTCGTCGTCTACCCGGGCGAGATCGTCTGCCTCATCGGCGCCAACGGCGCGGGCAAGACGACGACGCTCATGAGCATCAGCGGCTGCGTCAAGACGCGCTCGGGCACGATCCGCTTCGACGGCAAGGACATCACGCAGATGCCGTCGGACCGCATCGTGCGGCTCGGGCTCGCGCAGTCGCCCGAAGGTCGCAAGATCTTCCCGCGCCTCACCGTGCTCGAGAACCTCGAGATGGGCGCCTTCATCCGCGATGACAAGGCCGGCATCGCCGCCGACATCGAGCGCGTCATCGCCCTGTTCCCGATCCTGGGCGAGCGCCGCCACCAGGCCGGCGGCACGCTGTCGGGCGGCGAACAACAGATGCTCGCGGTCGGCCGCGCGATGATGTCGCGCCCCAAGCTGCTGCTGCTCGACGAGCCGAGCCTCGGCTTGGCACCGCTCATCGTCCTGAAGATCTTCGAGGTCATCAAGACGCTCAACGCCGAGGGCACGACCATCCTGCTCGTCGAGCAGAACGCGCGCATGGCGTTGCGCCACAGCCACCGAGGCTATGTCCTCGAGACCGGCGCCATCACCATGGCCGACAAGGCCGACGTGCTCCTGGCCGACCCGCGCGTCCAGGCCGCCTACCTCGGAGAAGGCGACCACTGATCGCCCCTCCGGCCCGGTGAGGCCAGTCCTTCGACGGTGATGAAGGCGTTTTCGCACGCGAGTGCGGCGCTCGGGCGTGGTGCGAGTTCACCGCCTCCTCTCGGGGAAGTCGTCTCAACGATCGATGGTCGCCGCGTCCGCGGGCTCGCAGTACCAGACGACCTCGACCCGGTGCGCCTCGCCGTCGAGCGCGAGGCAGCTCGTGCCGTTCATGCGCAGGCGTCCGTCGACGAGCTCCCAACCGTTGACGCCATCGCTGCCCATGGCCCGACCGTCCACGTGCACGTCCATGCGCACCGCGTCCGCGTGCTCGTCCAGGGTGACCATGCAGCCATCGACATCCAGCGCGATGTCGATGAGCGCCTGCGCCATCTCCGGGCCGCCGTTGGTCTCGTAATAGCCGGTCGCGCCGGGCTTGGCGGTGCCGCCGACCTCGGCGATGCGGTTCAGGACCGCGCGCGCCGAGTCCGAGCCCTGGATGCCGACCACGTAGACCGGGATGCCTTCCTCGGCCAGGTCGTTCGCCGCGTCGTAGGCCTCGGACGCACTCGCCGTGCCCTCGTTGTCCCACCCGTCGCCGGTGCAGTCGGGGCGCCCATCGGTCGCCAGGATGACGACGCGGTTCGCGCTGGCGTCGCTCGCGAAGAGCTCGGCGGCCGCACGCAGCGCGGGCCCGGTCGGGGTGCCGCGCAAGATCTCGGCGTCGGCCATGGCGGACGCGATGGCCTGCCCGTTCTCGAGCGCGATGGGCACGTCGGGCCGCGGGTCGACCGCGTCACACACGTCCGACTCGGTCGGGTACATCAAGAGCCCGAAGCGCAGGTACCGCTCGTACTCACTGAGCGCGACCTCGACCGCGGCCCGCGTCTGCGCCCACTTCGAGCCCTGCGCCATGCTGCGCGAGCGGTCCATGACGAGCAGCACCGAGGCATCGGCTTTGCCTGCGACCTCGGCCACCTGGCGCCCACACTCGACCAGCGGGATCGGCTCCGGCGCCGTGTCGACCGCGGCCGTCGTGTCGCTCTCCTGCGCCGTGTCGGCATCGGCCGTGACGACGGTCCCCGGCTTGCGCACCGTCCCCTGCCTCGGGTCGGCACAGGCCAGCATCACGACCGCGAGCATCCACGACTTCATGGGCTCAACATGGCATTGCGCAGGTCGCATCTCAAGCATCGTCACAACCTGGTATAGACTCCGCCGTATGGGCCACCACCTCTCGACCTGCCCCCTGTGTGAAGCGAGCTGCGGACTGAAGATCGAGACCGACGGCCCGCGCGTCGTCCGGATCGAAGGCGACCCCGACGACCCGCTGAGCCGCGGTCACCTCTGCCCGAAAGCCGTGGCCCTCCAGGACCTGCACACCGATCCCGACCGCCTCCGCCGTCCGCTCTTGCGCGACGGCTCGACCCACCGCGAGCTCTCCTGGGACGAGGCCCTCGACCTCGCGGCCAAGCGCCTCGGCCGCGTCCAGAAAGACCACGGTCCCGACGCGGTCGCGACCTACCTCGGCAACCCCGTCATCCACAACCTCGGCGCCATGGTCATGACGCCCCTCTTCATCGAGGCCCTCGGCACGCGCTCGCGCTTCTCGGCCGCGTCCATCGACCAGCTCCCGCAGATGGTCGCCGCCCTCCCCCTCTTCGGCCACCAGCTCCTCGTGCCGGTCCCGGACCTCGAGCGCACCGACCTCCTCCTGCTCTTCGGCGCCAACCCCGCGGCGTCCAATGGCAGCCTCATGACCGCGGGCGGCGTGACCGATCGCCTGGACGCCATCAAGGCCCGCGGCAGGGTCGTCCTGCTGGACCCGCGCCGCACCGAGTCGACCCGCCACGCCTCCGAGCACCACTTCATCCGCCCCGGCAGCGACGCCCTCGCCATGCTCGCGATGCTACACGTGCTCTTCGCCGAGGGCCTCACCCGCCTCGGCAAGGTCGGGGCCTTCACCGACGGCGTGGCCGACGTCGAGGCGGTCGCGCGCCGCTTCCCACCCGAGCGCGTCGCCGCCCGCACCGGCATCTCCGCCGACACGATCCGCCGCCTCGCGCGCGAGCTCGCCACCACCGAGCGCGCCGCGGTCTACGGTCGCATCGGGGTCTCGATCCAGGCCTACGGCACGCTGGCCGCCTGGTGCGTCTTCGCGCTGAACATCGTCACTGGCCACCTGGATGTGCCTGGCGGCGTCATGTTCCCGACCCCTGCCATCGACGCGCTGCGTCTCGGCCGCTTCTACCCGCCGGCCCGATATGCGACACGAAAGTCGCGTGTTCGCGGCCTGCCCGACTTCGCGGACGAGTTCCCGGTGGCGGCCCTGGCGGAGGAGATCGAGACCCCGGGTGAGGGCCAGATCCGCGCGTTGGTCACCGTCGCCGGCAACCCCGCCCTGTCGGTCCCCAACGGTCGGCGCATGCAGCGCGCACTGGCGAGCCTCGAGGTCTTCATCGCCATCGACCCGTACTTGAACGAGACCACGCGGCACGCCGACCTCATCCTGCCGCCGACCTCGCCGCTCGAGCGGCCCCACTACGACCTGGCCCTCTACCACTTCGCTGTGCGCAACACCGCGCGCTACACCCCCGCGGTCTTCGCGCGCGACGCGGACGCGCGCCACGACTGGGAGATCTTGGCCGGCCTCGCCGAGCGCGTCGCCCCCAAGGGTGCCCGCGGCCTCGGTCTGAAGCTCGCCGCCAAGGCCGCGACCCGCCTCGGCCTGGACCGCGTCGACCGCATCCTGGACCTCGCGCTGCGCACCGGCCCGCGTGGGTCACGCCCCTTCGGCACGGGTGACTTGTCGATGGCCAAGCTCCGCGAACATCCGCATGGCGTCGACCTCGGCCCCCTCGAAGAGACGCTGCCCGGCCGCCTCCGCACCGCCAATCGCCGCATCCAGCTCGCCCCGCGCTTCATCCTCGACGACCTCCCGCGCCTCGAGCGCGAGCTCCTCGGGCCCGAAGCCCCTCGCGACGCGCACGCCCAGACGCCGCTCGAGCTCCCCCTCGAACTCATCGGCCGACGGCACCTGCGCTCGAACAACTCGTGGCTCCACAACAGCCAGCGCCTCATGAAGGGCAAGCCCCGCTGCACCCTGATGATGCACCCCGACGACGCCACCGCCCGCCTCCTCGTCCACGGCGACGAGGTCCGCATCACCAGCCGCCGCGGCGAGGTCGTGGCCCCGCTCGAGGTCACCGCCGACGTGATGCCCGGGGTCGTGTCGCTGCCCCACGGCTTTGGCCACCACGGGCCGATCCGCATGCGCGTCGCCAGCACGCACGCCGGCGTGAGCCAGAACGAGCTGACCGACGAGCTGCGCGTCGACCCGCTCTCCGGCAACGCGGCGTTCTCCGGCACGCCCGTCGAGGTGCATGCTATCAACGGATAACAACGCCCGGCGATCGCTGGGCCGCGCGCCGTGTGTCCCATCTGAGCAATTGCCGCGCCTCGGGGTGCCGCCTACACCGGAGGCATGAAGGCACCCCTGCTCACGACCGCGTCTCTGTTCCTGTTCACGACCTCTGCCTGCGACCGGGATCCCGCGTCGAGCCCGCCCGTCGACGTCGACGCCCAGGACGCCAGCGCGGACGTCGCGAGCCCCGACGCGGTCGCGGACGACGTCACCACCGACACGACCGATCCCGCGGACACGATCGACACCGCGGACACGAACGATACTGCGGACACGACCGACACCGCGCCCTGCGAGGCACAGCCGGCGCACTCGGAGAACCGCACCGTGGTGGGCGCGCTCGGGTCGCTCGGAGGCACGCTCGAGGTCCCGGCCGGGTGTGGCCCGTTCCCCGTCGTTCTGTTGGTGAGCGGCTCTGGCACGACCGACCGCGACGGCAACAACTTCGACCGGCCCGACAACTACCGCCTCGTCGCGCTGGGCCTGAGGGACCAGGGGATCGCCAGCCTCCGCTACGACGACCCGGGGATCGGCGAGAGCTTGAACGCCGCGCCCGATCGCCTCGAGGACTATCGCTACGAGCACGACGTGGAGCCGGCCGCGCGGTGGGCCGAGACCCTCCTGGCCGACGACGCCTTCGGCGCGGTCGTCGTCGCCGGGCACAGCCAGGGGGCGCTCACCGCGACGCTCGTGGCCGAGCGCGAGCCGATCGACGGCCTCGTGACGCTGGCCGGGACCTCGCTGCCGGCGGGAGCGCTCTTGATCCAGCAGCTCCGCGACTCGGCGACGCCCGAAGAGCTCGAGGCGCTCGAGGCCGCGGTGGCCGAGCTGAACGCGGGGCGCCTCGTCACGACGCCGCTGCCGCCGCGCGTGGCGAACGTGCTGGCCCGCCCGCTCCAGCCCTACCTCATCTCGTGGTTCGCCTTCGATCCGGTCGACGAGCTCGCGCGCACGACGGTGCCGCTGCTCGTGGTCCACGGACGCAACGATTGGCTGGTCTCGCCCGTCCAGGCTCGCGAGCTCGCCGCGGCGCGTCCAGGGGTCCGCGCGACCTACATCGACCGCATGGCGCACTCCCTCAAAGAGGCAGGGCTCGACGCGGCCTCCCAGCGCGCCGCGAAGACCGATCCCGAGGTGCCGCTCGCCCCGGGACTCATCGACGCGCTCGCCGCATTCGTCCTGGGCCTCTGAGTCGAGTCGGGTCCCGACGCGAACGGGTCGTCCTCTCGGCAGCCTCGCTCCGCGAGGCCCTGAAGAGCGTTGCTCGGCAGCCTCGCTCGGCGAGGCCTTGAAGAGCGTTGACAGAGGAGCCGCAGCGGTTAGCTTCGTCGCGTGTTGTGGTCCCGTCGAAGACACGCCCTCATGGGCGGCGAGGTCGGCCTCTCGATCGCGAGAGCCATGGCCCCGACCTGGACGGTGCGCCACGTCGACTTCGGCTCGCTGGTCGCGGACGAGAGCCAGACCCGCCCGCTGGGACGTGGAATCGCGGACGAGGCGCGGTCGCGTCTCACCATCGTCCTCGAGGGGTTCATGCTCGGGCGCACGCCGTCGCGCGTGTTCGAGGTGCGACCCGGCGAGCTGCTGGCGCGCCCGCGGATCGAAGATGCGACGGAAGGGACCTGGGGCGCGGTCCTGGAGATCGACTACGAAGGGGGCGACCTGACGACGATCGTGCACGGGCGCCTCCACCGCAGCACCCTCGCCGTCGCCCGTGTCGTCGCCGCCGCGCTGAACGGGACCGGCGGCAGGGACACGCCCCCGCTCGACACGGCCCTGCAGTCCCTGTCACGTGCGCTCGCGTCCGAGGGCCTCACCGTCGCCCTCCCACCCGCACGCCCGGTGGACCCGCTCGCACAGCGGTACATGGACTCCCTCGACGGAGCCCTCTCGGACCTTCGCAGCGCGCCCGCCATCGTCGACCTCGAACGCGCGCTGGGGCGCGACCGGCGGTCCGTGGTGCGACAGACGCATCGGGTGCACGCCGCCCACGGGCTCGTCGGACTGGGCGGCACGGACTTCCGCGCCGTGCGCGACTTCTATCGGTTGATGGTCGCGAGCCTCCTTGCCTCCCACCCTCGCGCAACACTCGAGGTCATCGCCGACGCCGTCGGCTACGCATCGCCACAGTCGCTCTGCCACGCGTTCCACCGCGCCGGCCTCGGCTCACCCAGGGTCGTCGGCACCGCCGCCAGCGCGCTCCGCGGCTGAGCCTCCACGCGGCCACGAACCAGGATCCACCAGAGCATGCGCACCGCTTCGACGAGCGCACCGCGCGGCGATGGCGCTCACGCGCGCGTCGTCGTAAGAGTGCCAGGCCTTCGGAGGAGCTTCGCCCATGCCGTCCCGCCCCCTCGCCGCGCAGACCGCCCTCGTCACTGGAGCCTCGGGCGGCATCGGCGCCGACCTCGCGCGTGAGCTCGCCGCGCTCGGCGCGAACCTCGTCATCACCGCGCGCAGCGCCGACAAGCTCGCGGCCCTGGCAGACGAGCTACGAGCGAAGCACGCGGTCACGGTGACCGTGGTCGCGGCCGATCTGGCCACGCGCGAAGGGCCCGCCACCCTCGCCGCCGAGGTCGATCGCCAGGGCCTCGTCATCGACCTCCTCGTCAACAACGCCGGCTTCGGCACCTGGTCGGCGTTTGCCGACACCCCGTGGCACGACGTCGAGCGCCTGATCGACCTCGATCTGAGGGCCTTGACCTTCCTCACCCACTACTTCATCGGCGGCATGAAGGCGCGCGGGCGCGGCCGCATCATGAACGTCGCGTCGTTCCTCGCCTACGCCCCCTGCCCCGACTTCGCGACCTACGGCGCCGCCAAGGCCTACGTGTTGAGCCTCAGCGAGGCCCTCGATCACGAGCTGAAGGGGTCCGGCGTGCGCGTCTTCGTGACCTGCCCCGGCGGCACCCGCACCAACTTCACCGAGGCCGCGGGCCAACGCCTGACCAAGGTCGGGCAGCGCTCACTCATGACCAGCGAGGCCGTCGCGCGCCTCAGCGTGAAGAAGATGCTGCGCGGTCGCCGGACCTACATCCCTGGGTGGATGAACGTTCTCTCCGGACTCTTCCTGCGCCTCGTCCCGCGCACCTTCCGGCCAGCCTTCATGCGCACCGCGATGGGCGCCGGCGTCGAGAAGCCGAAGCTCGGCAGGGCGTGATCGCGTCGGACGACGCCCTCGCGAGCCGGTGCACGGCCGAGTCCGCGACCGACTCCGATCAGAGGTTACCGTTACGGCGTTTGACCGGAGGCCACGCCTTCGTCCATCCTGACCGCTCTTCGCGCGCAAGGTGGAGCGAGGTCGCCAGCGCGCGAACGGACCGTCAACCGAAGGATCGTGACATGCAGGCTGTGCTCGTGAGCATCGCGTCGTCTTGTGCCAGCGTCGCCAGGGTCGGGCTGCCCCTCGCGATGACGTGTCTCGTGGCCGCGTGCGACGAGGGCGACACGTTCGTGTCCGAGCCCGGGCCCACCATCTCGGTCAGCGTGTTGCCGCTACCGCCGCTCGACGGTCAGCTCGACTACCAGGCGGACCTGCGATTCTCGGATCGGTCGGGGTCGGTGCTCGCCGACTTCCTCGACCTGCCGATGCGCCTCTACGGCGATGGGGTGAGTGCCATGACCTTCGTCGCGGCGTGTACGCCGGGCGATGCCGCGGTCGGCCTCGCCGTGCATGACGTGAACATCGCGGGTGAGGGTCCCATCGCCGACATCGTCCAGCCGGCGCGCGTGAGCGTCGGCATCGCCTGCACCGCCAACGGCGACGTGCTCCTCGACTACGGCTTCGAGCTCGCGACCCTGCGCGAGGACGCCGACGGCGCGGCGATCGCCTTCGCGGACTTGCGCTGCACGGCCCAGCGCAGCTGCGATGCCGACCGCGTGGGGGTCCAGGTCGCATGCGTTCGCCAGGGCGGCGACGGGCGCGTCGAGCTCGGCATCAGCCAGGCGCGCCTCGTGTGTGGGGCGCTCGACCTGCCGATCTCCCCCGAGGGGGAGATCGGCGCGCTCGGGATCGCCATCGACCGAACGCCCTCGAGCGAAGGCGATCGCAGCGGCTGGTCGCTCGCGACGGCCACGACAGATCTCCCCGGGTGCCGCATCGAAGCCGCGATCATCGCCGCGCCCGAGCTCGTCGGTGGGCACGGCCAACCCTGCACGGGCTGGCCCGTCATGCGCCTCGCCCTCCCGCTCTCGACGGCGGCCTGCGCGAGCGAGCGCGTGGTCGACGTGGCCTATCAGGACGGCGCGAGCTTCACCTCGGAGCTCGTCGTCGACGCACTCGGCGCGCGCGTGCCGTCGCCCACCGCCGGCTGGACGCCCACCTGTGCCGCGACCCCGGACGTGTGGCAGCACAGCGCGCCGACCGCTGGCTCGGGTGAGGTCACGGTGCGTGACGCACCGCAGGGCTTCGTCGACGTCGCACTCGAGGTGAAGCTCCCCCGCTGAGCGAGGCTGTAAGCCAATGGCTTACACGCTCGCCTTCGAGTCGGGCGCACGCGCGACGTCAGTAGCCGGCGCCCACCTTCTCGGGTGCGGTGAAGCCGCTGATGCGCTTGAAGATCGCCCTCAGGCTGTCGGGGTCGCGCCTCATCCGCACGAGGACGTCGTTCTCGATGTTCGCCTTGTTCTCTTTCATGGCCTTCTTGAAGTCCATGTCGTCGTACTTGCCCTGTTGGGCCAGCGCGACGAGGGGGAGGCGCTCCGATCCGGAGAGGTTGATCTGCATCTTCGCTCCCTCCCGGATGAAGGTCTCGTAGATGTCCTCCGGAGGCCAGTCGCCCATGACGGCCAGGTGGAACTCCAAGAGCTCGGGCGACTTCTCGGTGATCGCGAACGTCCTGACGAGGTCGCCGTACTTCTCGAGGACCTCGTCGGCTCCGGCGTTGAGCTCCTTCTTGGCGAGGTTCCAGTACTCCTTGGCCGCGTCCTCGGGCATGGGCTTCTTCGGGCCCCCGGACAGCTTCTCCGAGACCGAGCTGAGCATCCCGCCGATCTTCTCCTTGAGTCCCGGACCCTTGGTTCCCTTGTCGCCAGTAGGCTTCAGGGTGTTCTCTTGCGTCGCGAAGTCCTTGCCCTTCATCGACTTCTTGAGATCCTCGCCCTTCGATTTCGTGTCGAGGTTCTTCTCGGTCTTCGACGACTTGTCATTCTTGCCACGCTTGAGGAGTTCAAAAGTCATGCACGACTCTCCTGAGACAATATCGAGGCCGACCCCTGTTCGAGACGCTCAGGACTGACAGGTCGCGCCCTGTCACGTCCATCCTACCAAGGTCTTAAGACCTGCTCGCGGGCGCGCGGAGACGCGAGGCGGACCACACCGCACGACGCGTCTACGACCAAAGTCGTAGCATCCTGATCAACGCCGAAGGCCTGGCGGAGCCAGGCTGCCCTCGGCTGATCCCGCTCCACGGTTCGCCACTCTCCGACCTCGCCCAGGTCGCCCTTGACGCACCGGTCCCTGCTCCCACATCGTCGCCCCACGCATCCCCTCCACGCCGAGCCTCCATGCCGTCCAAGTCAGAGATAGACCGCCTCTCGCCGCGCCAGCGCGAGGTCCTGGAGCTCCTCGCCAAGGGCTTGACCAACGACGACATCGCCGGCGTGCTCGGCATCGCGACCGCGACCGTCAAGACCCACATGACCGCCTTGATGCAAGCGCTCGACGTCACGAACCGCACCGAGGCGGTGTCGCTCTTCCTGAGCGCGTCGGCAGGCCCCAGGGCCGTCGACCAGGTCCTGTCGCGACCGGCCATCGCCGTCCTGCCCCTCGTCCCCCTCGATGACCACCCGCGCACGCGCGCGACCGGGCTCGCGGTGGCCCACGACCTTGCGAGCCTGTTCTCGTGCTGGTGCTGGTTCCCGGTCATCGCTTCTGCCGCCAGCGACTCGGCCCGCGCCTTCGGTTCGACCCAGGCCATCGGGCGCGGTCTCGGCGCCCGCTTTCTCGTCGATGGATCGGTGCGCTTGGGCGCGGACGGCTGCCGCCTGA
>JAEUKJ010000348.1 GCA_016792665.1 Deltaproteobacteria bacterium | reverse complement strand
GCTGACGGACGTTCTCGCCGGGCCCCGAGCTTTGCTCGTGGCCTCGTCGACCTGATGCATGTGTCGGCTGCGAAGGCGGTCGCGCTGGTGTCGGCGCTGACGGACGTTCTCGCCGGGCCCCGAGCTTTGCTCGTGGCCTCGTCGACCTGATGCGTGCGTCGGCTGCGAAGACGGTCGCGCCGGGGCCGGCGCCTCCGCCGCCGCCTCCATCGAGGCCCCGAGCGTGGCTCGGAGCCTCGCCTCCGGAAGGCGGACGTCGGCATCCGACCTCCGTCGCTCCCTCGTCGCGTCGTGCGTCGGGCTCGCTCGTTCGTGACTCTACATGTCGGGCGTCGCGCGGCCGATCCTCGGCCGCTCGGCGCAGCCGCGCGTGCCCATCAACACGAACGCGCGACGCCGCGGCCGCTCGGCGCAGCCGCGCGTGCCCACCAACACGAGCGCGAGCGAGCCGAGATGGCCGCAAGGAGCAAGTGAAGCGCGCGACGAGGGGCACTGAGGTGCACGGGACCTGCGGCCCCGCGCCCCGCGTCGAACGAACGCGCGACGCCGCGGACGCTCGGCGCAGCCGCGCGTGCCTGACCCCAAAAAAAAAGCCGGGCACCAGGCCCGGCTTCCCGTCACACACGCTCGCGCGTGCGCAGCGTCACTTCTTCAGGATGTACTTGTCGATGACCGACGAGAACGCATCCACATTGTAGCCGGTCGGCGAGTTGAACTTGCGACCGTTGATGTAGAGCGTCGGCGTGCCACGGACCTCGGCGCCACGCGCCTCGGCCATGTCCGCCTCGATCTGGGCCTGCGGCTTGTTCGAAGCGACGCACGCGTCGAACTTCCCGAGGTCGAGACCGACCGTCTTCGCGTACTCCTTCAGGTTCTCCGGGAGGAGGGCCTTCTGGTTGGCGAAGGCCTGGTCGTGGAACTCCCAGAACTTGCCCTGCTCGTGCGCGCACATCGCCGCGACCGCCGTCGGCATCGCGTTCTTGTGGAACGAGAGGGGGAAGTGCTTGAAGGTCACCGACATGTCGGCGCCGTACTTCGCCTCGAGCTCCTTCAGCGGCGCAGCGACGCGCGAGCAGAAGGGGCACTCGAAGTCGGAGAACTCGACGATCTGGATCTTCGCGTCCTTCTTGCCCTTGGTCGGCGAGCCGTCGAGCTTGAAGGCGTTGACCTTCTCCTCAAGGGGCTCGAAGACCTTGCCGTCCTTGATGACCTCTTCGTAGACCTTGTCAGCCGCGATGCCCTTGGCGACGAGCGCCTCGGCCTTCTTCAGCTCCTCGTCGACGATCTCCTTGAACTCTTCGATCGGCTTGGCGCCGGTGACCTTGCGGCCGTTGATGAAGATGTTCGGGGTGCCGCGCGCCGTGACCTTGCCGCTGAGCTCCTGATCGTTGGCGATCTGGTTCTTGTAGCGCTCGGCGGTGAAGCACTCCTTCCACTTGGCCACGTCGAGCTTCAGGTCGGTCGCGTACTTCTCGAGGCTGGCCGCGTCGAGCGACTGCTGGTTCTCGAAGAGCATGTCATGCATCTCCCAGAACTTGCCCTGCTCCTTGGCGCACAGCGCCGCGTTCGAGGCGGGCAGCGCATCCTTGTGGAACGGAAGCGGGTTGTGCTTGAAGACCGTGCGGATCTTGGTGCCGTAGTCGGCCTGGAGCTGCTTCAAGGTCGGCTCGACCTTCTTGCAGAACGGGCACTGGAACTCCGAGAACACGACCATGGTGATCGGCGCGGTCGCGTCGCCCTTCACGGCGTCCACGGTCGGGTCGATGGTCACCTTGTAGACGGTCATGTCCTTGACCGGCTTGGGCGCCTCGGGCTTCGGGGCGGCCTTGCCCTCGTAGACGTAGCTGAACAGCGGGGCGTTGTTCGCCTGGAGGCGCTGCTTGATCCACGCGTCACCGGCGTTCGTGCCGGCCGCCGCGATCTCCTCGTCGACGAGCTTCTTGAACTCTTCGACGGGCTGCGCGCCGCGCAGGTTCTTGCCGTTGATGAAGAACGCCGGGGTCCCGGTCGCGCCGACGGCCGACGCGATGGACTGGTGCTGGTCGACGACGCCACTGAGGGTGGGGTCGGCGATGTCCTTCTTGAACTGCTCGACGTTGAGCCCGATCTCGCCCGCATAGCGCTCGAAATCCGCGGGCGCGAGCGCCTGCTGATTCGCGAACAGCTTGTCGTGCATCTCCCAGAACTTGCCCTGCTTGCGGGCGGCTTCAGCCGCGAGCGCCGCCGGACGGGCGTTGTTGTGGAAGGGGAGGGGCTGGTGGAGGAAGGTGACCTTCAGCTTGTCGCCGTAGGTCGTCTTGAGCTCCTTCAGCGTCGGGGTGACCCGGCTGCAGAAGGGGCACTGGAAGTCCGAGAACTCGATGATCTCGACGACCGCGTTCGGGGCCGGCGTCAACGCCGCCGCAACCGCACCCGTCGCCATCTGGCCAGCGCCAGCCGGCGCACCGGGGGCCGCGGGCTTCGCAGCTTCCGGAGTCCCAGCGGCAGGTGCCGCCGCGCCCTCGCCGCCCGCGCGAGCGGCTTCGGTCTTGCCCTTGTCGGCCTCGGCGCCCGCCTGAACCGGCTGAGCCCCTGGCTTGTCGCCACCCTTTCCGCAGGCCGCCATGAACAGCGCCGCAGAGAAGAGAACGGAGGTGAATCTCACCGCCATCTTGCTTCCTCCTCACCCATGGCTCGTCCCGAGCCGTAACTTTTCGTTTTTGCTTCGCTTTCTGACAGCTCACGCCATCGTGCTCTGTCGACGAACGCGGCTTCTTGTCACACCCGCACTTCCAGCGCAAGCCTGGTGATGTGCCGGCAAGGTGGCCACGTCCTTCCCGGAGACTCCGGGACGGGCCTGGAACGCCGCGCTCGGGCGAATGGTTCAAAGGCCCCGAAATTGATCGTGGGTCGCGTCGAAGGCGGTTCTGTTGTGCTAAGCCGGCCTCGTCGGCCCTGATCGCACCACGCTCGGGGCCCACCCTCGGAGGTCCGATGTCCCTGTTCCGCCTCGTCCTGCTCCTCGCGCTCTCGCTGTCCGCCTGTCGCTCGGACAGCGCACCATCGGCTCCAGACGCGAGCGCCGCGGCGGTCCCGGATGCACTCCCGCCCGCCCCAGCGCCGGCCGAGCCCGGGGACCGCGCCCGCCTCGAGGCAGCGCTCGCCCACTTCGGTCAGGACGGCTGGTACGGCGTCTACATGATGGGCAAGAAGGTCGGCCACGGACACGTCTGGTCGCGCCGATCGAACCCTGGCGAGCCAGGCCTCTACGCCCTCGGCTTCGAGATGGCGATGTCGGTCGCAGGTGCGGGCCAGGCCAACGAGATCGCCGTCACCGAGCTCCGCTTCTACGGCGCCGACTTCCCTCATCCCCTGGTCGAGACGCGCTTCGAGACCAAGGCGCGCGGTTTCTCGGAGTCGCGCGTCGCGACCCCGGTCCTCGGTCCCGACGGTGCGGCCCGTGCCATGCGCGTCGTCCGGTCCGTCGGCGACAAGGTCGAGGCCGCTCGTGAGGTCGCTCCGTCGGCAGACGACCTCCGTGCCCAGCTGCTGGTCACGCCGATCGATCTCCGCGAAGCCGACGTCGGTCGCGTCGGCAAGGCCCTCATCTGGAGCTGGGAGCGCGAGGCCGACGAGTCGCTCACCGTCACGGTCAAGGCGCTCGAGACGCGCATGCGCGCGGGTGTCGCCGACCGGGTCGCGGTCCTCGACGTCGTCTACGACCAGAGCGGCATGCGCGGCACGACGCAGATCGCGGCCGATGGCACCCTCCTCGAGATGAGCGTCGGCGCGTCGATGCTCTTGAAGCTCGAAGAGCGCGCGGTCGCCGAGTCGGGCGTCACGGGCCTCGACATCCTCGGCACGGGCCTCGCGTCACCGCGTCGCCTCGGGCGACCGATGGGGATCGACCGCCTCGTCCTCGAGGTCTCCGGCCCGCCCGGCGCCCGGCTCCCAGCCCATGAGCACCAGAAGGTCGAGGCCCTGCCCGAGCGCGACGGCAAGGCGCGCTGGCGCATCACCCTCGCGCGCATGCCCGGGGACCTCGTCTCCGCCGCCGACCGCGAGGTCGCGCTGGCCCCCGATCCGACCTCCGACAGCGAGCACCCTTCCATCGTCGCGATGGCGCAGAAGCTCGCCGCCGAGTCTCCCGACACGGGCACGACCGTCAACCGAATCGCGCGCTACGTCTTCGAGACCCTCGACAAGAAGCTCGCGACCCACCTCCCGACGGCCTCGATCATCCTCGAACGGAAGGTCGGCGATTGCACCGAGCACACCTGGCTCACGGTCGCACTCTTGCGCGCCGCCAAGATCCCAGCGCGCCCTGTCTACGGGGTCGCCTACACCGGTGACGGCGAGAGCCTCTTCGCCTATCACGCCTGGGTCGAGGTCGCGCTCACCGTGCCGGCCTCCGACCCGACGCAGCCCGCGGTCGAGCGCTGGGTCGCCATCGACCCGACCTGGGGCGAGGAGCGCGCCGATGCGACGCACCTCCAGCTCGGCTCGAGCCTTTCAGAGGTCGCGTCGACGCTCGGCGGACTCACGATCGAGTCCGCAGAATAGCCTCACCCGTTTCCCGAACGCTGCAGCGCCCTGGTGCGCCGCTCAGTTCGCGCTGTTGCGCTTGCCGGGCGTGCCCTTGTTGCCGTTGTCGCCGAAGTTGGCGGCGCCCGAGGCCCAGCTTCCCGGCTGCGTGCCGTTGGTGGTCGGGCCCTTCCTCTCGATGCTCTTGCCGGTCACGAAGACGGTCCACGGGTCGAAGCGGCTGTAGCGGGTCTGGTCCACGAGCGAGGCGCCGAGGCCCTCACCATCGTAGAGCAGCACGGAGCCGACCGTGTTCGACAGGTAGAAGCCGTTGAGCCCGTACTCGAAGCCGACCGGCACGCCGCCGTTGTCGTCCTGGTCCTTCGTCATGCCCACGACGAGGTAGCCCTTGGCGGTGATCTTGGCGTCCGGCCCGCTCAGGACGACGGCCTGATCGCCGCAGTCACGCAGCACCCAGCCGTTGAGGTTGATGGCCTCGGTGCCCGGGTTGTAGAGCTCGATCCACTCCTGGTTGGTGTCGTCGCCGTTGGGGTCGGCCATGATCTCGTTGATGACGACCCGGCCGGTGGTGATGGCGTCTTCGGGCGCGCGGCACTCGGTCGCGATGCACTTCGAGATCGCGTTGCGATTGCCCGGCTGGATGACGTCGAAGTCCTCGACGCCGCGCGGCTCGATCTTGTGGTTGCCGAAGGTGAACAGCAGCGGGCCCGTGATGCTGGCGAAGTGGTCGCCGAGGCGCGCGTCCCAGCGGTAGCGCGACAGGTCGTCGATGCGCAGGCGTCCGGTGACCTCGAACTCGCCGTAGTCCTTCGGGCAGTCGGGCTGCGTGTGGGTCGTGTAGATGTCGCGCACCTGGCAGAGCACGCCCTCGAACATCTCGGCCAGCGGTCCGTTGGTCGCGAGGTGCGCGGGGTGGGCGGCGACGTACGGAGCGGGCACGGGCGCCTTGCCGTTGAAGGTCATCTTGGTCAGGTAGATCTGGGTGTTCTCGAAGTACTCGGAGTAGTTCCCTTCGATGTCGACCTTGTCGCCGACCTTGGCCTCGGCCGAGTAGAGGCCGTGGTTGAAGATCGTGATGCCGCTGTAGGGGCCGCCGCGCGGGTCCTGCGCAGTGAAGGTGTCGCCGAAGGTGCCGGTCAGGACGAGGCCCGCGATCTCCACGGCGATGCCACCGGTGCCGACTGGCTCGGGGCTCGGATGGTCGGGACAGTCCGGGTTCTGGAGATCGTACACGTTGAGCGACCCACCCGCGGGCGAGCACAGGCCCTGGTCGACGACGACGTCCGGCTCGGGCACAGGCGGCGTGGTGTCGGCCGGCGTGGTGTCGGCGATGGCGGTGTCGACCGTGTCTTCGAGGGTGTCAGCGGTGTCGGCGACGTTCGTGTCGGTCGTGTCGACCGTATCGACGGTGTCGGTCGCGTCGGTGGTGTCGGGCGTGACCTCGTTCGTGTCACCCGAGGTCGTGTCCCCGTCGCCAGTGCCAGTGGGGTCGTCGCTACACCCGGAGGCGAGCGCGCCCGAAGCGAGAGCATAGGAGAAGGAGAGAGCGAGGGCTGAGCGGGCTTTCACGAGGAGCTCCTCGACGACCAGGTCGTCAGGGTGAAGACGCGGCAAGGTAGAGACTCAAAACCCTCGACGCAACGTCGAGGCGGCGTTCATGCGGTCGAGGGGCCAAGGCGCCGCATCACAAACACGAGCGCGAGCGAGCCGAGATGGCCGCAAGGAGCAAGAGAAGCGCGCGACGAGGCGACCCCCAGGTCGCCGCAGGAGCAAGCGAACGCGCGACGCCGTGGACGCTCGGCGCAGCCGCGCGTGCGATCAGACATTGAAGCGGAAGTGCATGACGTCGCCATCTTCCACGACATACTCCTTGCCTTCGACGCCGAGCTTGCCGGCCGAGCGCGCGCCCGACTCGCCCTTCAAGGCCACGTAGTCCTTGAACTTGATCACCTCGGCACGGATGAAGCCGCGCTCGAAGTCGGTGTGGATGACCCCGGCCGCACCAGGGGCCTTGGTGCCCCGACGGATGGTCCACGCGCGGACCTCTTTCTCACCGGCCGTGAAGTAGGTGATGAGCCCGAGCAGCGAGTAGCCCTCGCGGATGAGGCGATCGAGGCCCGACTCGGTGAGCCCGAGCGACTGCAGGAAGCCCGGCCTCTCGCTCTCGGGCAGGGTCTGGATCTCGGCCTCGATGGCGGCGCTGATGACGACCGCGCGGCTCCCTTCGGCGGCGGCGTGGGCCTTCACGCGCTCGGAGAAGGCGTTGCCGTCGGGGATCGAGCCCTCGTCCACGTTGCACGCGTAGAGCACCGGCTTGGCGGTCAGCAGGAAGAGGCTCCGGAAGATCGGCTGCTCCTGCTCGTCGAGCTCGAAGCTGCGGGCCGGCTTGCCGCTGTTCATCCATGCGATGAGGCGCGCCAGCAGCTCGGCCTCGGCGCGCAGCTTGACGTCGACCTTGGCCGGCTTCTCGACGCGCGCGTAGCGCTTCTCGACGGTGTCGAGGTCCTTCAAGAGGAGCTCGGTGTCGATGATCTCGATGTCGCGCAGCGGGTCGACCCCGCCCTCGACGTGCACGATGTTCGGATCCTCGAAGCACCGCACCACGTGCACGATGGCGTCGGTGCTGCGGATGTTGCCGAGGAACTGGTTGCCGAGACCCTCACCCTTGGATGCGCCGCGTACGAGTCCGGCGATGTCCACGAAGTCGACCGTCGTCGGCAGGATCGCCTGCGGATTGACGACCTCGGCCAGGGCCTGGAGGCGCGGGTCGGGCACGGGCACGACGCCCACGTTCGGCTCGATCGTGCAGAAGGGGTAGTTGGCGGCCTCGGCCCCAGCGGCCGAGAGAGCGTTGAACAGAGTCGACTTGCCGACGTTGGGCAGGCCTACGATCCCGAGCTGCAGTCCCATAATCCCTCGATTCGCCCTACCGGGGCCACTCGTCCGAGGCCTTGTGTGCCAGGGTGGCCCAGCCAGGCTGCCCAAGGACGATTTTCAGGTGCCTGCTAGCGTGTTTGGGGACCGATGGGAAGCGTTGCATTTCGTCGCGGCACGGGCCTCGGGCCGGCGGTCTTGGCGCACGTCACTAGGGAATCAGCACCACCTTGCCAAAGACCGAGCGACCCTCGAGGGCCTCCTGCGCTGCGCGGACCTCCGACAGGGGCAGCACGCGATCGATGACGGGCCGGAAGATCCCCTGGGCCATGAGCTTGACGAGCTGGTGGTACTCGCCCTTGTGGCCCATGGTCGACCCGAGGATCGACTGGCTCTTGAAGAAGACGTGGCGCAGGTTGATCTTCGCGTCGATCCCAGTCGTCGCACCGCAGGTGACGAGGCGCCCGCCGCGGGCCAGGGCGCGCATCGACAGGTCGAAGGTCTCGCCGCCCACGTGCTCGAAGACGACGTCGA
>JAEUKJ010000287.1 GCA_016792665.1 Deltaproteobacteria bacterium | reverse complement strand
CGAGGCCGACGCCGAAGCGCGCGTCGCGGTCCTGGCCGGGCGCGGTGAGACCTTCTGCGCGGGCGCGGACCTGAAGGCGCTGGCCGCCGCAGACGCGGCCCCGGGTCGAGCCGTGCTGCCCGAGGGTGCGAACGAGGTCGTCGATCCCGGCTCCGGACCGATCCTCGGGACGCGTGGGCCGATGGGGCCGACGCGCCTGGCGCTCGGCAAGCCGGTCATCGCGGCGCTGAGTGGTCACGCGGTCGCAGGGGGCCTCGAGCTGGCCCTGTGGTGCGACTTGCGGGTGATGGAGGACGACGCGGTCCTGGGCGTCTTTTGTCGCCGCTGGGGAGTGCCGCTCATCGACGGCGGCACGGCGCGACTGCCGCACGTGGTGGGGTTGTCGCGGGCCCTGGACCTGATCCTGACCGGTCGCGAGGTGCACGCGGAGGAGGCGCTGCGCATCGGGCTGGTCGATCGGGTGGTGCCGCGCGGTGAAGCGGTGGCTGCGGCGCAAGCCCTGGCGGCATCGATCGCGGGGCACCCCTGGGCCTGCGTCGTGGGGGATCGGGCGGCGCTGTACGAGGGGCTCGGGCAACCACTGGAGGCGGCGCTGAAGGCCGAGCTCGCGCACGGGAAAGCGACGCTGGCCTCGGGCGAGAGCGTCGCTGGCGCGCAGGCCTTCGCGGCGGGCGCGGGACGTCATGGGGCCGCGCGCGGGGTGTCCGGGGGGCCCGACGCATGCGACGCGCACAAGGCCTCGCAAGGCGAGGCTGCCGGCGAGCGCAAATCGACCGAGGCGCGGTGACAGCGACGGCGACCTCCGGTGTTCGAGTCCCCGGAGGTCACGATGCGAGTGTTCGACGCGGAGAGTTCAGGTCGAGATGAAGGTCGTGGGTGGGGCGCGGTGCGGCGGCTCATCGGCATGGGGCTCGTCGGTGTAGGGCTCCTGGGCGCCGGGGTGGCGCGAGGCGCGCCGGGGGCAGAGCCTCCCGCCGAGCCGGCCGGAGCGGACGAAGGCGCCTGGGACGAGGGCGTGCTGCTCGCGATCCCGGAGGTCGATCTCAGCGCTGGCGTCCGCGGTGAGGTCCGCGCGAGCCCCTTCCCAGAGCTCGGCCTGACCGCGCACTACGCGCGCTGGGAGGGACGCTACACGAGCCAGGGCATCGGCGGGCGCTTCCGCTGGGAGCCGCTGTCATGGCTCGGGGTCGAGGGCATCGCCGAGGCGGTCTTCGCTGAGTCGAGCGAAGGGACCCGCATCGATGTGCCGCTCGGCTCGGAGTTGTACGTGCCCTACGCGATCCTGCCGAGCCTCCGCGTCCGCGGCCTGGTCGGCTTCTGCGCGATGGTGTCGATCTCACGCGGCAAGGCTGCGAATGCCGCCGACGCCGACGACCTCCAGCTCGGCGTGAAGGCGGGCGGCGGGCTCGAGCTGGCCCTCGGCGGCGGCTGGCTCGCCTACGGCGACCTGGCCTGGCAGCGCTACCTCGGCCACGGTCGCAAGATGTCGGTCTGGTCCGACGCCCTCGACGGGTCGCTCACACCCGTCGACCACCTGACCGTCGCCATCGGCCTGGGCGTCGGCATCTGAGCCGAGCCTGCCCTCCCCCCGAGCCCGGCGCAGCCGCGCGTGCCCCACCCATACGAGCGCGAGCGAGACGGGACGGCTGCAAGGAGGCGCCCGACGGGAACGCGGAGGAGATCGGACGGGCGGCGAGGAGGGCACGAGTGGCACCCTCGGGGTGGCGCGCGGGGGGGGCGCGCGGGGGCA
>JAEUKJ010000285.1 GCA_016792665.1 Deltaproteobacteria bacterium | reverse complement strand
CGAGGGCCTTCGCGAGCGCCTCTTGTCTATCGAGAAAGGCCGCGTGGGCCTTGGCCCCGAAGCACGCGAGGAGCTTGTCCGCGTCGAGGGCGAGGTCTTTGGCGGCGCTCGGGATGGCCTCGGCGAGGCTGGCCGAGGGTGCGCGCCGAGCCGCGTCGAGGACGAGGTCGCTGTAGTCGAGGAAGGCGCCCTGCCGGTGGGCGCACATCGCGGCTTCGGCCGCCGCGCGTGCATCGCTCGCGGTGGCGGCCGTGACGAGATGGAAGGTCGCGGTGACGCGGCCGCGGCTCTCGGCGACGAGGCCGCGGACGGCGGCGAGGCTCTCGCCGCAGCGCTGACACGGTGAACCGGCCCCGCCGAGGGACCCGAACCAGGCCACCGCGATGGGGGCTTCGGGCGGGCCGATGCGCGGGGCGTCGGTGGTGTCGATGGTCTGGCGCGGGCCGAGCGGCTCCGTGACTCGGCCCTTTGCGACGAGGGACGTGTACAGGTCACGGCGCGCGACACCGGCCTCGATGGCAGCGCGGGCGCGGTCGAGCTCGGCGTCGATGGTGGCGGCGAAGACCGAGATCGGCTGCGCGCCCGAGATCCTGCGGCCGTTGACGAAGGTCGTGGGCGTGCCGCGCGCGCCGACCGAGAGGGCCGCGGCCTGGTCGGCGGCGATGCGCTCGGAGGTCGTGCGGGCCGCGAGACACGCGTCGAAGTCGCGGAGATCGAGACCGATCTTCTTGGCGAGCCCGAGGTAGAGGCCCTCGCTCATGGTGTCGAACGAGGCCTGCATGAGCCCCTCGTGCATGGGGGCGAACTTCGTCTGGGCGTGCGCGCAGACCGCGGCCCGCGCGGCCGGCATGGCTTGCGGGTGGAACGGCAGGGGGTTGTGACGCATGACGACGCGAAGGTCGGGGCGGTAGCGCTCGCGGAGCTGGGCGAGGGTCACCTCGAGGCGCTTGCAGTACGGGCACTGGTAGTCGCTGAAGACGACCAGCGTCACCAGCGCATCGGGTGGGCCGACCACGGGGTCCAGCGCGGAATCCACGGGGACCTTCCAGAGGGGATCGGCGTCCGGGGCGCTCGCAGCGCCGGGCTCGGGCTCGGCGCGCGCCAGGCCGGCGAGCGAAACCGTGAGGAGGCACAAGAGGGTCAGCGCGGGTCGAGAGGCCATGGGGCGTCATATCGTTGGAGCGCCGCGCCGTCATTCCGCGGCCGATGGCGCTGTCATTCCGTAGGCCCGTCGGACCTCACCGCGAAGATGCGACGACATGTTCTTGCACCACACTTGCAATTGCATGGGGTGTGTGAGAGGACCACCTCGTGATGCAGCAGCTCCTCGCCCAGCCCCTCCAGACCCAGCGCGTGAACGCGCCCGACGACGCCCGTAGCGCGGCGAAGGACGGGTCCGACGCGCACCACGAGGGCCACGAAGGGCACGCGCACGACGGTCTCGTCGACCGCCTCGGCGCCTTCCTCGGCCTGGCATGTGCGATCCACTGCATCGCGATGCCGCTGCTGCTGGGCGTCCTGCCGGCCCTGGGCTTGAGCTTCCTGGCCGATCACGTCTTCGACCTGGTGATCGTCATCCTGGCTTCGATCTTCGCGTTCTTCGCGGCGCGCTCGGGGCTGCGCGCCCACGGAGATCGCCGTATCGTCAAGGGCTTCGCCGCCGCGGTGCTGCTGCTGGCGCTGGGTCACCTGGTGGGCGAGGAGTCGCTGGTCGGCCGGATCCCGAGCGTGCTCGGCGGCCTCACGCTGGCCACCGTCCACTTCCTGAACCTGCGCGCTTCGCGCCGCGCCTGCCGCCACTGAGCGGGGCGCTCGGGGCGACTCCCGCAGCCGGGCCTTTTCAGGGCGGCGCGGGCGTGCTCCAATGGGCGCGTCTCGGGAGTGGATCATGGCGAAGCGTCTCCTCGTAGAAGGGCTCGATTGGGCGGTCACCGAAGGCCAGCTGATGCGGGTCTTCGCGCCGTTTGGTGACCTCGACGAAACGCGCATCGCGGTCGACTGGGAGACCGGGCGCTCGCGGGGCTTCGGCTACGTGACCTTCCGGGACTCGGGCGATGCCGAGGCGGCGATCGCCGGCCTCGACGGGCAGAAGCTCGCCGGCAAGACGTTGCGCGTGATGGTCGCCCCGGAACAGGCGACCCGCTCGACCTATCGCGGTGGCGACTACGGCCACGTCGAGGGTGCCGACGGCAAGGCCTCGGGCTACCGCAGCGCGGACTACGACGGCTCGGGGCGCGGCGGCCCGGGCGAGCCGCGGACGGACCGAAAGATCTATCGCAGCGCGGACTTCGGCTATGTCGAGCGCGAGGCCAAGCCGCCGGAGCCCGCCCCTCCCGAGGTCAAGGCCGACGCGCGCGGCGCCGAGGCCAAGCCGGCCCCAGCGGCGCCAGGCAAGGCCGCGGCCAAGGCGTCCCTGGCCTCGAAGAAGAACGCGATCGACCCCGAGGACAGCCTGGAGGACGAGGAGCGCGTGAACCGCGCCAAGTTCGGCGGCTGGAAGGAGTCGACCGACAACGACGGCGGCGTGGGCGGCGGCGGCGACACCTTCGGCTGAACGGCGCGGGCGTCGAGCCACGGGCAAAGGGGCGGGCGATGTCCGCCACGCGGAGCGCGATCCGCGCGATGAAGGTCTGCGCCAAGGCGCGGTGGTAGCCCGGCTCCACGGAATAAATCCGTGAATGAGACGGCGCCGGGCATCGTCGGCCGCGCTGCGCTGTTTGGCGGCCGCACCCGACCTCGACCTGCCGTCGACGTCGATCGACCTCGGATGAGGCCGGCGGGTGCGTGGGGATGCTGTCTCGCGATCAGGAGGAACCGATGTTTGCAGTTCTCGCGGTGCTGATGAGCTTGGCGTGGCCGGCGACGTTCGAGGGGCCGACGGCCGGGGACCGACCCGATGTGAAGCGCGTCGGCTTCCGGCTCTGGAATGGCAGCGACTGTAAGGCGATCATGCGGAACTCGGACTCGTACTGCACGAGCGGGGACTGCAAGGCGATCCTGCGCGGCAGCGACTCGTACTGCGACACCGACGACTGCAAGGCGGTCCTCCGGAAGTCGGACTCGTACTGCAAGACCGGGGACTGCAAGGCGATCTTGCGCGGCAGTGACTCGTACTGCGACAGCGGGGACTGCAAGGCCTACCTCCGCGGCTCGGACTCGTATTGCGAGACCAACGCGTGCAAGGCCTTCCTCCGCGGCAGCGACTCCTACTGCAACTGATCCGTGGGCGCGCCGACCGAGAACGGGACCGCGTTCGCGCGGGCCGTGATGTTCGTCGCCTGCGTGGCGATGACGTCGGTCGTGCGCGCCGAGCCCGGGCCGACGTGGATGCCCGCGGTCGAGGCCGAGCTCGGGCGCGTTCTGGCGCCGGCCGAGGTGACGCGCCTCCTGCGCGAGCCGCGCGTGCGTGACGCGCTGGCGGAGCTGTTCGTCGGCTGGGACGGGGTCGCCGATGCGCTGACCGTGACGCGTGAGGGCGGCGAGGTCGTCCTGGCGACGACCCTGCGCGAGCGGCGGTGCCTGGCGCGGCTCGGGGTGGGTGCGGAGATCGGGCGGGTCGAGCCGGTGTGCGACGAGGTCGTGAGGACCGACGGCAAGCGCACCCTGCGCGTGGCCGAGCGCGTGTGGCGCGAGCCGCCGCGGGTCAAGAAGCCGCGCGCGTCGCCTCCCGTGGTGGCCGCGGCAGCGTCGGCGCGCGCAGAGCCGGAGCCGACCGGCCCGGTCGAGAACTCGGTCCTGCGGGTACGGCGTGACGAGGGTGGGCTCGGAGAGGTGGTGCAGGCGCGGGCCGCCCTCGAGGTGCTGAAGGACCAGATCCGACGGCCGCACTGGAAAGACCCGATGTTGCCAGCCTCCGCGGTCGAGGCCGGCGACGCGCTGAAGCCGCTCGAGGCGCCGCCGCCCGCGATCGAGGCGCGCGCGGAGACGAACCTCCGAAACCCCTTCGACGAGGCGCGCATGCGCACCGATCTGCCCGTGCCCGCGCAGCTCACGCTGGGGCGGAGCGGTGGGGTGATGCCCCTCCTGCCGGATGACACCGAGGCGTGTCGCGACGAGTGGAAGGCGGGCAGCGCGGGCGCGTCGGCACCGACGCTCGACTGCTTCCGGCGCGTGGCCTGGAACGATCGTCTGGCGGACTCGAAGGCGTACCGGATCTTGTCGACCCTGCAGAGCTTCATCAGCCTGCCGCTCCTCGACACGCTGGTCGCGATGGAGGTCCAGGACGCGGTCTCGCACACCGCCCACCGGTTGGTCTGGGCGCTGTCGTGGCTGGCCTGGATCGAGGGCCGGCCCGAGCGCACCGCCGAAGCGCTGGCGGCACTGACCCCCGAAGAGCGACGCGTGCTCCGGCGGCGCCTCTCGGATTGGTGGGTCTCGGCCCGGCTCGAAGCGCTGAGGCCGACCATCACGCGCCTCTTCGAGCGCCACTTCCTGGGTCTCTACCCCGAGGCGCGCGACCTCGATGGGCTGCCGCGGCGCGCGTTCGTGACCGACACCTGGCTCTGGGCGAACAACTGGCTGGCGGTCCTCGACGGGCGCCCCGAGGACGCGATCCGCGAGGCCTACGGCCGCCTGGGCAACGGCGAGCAGCGCGTCATCGACGCCTTCGTGCGCGATGGCACCCTGGCCGCGCGCTGGACGCGGGCCGCGGCGGTGTTGGCGGGACGCTGACGCGGCGGCGCGGGCGCGCGGCTTGCGCATCGCCGAGGAGCGGCTCATTCTGGCGGATGCCGGGGCGGCAGGGGATGCGTCGTCGAACTCGAGGACGGGCCCCGCCCCGTGAGGAGCGATCGCGATGAGGGACCACGACGACGACGAGCTCGCGCGGCTGGAGGCCGAGGCAGTTGCAGCGGAGGAGGCGCTCGAGGCCGAGCTCGCCGAGGCGCAGTCGGATCAGGCCGAGGTCCAGAGCGCACTGCGAGAGCTACGCCTGCGCTTGGAAGAAGAGCAGTCGCGGGGCGCGACCGGCATCGACGCGATGCTCCAGAACTTGCGACACCTCGAGGCACCCGGGGTGCCGCTGGAAGCGCACCGCGCGCGCGTGGCCGAGACGCGGCTCGACGCGCTGCGCGCGCGCAATTGGGTGGTGACCGCGCTGCGCGAGGACTTGAGGCGCTTCACCTTCGAGCTGGGCGAGTGCGTGAAGCTCGCGGACACGGCGCGTGCGACCCTCACCAAGCTGGCCGAGCAGCCGCGCATCAACGTCCGGCCGCGCCTCGAGCGGATCCGCGCGGTGACGACCGATCTGTCGGCGCGCGGCGTCCAGAACGAGCCCAGCAATGCCCCGCGGCGCAAGCGCCCGCGCATCCGGATGGAGACGGAGATCGACCTCCAGAGCGCCTCGAACCTGTTCACGGGCTACTCCGAGAACATCAGCCAGGGCGGGCTCTTCATCGCGACCGACGACACCTTCGAGCTCGGCACCGAGGTCGACCTGGCCTTCACGCTGCCGGGCGGCGTCGACGTGCGCGCGCGCGGCGAGGTGAAGTGGCACCGCGAGGAGAGCGACGATGTCACGGCCGGGGTGGGGATCTCCTTCACCCATATCTCCGACGCGGCGCGCGCCGCGGTCGAGCGCTTCCTCGAGCTGCGCGAGCCGATCTACCACGAGGAGAGCGAGGCCTAGCAGGCTGCTGCCACACGCGCAGGACTGAAGCGGGCAGGCTACGCGCGGAGTCTCAGGGGTGGATGAAGCCCTTGCGGAGGAGGAGGCGCGTGGCCTCGGCGTCCATGGCGGCGCTCGGGTGGCCGCCGTCCATGGCCAGCAGCGCGGCCCGCTCCGCTGGCTCGAGGGACCACTCGCGATGCCAGAGCGAGGTCACCGTCGGGCGCCCCTCGGCCGCCAGGAGGCGCGCGAACGGCGACGCGACGGGGTGCTCGGGCAACGTGCTGGCGAGGGCGGGCGGGGCCAGCGAGAGCTCGATGGCGTCGGCCAGCCAGAGCTCGGCCACGGCGTGCAGCGCGTCCTTCGCAGACAACGGGGCCACGCGCGCGAGCAGCGTCTCGGCCGCGATCGCCGCGGGCATCTCCTGCGAGAGGGCGACCAATACGCGCGTCGCCTCGTCCGACAGCGTCACGTCGCCGACCGCGGTGGTGATGACCAGGCCGCGCCCCGGGTTGCGCCCGAGCTTCTCGGCCGAGACACGGCCGGCGATGTGGAAAGCGCGGAAGGCCTCGGGCTCGACGTCGCGGCGCACGCGCCCGGCGTGGACCGCGTCGGCGCGGCAGAAGAGGCTCGTGCGGAAGCGGGTCATGAGGAAGAAGTCGAGGTACTGCTGGCGCCGCACCGGGTCGTCGCTGGCGCGGGCCAGCTCGCGCAGGGGGTCGGGGAGCTGGGTCGTACGCGGCTCGTTCATGCGCGCGTTGGTGAGCCAGGCGAGGCCGTGCGGGGCGAGCTCGGCGGCGATCTCGGTGAGCGAGAGAGGGTGGTGCTCGGGCGAGAGCAGGTCATGGAGGAAGACCGCGTCGGGCATCGCGGCGAGCTCTTCGTAGAGCGCGCGGAGGCCGTGGGTGCGGCTGGGCCCATAGAGGCGTTCCCAGCGCAGGATGTGCCAGACCGCGATGTCGCGCGCCTGCTGCACCTTCTTGGCCGGGTCGGCGACGTTCTCGACGTGGTGCCGCATGAGCGCGCGAAGCGGCTCGATGTCGGAGTAGCCGGGCCACGTCTGGAACGACAGCATCGCGACGCCGTCCTCGGAGAGCACCTGGCCGACCAGCGCGAAGAGGGCCTGGCGGGTGGCGGGCGGGACCCACGAGACGAGCCCGTGGGCGATGACGTAGTCGGCCCGCAGCGGGGTCGCGCCCTGGGCGAGGAGGGCCTCGAGCGGGGCGTGGTGGAGCTCGACGTTGGTGAGGCCCAGGGCCGCGGCGCGCTGGCGGGCGAGGTCGATGGCGTGGGCCGAGAGGTCGACGCCGATGAGGCGCGCCTCGGGCCAGAGCTGCGCCAACGGCAGGAGGTTCGAGCCGTCGCCGGCCCCGAGCTCGAGGATGGTGGCGCGCGCCGGGTCGGGTGCGGCGAGGCCGTGCAGGCGGCCCGCCACGGCCATGCGGTCCGGGTGCGCGAAGGAGTAGGAAAGGCCGGGATAGGGGATCTCGTCGTAGGGCGTCGTCACGGTGCCACGATAGCCCGAGCCGGGAGGCGGCGCCACGTGAGGCGACCGTGTGAGCTGGCCGTGTGAGCTGGGAACGCGAGCCGGGGCGCCTCACCGGGCGGGGAGGCTCGCCGCGGCGCGCGCGGCGTGATAGTTCGGGGGCATGGGGCTCGAGCCGAAGTTGCCAGCGGGTGTGAGGGTGGGCGTCTCGCCGAAGAAGGGGCGTGGGATCTTCGCGACGCGGGACTACGCCGCGGGCGAGGTCGTCGAGGTCGTGCCGGTGCTGGTGATCCCGACCGCGCAGCAGGAGATCATCGTTCCGACCATCCTCAACGACTACGTCTTCGGCTGGGGCGACACGGTGGCGATCGCGTTTGGCTACGGGTCGCTCTACAACCACTCGTGGCAGCCCAACTGCGAGTACAAGAAGCACCTGGCCGACCTCGTCATCGAGTTCGTGGCGGTGCGCCCCATCGCGGCCGGCGAGGAGATCGTGACCAACTACGCGAGCTCCTACCCCGAGAAGGCCGGCCTCTGGTCGGAGCTCGACTGATGCAGGCACCGACCGACCCACCCGCCTCGAAGCCCAAGCGCAAGGCCCCGCGCGTGGTCGCGTACGACGACGTCGACGACATCATCGGCATCGCGTCCGAGATGCAGAACCTCGACGCCGACCGCCTCTCGGTCGAGGACCTGCGGGAGGTCGCCTCCGACCTGGAGGTCCCCGAGCAGTACCTCGGGCCGGCGATCGTCGAGCTCAAGCGGCGGCGCGAGGCGCTGCTAGCGGCCGAGGCCGAGAAGCGCAAGCGGCGCAAGATCATCGGCTTCACGGTGGGCGGCGTCGTGGTGCTCGTCGTGATCTGGGCGCTGGGCTCGCAGAGTAGCCTGGCGAGCGAGCTGGCCGACG
>JAEUKJ010000272.1 GCA_016792665.1 Deltaproteobacteria bacterium | reverse complement strand
ACGGCGAAGGGCAAGGAGCTCGAGGTCGCCTTTGGGCCCGAGCCGAGCGTCGAGGGCCCGGCCGAGGCGCTCATGCTGGGCGCGACGCATGCCCTCTTCGACGTGATGCCGACCCTCGTGGTCGCGCAGGAGACCGGCGCGCTGGTGCGCGTGACGGGGACCAGCGAGGCGCTGAAGGCCGTCGCCAAGCGCAACAAGAAGTGGCCGAAGGCGATGCTGCGCGAGCTCGAGACGGCGAACGTCAAAGAGGCCGTCGAAGAGCGCGCCCGAGAGCGCTGGAGCCAGTGGACCTCGCTCATCGGCTTCGACGTGCCCAAGGGGGACGAGCGCACCGTCGAGGCCGAGGCCGAGAGCGGCGAGGGCCTCTCGATCCCGGTCGCCATCGTCATGAAGCACACGGCCGCGGACGGCGGAGGGAGCCGCGCTGAGGTCACGCGCACGTTCAGCGGAGATGCGGTCAAGCGGACCTATCAGGTCATCCTCGCGGGCGAGGGCGCGCCCCCGAACATGATCGAGGCCGTCACCAAGGTCATCCGCGAAGAGCGCATCATCAGCGACACCGATCCGAAGACCCTGCGCGCGACGAAGATCGTCTCGAAGACCCTCACGACCGTGCACTCCGGGTCCAAGGTCGAGCTGCAATCGGTCGCCGACACCTGGACCTTCGTGTGGTGACGCGCGCCGTGCGGCGACCACGCGGTCAGCGACCCGAGGCCGAGAGCGCCGCGTCGCGCCGCGCGAGGTAGCTGGCGAGTCCGCGCTCGCAGATGTTGCGCTCGGCGGTGTCCGCGAAGACCGCCCCGCACCCGCCCAGCGCACGCACGCGGCGCGCCTCGAGGTCGTCGGCCGGGCTGCCCGGGAGTCCTTCGAGCGCCCGATCGGCCAGCGTGCGCGCCAGCTCGAGCTCGGTCGGCGCGCTCTGTCCCGTGCGCTTGCGCGGTCGCGAGAGGTCGATGACGGCGCCCAGCAGGAAGCCGCGCTGTTCGACCGTGGGCGCGGCGGCCCCTGCGAACCCGAAGCCGCGCGTGCCGAGCGCGTCGTCGACCAGGACCTGGGCCATGCGCGCGTCGATCTCGGGGTCGGATTGTTGGACCCCGACGAGGAGCAGGGCCGCGGCCGCGAGCGTGGCGGCGATCACCCCACCGATGACGAAGCGACCGACGAGGCGCTTGCGCTGGAGATCTGACGCGCTGAGCTTTCGGACGTCGCGGACGTCGCGGACGTCGCGGACCTCGGCGCCCTCGGGGGCGCGGCGGAGCGCTGGGTCGAAGGCCAGCACGTTGGCGGGGCGGCCCTCCCAGACGATCGGGTGGGCGCGTCGCAGGAGGACCTCGGCGCGCAGCGCGGCGAGCCGTCCGAGCGCGGGGCTCAGCGCGGGGTCGCCGCCCCGGACCAGGGTGTAATCGGCGGCCAGGCGGTCGAGCCACGGCACGAAGCCGTCCTGGGTGGCCGCCTCGTCGACGATGAGGCCCGGGTCCTCGTCCTCGTCGCCAAAGACAAAGGCGAGCACCGACTCTTCGAGGGGGCTCGGCGGGGCCCAGGCGTTGTCCGAAGGGGTCGTGCTCATGACAGTTCCTGTCGGAGGGGGCGGTGCGCGGAGGATCTCGCCCTCAAGGCAGCCCCGCCGAGGCGCCGTCCGGGGCCCAAGCCGCAAGCGACTCGCGCAGCTTCTCGAGGAGCTTCTTCAGGACGTAGTACGGCGACTTCGGTGGCCACCCGCACTTCTTCTGGGCGGCCGGCACGCTGTCGGTGTCGAGGACGGTCGTCAGGAAGCAGCGCTCTTCGGGCGTCAGTCGCGCGAGCTCGGCCTGGACCGCCTCCGAGCGCCGCTTGTCCCCGAGCGCCTCGGCCGGTGTCGCGCCCGGGTCGGGGCGCGCCGAGATCGAGCGTGGTGCCGCGGCCCCTTCGTCGGCTTTCGGGTCTTCGAGGAGGGCCGCCTTCTTCCGACTCTCGTCGATGACGATGTTGCGCATGGTGCGCCACACCAGCGCCATCAGCTGGTTCTTCGGCCGCTCGCGCAGCGAGGCCTCGTCGTAGTTCGACATCAGCCGCGCGAGAGCCTCCTGTACGAGGTCGTCGGGGGACAGCGCACCTTCGCGATGGCGACTCGCCCCGGCCAGCAGCATGCGCGCACGCGACTCGAGCTCGGCGCGGAGCGACTGGAAGAATCGGTCCGTCGGTGGGGACATCCGTGAGCCTTGGCTGATGCGTCACAGGAGGCATCGAGCGGGCGGGATGATAGACCCTGGTGTCGCGCGCTGTCATCTCCTTGGGGCTCCTCGAGGCGCCGCTCGGCGCGACCCGGGAGTGGGCGTGCGCGTCGGCGATCGGGAGACGGAGGGGACCGGCGCGATTGAACGGATTCGCAGACCGCTCGGCGTGACCACGAGGGCGTTGCAACCGGACGGCTCGGCCTCAGTGCCTGGTGGTCGCGACCGGCGCGTCCCCGGGGTGGGCGGCGACTTCGCCGTTGTCGCTGCCGCCGAGTACCAGGAACGCCAGGAGGATGGCGACAGCGATGAGCGCGGCGACGACCAGCGCGCGCAGGTAGGTCCGGTGCGGCGGGACCTCGTGCGGTGTCGACGGCGCGTTTGCTGGCGTCGGGTCCGGTCCCGCTGCCTCGGGCTGCGGTAGCACGCGCAGGCCTGGCGCTGCCTCCGAGGCCTCGGCGGAGTGCGCAGGCGCGCTCGTGGGGCTGGGCGCCGACACGGGGCGCGCCTGTCCGGGCTCGGTGGGAAAGAGCTTGGGCCGCGGGACCGGCGGGAGACCGATGGCGGCGCGCAGCACCTCGCGCATCGCCGCGGCGCTCTGGAAGCGGTCCTCCGGCTTCTTGGCGAGGGCGCGATGGATGGCCGCTGCCAGCGGTAGGGGCGCGGGGACCGTCGGCGGCAGGGGCGGCGGAACCTCGTGCAGGTGGCGGTGGTAGATCTCGTAGCGCGTGCGGGCGCGGAAGGGGAGCTGGCCGCCGATCATCCGATAGAGGATGACGCCCAGGGCGTAGAGGTCACTGCGCACGTCGGGGGGAGCGCCGAGGATCTGCTCGGGGGCCATGTACTCGGGTGTGCCGCAGATACGGTGTTGCCCGGTGACCTCGGTCTCGAGCTCGGGCGCGATGGGGTCGTCGTCGGGGAAGAAGGGGCCGAAGCGCTCGGCTGCGCTCGGGCCGACGAGGCGCGCGATGCCGAAGTCGAGGATGAGGATGCGGGCCTCGGGACCGAGGGCGAGCGGGGCGCCGGGCGGGGCGGCGACGTGTCCGGTCACGAAGAGGTTGGCGGGCTTCAGGTCGCGATGGACGATCTCGGCGGCGTGCGCGTGCTCGAGGGCCGACAAGATCTGATCGGCGATGAGGACCGCGTCACGCGGGTCGACGGAGCGCGTCGAGGCGATGAGGCTCGCGAGCGTCTCGCCCGCCAGGAGCTCCATCGAGATCCAGAGGAGGTCGCTGTCGCGGCCGTGTTCGAAGACGCGCGCGATCTGCGGGTGGGTGAGGCTCTCCGAGAGGATGGCGCCGCGCTCGAAGCGGGCGGCCTCCTGGGCGTCGGTGACCGGCAGGAGCTTCAGCGCGACCTGGCGCGAGGCGGCTGTCTCTCTCGCGACCCACACCGAGCTGCCACCGCCGCCCACGCCGAGCAGCGACTCGACGACGAAGCGGCTCGCGACCACGAGGCCGCGCTCGTCTTTGACGAGCTTCCAGCCATCGCTCGGACAACGAGCGCGGTCATCGGGCCAGGTGGATCGGCACCTCGGACAGAGCACGGTTTACCCCCGGGAGAGCTTATCGGGCACGGAGAAGCAGAACTTGAGGTCTTTTCGAGGGAGCCCGCGAATACCACGGGCGGCGCCCAATTCAAGAATGAATGTGTCTTTCATCGGAAGTCGCCGATGAGCTGGAAGGCGCTCCAGTAACGTGGATCCGCGAACGGACGGCGCCCGCCTTCTTCGAATCTCGAGACCTGGAGCTGCGCGGCGCGCAGGGCCTCGAGGGTATCGCCGCGGCTGGGGTCGGCGAGCGCCAGGTAGAAGCGGTTGAAGAGGAGGCGGGTGGCGCGGTCGTCGACCTCCCAGAGGGTGCCGATGAGGGTCGGGATCCCCGCGACCGCGAAGCCGTCCGCGAGGGAGAGGAGCTCGCCGGGACGGTCGCCGAGCGCGGGGGCGGTCTCGCAGGCCGAGAGCACGACCAGGCCGATGCCGTCGAGGGCGCGCGTGCCGCCGAGCGTCGCGACGCGGCGCACCTCGAGAGGGCCCGAGGCCAGGAGGAGAGCGCTTCGCAGGGGGTCGGCCGCGGCCCGGCCGTGGGTCGCGAAGTGGAGGATGCGGGTCGCCGGTGCGGCGCGCAGTGCGCCGAGCATGCGTGCCTCGGTGGCGTCGCGACCCGCCAGCAGTGTGGTCGGGAGCGGGGCTTCGTCGAGCTCGGCGCGGGCCTCGGACAGCGTCCCGTCGGGGTCGACCAGCCCGAGGATGGGGCCGACCACCGCGCGCGTACGCGGCCCGGCCAGGAGGTGGGCGAGGCTCTGGGCCGAGGTGATGGCGAGGCGCAGGTCTTCGAGCGCGTAGCGGGTCGGGGCGCCGGGCGCGGAGGTCACGAGGGCGCCGAAGGGGACCGCGGCCAGGGGGCCGTGGGGCAGGAGGAGGAAGGTCGTGCTGTGGCGGGTCTCGGCGTCGAGGCCCTCCATCGCGGGGGCGAGGAGCCAGCGGTAGAGGTCGCGTCCGAGCGGTTCGGCCAGGGCGGAGTCGGTGGCGAGGAGCTGGCGGTAGCGGTCGATGGTGCGCGCGAGCTCGGCGGCGCCGACCTTGACCTTGCGGGCCGCGAGGGTCGTTCTCGGGGTGCCCTTGGCGCGCGCGGCAGGCCCCAGGACGAAGAGGTAGAGCGCGTCGGCTGCGACGAAGTACTCGACCATGGCGGTGCCCCGCGGCAGCCGCTCGCGGGCCCGGGCCAGCGCCTTGGAGGCGAGGGGAATCGAGGACGAGCGCTCGAGCGAGGCGAGCAGCGGGGAAAGCGCCGCGTCGCTGGCCTTCAGGTCCTCGACCAGGGCGTCGACGGCGTGCTTGGCGCGAGTGGCGCGCGGCTGGTCGTAGGCCGCCTTCAGGCGTTCGCGGGCGGCCTCGTTCTTGGCGCGGGCGTCGGCGAGGCGGGCCAGGTCGGCGGCGAGATCGGGGCGCCCGGAGAGGCGGAGCAGCTCGAGCTGGAAGGCGCCCGCGGCGCGTTGGAGATCCAGGACCTCGGCCGCCTCGTCGTGGCGACCCAGCTCGAAGAGGAGCCCGA
>JAEUKJ010000210.1 GCA_016792665.1 Deltaproteobacteria bacterium | reverse complement strand
CCCGACGCCGCAGACGCCCGCCGCAGCCCCCGACTCACTCGCCGCAGGCGACCCGGCAAGCGCCATCTTCGCACAAGCTGTCGGTCCCGCAGCTGACCCCGCCGCCGCACGTCGCGCCACACTCGCCGCTGGCACACATGCGCTCGCCCGCCGCGCACCCGCTCGCCTGGCACTGCCCCTCGTTCGGCGCGCAGGTCCCATCGCCACACACGACCCACCCGGCCTCGTCGCACGTCGGCTGCGTCGGGCAGTGCTCGGCGTCCACCGCGCACGAGTCATCGGTGCAGCGGAACGGCGTCGCTTCGCCACATGCCTCGGCCACCGGGCACGCCACACCTTCAGGCGCACACGACAGGTCCGAACACAACCGCTCACCCGCCGCGCACACCCGCGGCGACGGGCACGCCCACGCCCCGATCCGGCACACGCCGTCGTCGCAGCGGTACTGACGATCACCCTGGCACGGCGCCTCGGCCTCGCTCGGCGCCACGGTGCAGAGGCTCTCGGCCTGGTCCTCCGGCACGCACGTGCCATCGGCGCGGCACTTCACCTCGCCGTCGGCGCAATCACAGAGGAAGCGCCCGACGACGCAGCTCGTCACCCCATGCACCTCGCAGCGCACCGGCGCCTCGCTCGGGCACGTGACCGGCGTGCAGGTCTGGCCGTCTCCCTCCCAACCCTCGGCGCACGCGCAGCGGTAGCCACCCTCGGTGTTGGCGCAGGTCGCGTGCGCATCGCACGAGTCCCACCCGGCTGCGCACTCGTCGACATCGATGCACTGGAAGCCGTTGCCCTGGAAGCCGCGCTCGCACTCGCACGCATAGCCGCCGTCCCGGTTCTCGCAGACCGCATTCGATTCGCAGACATCGGCCCCCTCGGCGCACTCGTCGCGGTCGGCACAGAAGACCCCGTCACCCTCGTAGCCGTCGCCGCACTCGCACTCGTAGCCGCCATCGGTGTTCACGCAGCGCGCCGCGTCACCGCACGCGTCCGTGCCCTCGTCGCACTCGTCCACGTCGCTGCAGGACGCCCCGTCCCCGCGGAAGCCGGCCCCGCACTCGCAGCGATAGCCCGCGAACACGTTGACGCAGTACGCGTTCGGGTCGCACGCCGCACCCCGGTTCGCGCACTCGTCGATGTCCTTGCACCCGCCGATGGTCGCCTCGGTCCCGGCCGGGCACGCACACGCATAGCTGCCAGCCGTGTTGGTGCAGGTCCCGCCGCCGCACGGCTCGCCATCGGCGCACTCGTCGATGTCCTCGCAGCGCCCACCGGTCCAGCGATAGCCGTTCGGACACGCTCCGCACGAGTAGCTGCCCGCGAAGTTCACGCACGCAGCGCCTCCACACACATCACCATCAGCGCACTCGTCGATGTCCTCGCAGCTCCGGCCGTCCCCGCGGAAGCCCGGCAGGCACCCACAGAGGAAGCCCCCCTCGACGTCGGTGCACGCCGCGTTCGCGTCGCAGTCGGCCACCCCGCGCTCGCACTCGTCGACGTTCACGCACACCCCGCCGACCTTCTCGAAGCCCGCGGCACAGGCGCAGACGAAGCCGCCGTCCGTGTTCTGGCACGACGCGTTCGCATCGCAGAGGGTCTCGCCCTGGGCGCACTCGTCGACGTCCACGCAGCGCCCACCGACCTCCTGATAGCCGCTGGCGCACAGGCAGACATAAGCGCCCTCGGTGTTGTGGCACACCGCCGGTCCGTCGCACTGCGCAGTCCCGGCACCACACTCGTCGACGTCCACGCACCCGCCGTACGGGCCGGGCGCCATGCCGTCCTGGCAGCCGCACTCGAAGCCTCCCTCGGTATTCTTGCAAGCGCCGCCCGGGCCGCAGTCCGCGTATCCGTTGGCGCACTCGTCGCTGTCCTGGCAGTGCTGGCCGTCACCCTCGAAGCCCGGGTCGCAGTCGCAGCGGAAGCCGCCGACCGTGTTGGTGCAGGTCGCGTGCACATCGCACCCGGCGTCCCCACTCGCGCACTCGTCGAGGTCCGCGCAAGCCCGTCCATCGCCGACCGTGCCGGCCGGACACGCGCACGCGAAGCCGCCCACCGTGTTGGTGCAGGTCGCCAGCGCGTCACAGTCGTCGAGGCCGCGAGCGCACTCGTCGATCTCCTCGCACACCGTGCCGTCGCCCTCGAAGCCGGCCGGGCACGCACACGCGAAGCCGCCCGCCGTGTTCACGCAGCTCGCACCGGCGGCACACGCGCCGGCCGCGCACTCGTCGATGTCGACACACGCACCCAGCCGACGCTCGAAGCCGGCCTCACAGCCGCATCCGAATCCGCCGTCCGTATTGGTGCACACGCCATGCTCGCCACACGCCCCGAGCGCGCACTCGTCGATGTCGACGCACCCCTTCGCCCCCGCGACGTACCCGCTCTCGCACTTGCACTCGTAGCCGCCGACCTTGTTCACGCAGCTCGCGTGCTCGCCGCAATCGTCGAAGCCGCGCGCGCACTCGTCGACGTCCACGCAGTCGTCACCGGTCGCCTCGAAGCCGCGACGGCACTCGCACGCGAAGCCCCCATAGTAGTTGGTGCAGGTCCCAGCGGGGCAGGCGCCCTCGGCGCACTCGTCGCGATCGGTGCAGGTCACGCCGTCGCCATCGGTCCCCTCGGGGCACTCACAGCGGTAGCCGCCGTCCTCGTTGGTGCAGCTCGCGCCGACATCGCAGGCCGCCGTGCCGCGCGCGCACTCGTCGACGTCCACGCACCCACCGCCGCGATTCTCGAAGCCGGCATCGCAGCCGCACTCGTAGCCACCGTCGGTGTTGATGCACTCGGCGCCCGGGCCGCAGTCGGCGCCCGCCGCACACTCGTCTTCGTCCTGGCAGGTGACGCCGTCGCCGACGTAGCCGGCCGGGCACTCGCACGCGAACCCACCGCGCGTGTTGACGCAGTCGGCCTCGGGGGCACAGGCCGAGGCGAGCTGGCACTCGTCGGTGTCGTCACAGGTGAAGCCGTTGCCCGAGAAGCCGGCGTTGCAGCGACACTCGTAGCCGCCCTCGAGGTTGGTGCAGGTCGCGTCGTCCGCGCACGCCGCCGTGCCGCGCTGGCACTCGTCGAGGTCGCCGCATGTCTGCCCGTCGCCAGCGAAGCCCGGGTCGCAGACGCAGGCGCCGACGCCCAGGACCTCGACGCAGCTCGCGTGCGGGCCGCACCCGTCTTCCTCGCCGCCACCCACGGCACACCCGATCGGCGTGGTCACCACGCTGACCGGCTCGCCGCCGCCGTCACAGCCCGAAGCGCCAAGCGCCGCGATCCCCAGGACGAAGAACGAGGACAACGACGCGGAACAGAGAACGGACGTGATCGGGCGCATGGGGCGACTCCCGCGGAACGCGATGTTCGTCCCCGTTGGGCGGAGGCCGAGCTCGACACCGGCCACAGAGCGGCCGCGCCGAGCCTCCGCGCGCCAGTCGGCGCGAGCAGGGACGTGGTTTTCGGAACCGACCGTCGAGGAGGCCTTGCGCCTCTCAAGCGGTCGCGGGTCGTGGCGCGAGGGGCACCGTGTTCCCGACACAGGGTCTTTCGGTCGCTCGCCGCCGCGACTTGAGACACTTCGCCCACGAAGTTACACGACGCCCCGATCTCCACCATCCAGGCGCCCGCGCCTCGTCGACGGACGTTATCAAACCAGAAACGTCCAAATCGTTCATTGCACTTGCTCACGCCCCGGCCCGGCGTTACACGAGGGCGGTCACGGGAGGTCTCAATGGCTCGCGCGGTAGTGATCGGTTCTGGGTTCGGTGGCTTGGCTGCAGCGGTGCGTCTCCGCCACCTCGGCTACGACGTGACGGTGCTGGAAGCCCTCGACCAGCCAGGCGGGCGCGCGGCGGTCTTCACGCGCGAAGGCCACACCTTCGACGCTGGCCCGACGGTCGTCACGGCCCCCTACCTCTTCGAAGAGCTCTTCCAGCTCTTTGGTCGCCAGAGCTCGGACTACTACAAGCTCGTCCCGGTCGATCCGTTCTATCACGTGCGCTACGCCGACGGCTCCGACTTCAACTACGTCGGCGAGGAGGACCGCATCCTCGCCGAGATCGGGCGTCTCTCGCCGAGCGACGTCGACGGCTATCGCAAGCTCGCCGACCACTCGCGCCGCATCTTCGAGATCGGCTACGCCAAGCTCGCCGACGTCCCGTTCTCGACCCCGTGGGACATGCTCCGCGTCGTGCCCGCGATGGCCCGCCTCGAGAGCCACCTCACCGTCTACCAGCTCGTCTCGCGCTACCTGAAGGACGACCGCCTGCGCCAGGCCTTCTCGTTCCAGCCGCTGCTCGTCGGCGGCAACCCCTTCCACACGAGCTCCATCTATCTCTTGATCCACTGGCTCGAGCGCACCTGGGGCGTCTGGTTCGCCGAGGGCGGCACCACCGCCATCGTGAAGGGCCTCGTCCGCTTCCTGGCCGAGCTCCAGGTCGAGGTCCGCCTCTCGACCCCCGTCGAGGAAATCCTCGTGCGCAACGGCAAGGCGGTCGGCGTCCGCACCTCGGCCGGCGAGGTCCTCTCCGCCGACGTCGTCGTCGCCAACGCCGACCCGTCCTTCGTCTACTCGCGCATGATCGATGCCCGCTGGCGAAAGACCCACCACGACAAGAAGGTCGCGCGCAAGAAGCAGTCGATGAGCCTCTTCGTCGCCTACTTCGGCACCGACCGCACCTACCCGGACGTCAAGCACCACACCATCGTGCTCGGCCCGCGCTACAAAGACCTCCTCGACGACATCTTCCGGAAGAAGGTCCTGGCCGACGACTTCTCCCTCTATCTACACCGCCCCACCGCCACCGACCCGAGCCTCGCCCCGCCGGGTCGCGAGACCTTCTACGTGCTCTCGCCCGTGCCCAACAACGAGAGCGGCCTCGACTGGTCCAAGGACAAGGGGCTCGGCGACGCCTACCTCGACAAGGTCTACACCGAGCTCGAGCGCCGCTGCCTGCCCGACCTCCGGAAACACCTGACCACGTCCTTCTACGTGACCCCCGACTACTTCCAGGAGCAGCTCCGCTCGGTCTCCGGCGCCGCCTTCGGCCCCGAGCCGCTCCTCACCCAGTCGGCCTGGTTCCGCTACCACAACGTCAGCGAGGACGTGGGCGGCCTCTACTTCGTCGGCGCCGGCACCCACCCCGGCGCCGGCCTCCCCGGTGTGCTCAGCACCGCCAAGGTCCTGGACCGCGTGGTCCCGCCGGCCCCCGGGGCCCGCACGCGATTGGCATCCTGAACGTCTTCGGACCTTTGCATGGTGACCGTTCCCGCCCGCGTGTCATAAGTGTCGCAGTCATGAAGTGGCGTCACGCCGATGTACACCCCGAGCTCGACCCGACCGTCGTCGCGGCTTGCCGTGCCGTCATGCAAGAGCACGCCAAGAGCTTCTCGCGCGCAGCGCGCTTTCTGCCCTGGCGCCTCCGCGACCCGGTCGCCGTCCTCTATGCCTTCTGTCGCGAGGCGGACGACGCCATCGACCTCGCCCCCTCCGAGTCCGTCGCGCGCGAACGCGCCGAGCGCATGATCGCCGAGCTCGCCCCCACCGGGACCTCGAGCGCCGACCACGCGCCGCCCCCCGACCCAGTCGTGCGCGCCTTCCTGCAGTGGTCCGCGCATCGGCCCCTGGCCCGCCTCGCCGCGCGCGAGCTGCTGGCCGGCATCGCGTCGGACGTCGGCCCGGTGCGCGTCCAGGACGAGGGCGAGCTCATCCGCTACGGGTATCGCGTGGCGGGCACGGTCGGGCTGCTCATGTGCTCGGTCTTCGAGGTGCACGACCCTGTCGCCCACCCCTTCGCGATCGATCTCGGCATCGCGATGCAGCTCACCAACATCGCGCGCGACGTCGCCGAGGATGCGACCCGCGACCGCGTCTACCTGCCCGAGGCATGGCTTCGCCAGGCCGGCACCTCGCAAGCGGCGCTCACCCGCGGCGAGTCCCCTGCCGTTGCCCTGGCCCCCTCGGTGGCCCGCCTCCTGGATCTCGCCGACCGCTTCTACGCCTCCGCGGCGCTGGGCATCCGCTTCCTCCCGGCCGAGGCGCGCCCCGCCATCCTGGTCGCGAGCCACCTCTACCGCGGCATCGGCGAGGTCTTGCGCGCCCGCGGCCACAACCCGCTGCTCGGCCGCGCCGTGGTGCCGCCGTCCATGCGCCCGGCCCTCATCACGCGCGCGCTCGGCAGCGCCGCCGCTCACGCCCTCGGGCGCGGCCCGCGCGGCACCCACGACGCGTCCCTGCACGCGCCACTCGCGGGCCTGCCGGGCGCGAACCCGCTGGCCTCACAGTGCGTCTCGCAAGCGCGACCCCCAGACGAACAAGTGAGAGTCTCTCTCAGTTGAGAGTCACTCTCACTTTTCTACCGTGCCCGCCCCGAGCAACGGCCGCCCCAGCGCCTCGCCCAGATCCATGCCGTAGCGCCCTTCCAGCCGCGCGATGAGGGCCTGCGCCGGGACATCGATGGCCGCCAGGTCGCGGACGCGCAGGCTCCGGTCCCAGCTCCCGCTCGCGAACCAGCGCGAGTCGGTCGAGAACGCGAGCGCCGGCACGCGCTCGTCGTGGTCGAAGTAGCGGGCGCAGGGCTCGGCCTCGCCGCTCCGCCAGAGGACGACCGTACCCTCGCGCGCGCCCGCCGCCACGAAGCGCCCGTCGCCCGAGACCGCCACCTTCACGAGCTCCATGCCTTCGGCGCGGTGCAGCCCCTCCAGCACGCCGAGCGCGCTCCACACCGCGACCTCGTCCGTGTGGGCGGCGTAAAGGTGCTCGCCGTCGGTGCTGATGGCGACCGCTTCGGTCAGCGGATCGACCACGATGTCCTCGGGCGTGGGCTCGCCCGAGCGAAGGCGCACGAGCATGCGGTCGACCTGGCGCACCCAGACCGCGAAGCGCCGGCCGGGCGCGACCGAGAGGTCGTAGGCTTCGCGCATGTCGAGGGTCTCTTGGCGCATGCCGATGACGCGCCCGAGCCACGAGTAGCCCGCGACGAGATCGGTGCCGTCGTCGAGGGCGACGCTGCGGCGCACCGCCATCCAGGGAAAAGGCGTCGCCCGCGCGAGCGACGGGAGCTCGTAGCGCGAGCCGCCGTGGATACCGACGACCGTCAGGCTTTCTCCCGAGAGCGACACCGCCTTGGCGGTGACGAGCTTGGTGGAGACCGCGCTCGCGCCAT
>JAEUKJ010000203.1 GCA_016792665.1 Deltaproteobacteria bacterium | reverse complement strand
GGGCAGCGTCGAGGTGAGGTCGGTCGCGCCCGGGACGAGCTCGTTGCAGAAGGTGGTGTTCGAGTAGATGCCAACCTTGATGTAGGTCGTGACGAGCTGGCTCGCGGGGCCGTTCAGGGGGTGCTGGCCGCAGGTGAGGTTGCCCGCGACGATCGAGAGATCGACGTTGGCGGACATGACCGGGTAGCTGGTCTGGGCGGCCGGGATGAAGCCGTTCGCCCAGCTCGTCTCGCTGGCGGTCGCGGCGACGACGAGCTTACAGCCCGTGGCGGGCAGCGCGAGCTCGTCGATGCCGAGCGCGACGCTCCAGGTCGAGAGGCCCTGGCCGGCCTGCGCCTGGACGCCTTCGTAGACGGCGGCGGCGAAGAGGACTTCGTCGGTCGACGCATCGAGGGTGAGGTTGCCCGGGCCCTCCGACGGGATGATGCTGTAGGTCGAGGACGGGCAGACGATCTGCACGTCGCTCATGTGGAGGACGGTCTGGGCCGTGCCCGAGTAGCACGCGAAGGCGGCGACCGCGGTGGCGTCGCGCTCGTTGGTGGCGGGGTTGAAGAGGAGCTGCAGCGGGGCGCCCGAGGTGGGGTCGTTGCAGTCGACCTTGGCCGAGCAGAAGATGTCTTCGAAGTTGACGGCGACGTCGAAGAAGCCCTGGTTCGCCTTGCGCATCACGGTGATGTCGAAGCCGACGGGGACGTCGTCGTTGGCGAGACAGGTGAAGGTCAGCTCGCAGGCGCCGAACCCATCGTAGTTGTAGTTCGGGTCGTTCGCGGCGAGCGAGGCGTCGCCGCAGGGGTTCTGATAGGAGGCGCGATCGATGCGGCCCTGGGCGTCGAAGAGGTCTTCGAGGACGAGGGTGACGGTGTTGGTGGTGACGCCTTCGGAGGCATCGCACGGACCGACGTAGGAGATGCTGCCCTGCGCGTCACCGAACGCGGTCGCGCAGATCCCGGACTTCGACCAGACCGTCTCCGACGCGCCGTTCTCGACCGTGAGCGAGTAGCAGGCGTCTGTCAGGCCAGGCAGGTTCAAGGGAGCCACGCCGATCGCAACGCTCGGGCTGGACGGCGACGACTCGCCGCAGGCGGCCAGGGCGAGGACCGGTACGGTCGCGAGCAGCGCGGCGCGGAGCGAGGTGTGGGATCGACAGCGCTCGCGCTGTGTAACGGGGTCCGACGAGCTTCTCATGGTGCTCCAGAACGCGTGGGAGGTGCGCAGCCGAGACCCGCAGTCTCGAAGGTCGACGCCCACTTCGTCGGCCGAGCCCCGCCGGTGAGAGCCGCGCGACGTCGCGGCTTTCCTCGGGGGATAGGCGGAACCTAGGCCGTCGCTGTTCGCGTGGGCAACGCGCGACGCGCGCCGCTCAGGATTCGCTCAGGGTCGCGGCCGATAGAACAGGGCGCACGCTGGGCCGCCTGGAGCGGTCAATCGCCAGCGTTCGGAGGGCCGGCGCGATGAGCCCCGGGCGGGTGACCCGTCCAGCGGCGGTAGGCGCGCGAGAAGGCGGCGGCTTCCGAGAAGCCGACGAGCTCGGCGACCTCGCCGACCGAGCGACCACGCGCGAGCTCACGCTGGGCTACACGCAGGCGCACCGCGTCGACGAGCTCTCCGAAGCGGCGTCCTTCGCTGGCCAGGCGGCGGTGGAGGGTGCGCGGCGCGACGTCGAGGACGGCCGCGACCTGGGCGGCATTGAGGCCACCGTCGGCGAGGCGCTCTTCGATGACACACGCGACCGAGGCGGCGAGCGGTGGGGTCGGGACGAGTGCGGCGACGACCGGCTCGGCGACGAGCGCGAACAAGGTCGCGAACGCGGGGTGCGTGGTGGCCGGTCGCGTGTCCCAGGTCGCACGGTCGAAGACGATGGTGTCTTCGTCGGCGTCGTAGTCGACCGGGCACGCGAGGAGGGACTCGAAGCGCGCGCGGTAGCCGCGGTCGGGGCCGGTGCGGGTGACGCGGACGGGGCCGGCCTTGCCGTGGGTGGCGCTGCGGGAGCGCGAGGCGGTGGCGATGGCGAGCGTCTCGACGTCGACCGGGTGGGGGAAGGGCTCGTGGATGGCGCTGAGGCGCAGGCGGGCCTCGCGCGTGCCGACGACCGGTTCGATGCGCAGGCCCGAGTTGATGACGGCATAGCCGGCCGCGACGCGCGAGAGGCCGATGCCGAGGGTCGGGGCGGTGGTCACGACGAAGTCGGCGGCACCGAAGGCGCCGAGCTGGGCGTGGGCGGTGGCGTCGAGGTGGAAGGCGGGGTCGCCGGTCAGAGTCGCGGCGCCCTCGGCGAAGCGGAAGAGGGCGTCACGCGAGATGCGGCCAAAGGGGTTGTCGGCGTCGCGGGCGTTGAAGCCGCTCTCGGCGAGGAGGCGATGCGGCGGGAGGTCGCGGCGCAGCACCTCGTCGAGCAGGACGCGCAGCGTGAAGGCACTGCCATCGCCGGCCCAGTAGCGTCGTGGGGCGGTCATGGCGAGAGCCTGGTGTGACGGGCGAGGCGTCGCCGCGGTCCGCTGCGGCGAGCGCTCCGGGTCGAGAGCGAACGCATACCTTCAAAGGTGGTGCGTGAGGGAGCGTGAGCGCAAGTGTCCGAAGGTGGCGCGCTGGGGCGTCCCCAGGGGCTCAGCCGAAGCGGCCGTGCACGTAGTCTTCGGTCTGCTTCTGGGTCGGGCGGGTGAAGACGTCGCGAGTCGGGCCGTGCTCGACGAGCTCGCCCTGGTAGAGGAAGGCCGTGTAGTCGGAGACGCGGGCGGCCTGCTGCATGTTGTGGGTCACGATGACCACGGTGAGGCGGCCGCGGAGCTCGCGG
>JAEUKJ010000189.1 GCA_016792665.1 Deltaproteobacteria bacterium | reverse complement strand
GACACAAGACCGTCATCGGTGCGAATATCGCCGCCGATCCGAAATTGCCACTCTCGTTCGACGACTATGCCGAAGGTGGCACATTCGCCTACCTCGTGCGCATCGGCGGACACGTCCTCTTCCTCGCCTCCACCGCGAACTTCATCGAGCGCGAGGTCGATGGCCTCCGCCCCGACGTCGCCATCGTCGCGACGGGCCTGCGCGACGAGCTCTTCGACTACACCGGCCGCCTCATGCGGGCGCTGGGCGGCCCGCCGGTCGTCCTGACGAACCACTTCGACGACTGGCGCGCGCCCCCCGAGCGATGCACCGTCGGTCGCCCCGCGCCCTCGGACGACCTCGCCGCCTTCACCGACGAGGTGCACGCGGTGGCACCGGCAACCCGCGTCATCGTGCCGTGCCCGTTCGAACCGATCACGCTGCCCTGACGACGCCCCCGGCTTGACAGTCGGGACCGACCCCTCGCAGACTTGGGACCTTCCGCATCCAGCAGTCCGGTCCCTGTCCGGACGCCCGTCACACCCGGTCGCCGCCTCGTGCAGGACCGGTCGAACTGGAGGTCCCTCATGTCTGCGTCCCGTGTCATTCTCATGGTAATTGGGTTGGCCGTGTCATCGCTCGCGAGCTCGGCCGCGGCTTCCGATCCGCGTGGCCCCGGCGACCTGCCCATGACGCCCGAGCTGGTACGTCCCTACCAGACTCCCAACGTGCTCATGACGGTCGGCGACCCCGACCCACAGGGGCCGGGCGTCTTCGCCTGTGTGCCGCCGACCCCAGAGAGTGTGGATGCCCGGAAGTGCTGCCTCGGGACGAAGGCCGCGCCCATCAACGCGAACAGCCTCGGCAACTACTTCTGCTACTGCACGCCGTCGAAGATCATTTCGGTGTGCGGGACAGTCGGCGGCCAGGGCGCTGGCGCGCCGATCAAGGAGAACGCGGATTGGTGCGTCTTCGCGTCGACGCACCCGCAGTTCCCCAAGGTGAAGCGCAGCTGCAACTGAGCTCGCCGCATCTCATGCGTTCCATGTCGCAGGCCATGAGATGCCGCGAGAGTGGAACTCAGCGCTCGAGGTCCTTGGTCGGAACCCAGCCGGTCATGAGGACCCGAGCCGCTTCGGATCGAAGGCCCTTCGCGACCTTCTTGGGGTCGGGCGAGACCAGCGCGACATAGGTCTTGCCGCCCCCGTTCGTCTTCGTGCTGCGGAGACGCCAGACCGCGGTCCCGCGCGCGAGCTGCGTGTCGGGCTCGGAGGCGTCGGCCGCCATGAACAGCGGGACCGTGTCGGCACCACCCTCGAGCTTGCGCGCCCCTTCGGGTGCAAAGACCGCGGACCAATTCAACGTGCCGTCGCCGCCGGTGGTCTCGCCGCTGTCGTCGAGCGAGCAGCCGAGCGTGATCTTCCGCGTCCCGGGATCGAAGCGCCACACCGAGGTATCGAGGTAGTTCTCGAACTTCAGCGAGACACTGCCGTCGGCCTCGCGCGTGGCCTGCGAGAGATTGCCACTGACGGTCGCGACCTTCTTCCAGCTGCTCTTTTCGAGGCGCCAGACCTCGGTCGTGTCACTCACGGGGCTGTCGTTCATCGCGATGAAGAGGTAGGCGTTTCCGGTCTTTTCGAGGTCGAGCCCGATCACCCAGAGCGGGTGCATCGCCGAGTCCCCGCCCTCGAGCGGCACCCAGCCGCCCTGCTCGCCTTCCACGGCCTGGACCTTCACGCGCTTCTTGCGCGGCTTGCCGCCCTGGTCGGCCCACGCGATCCACGGCAACCCGCCGGCGGCGCTCATCGCCTCGACGGCCGTGTTCACGACTCCCTGCGACACGGCCGTGCCACCGGCGTAGGCCGCGGGCAGGGTCCACGACGACAACGTCTCGTTCTCGCCCGCGCCGTCGCCGACCAGCTTCACGGTGCGGTCTTTGGTGCGCTGGGCCCGCGCCTGGTCGAGGGTCCCCGTCACCTTGGCCGTCGCGTGCGATCGGCGCACCGAGGTCACGGTCACAGGCAGCTCCCCGAAGGTCCCCGCCTGCCCGACCCGCGGCGCCTGGTTGAACGCGAACACGATCTCGGTCGTGCCCCCCGCGCCCGCCCTGGCGTCCAGGGCGACCCCGAAGAGCCCCGCCTGCCCGATGACCGCGGTGAGCTCGTTGGAGACCCCGGCCTCGTTGCTCGCCGCCATCTCCCAGAGGCGCATCCGCGCCGACTCGACGCAGCGCGTGAGCTCGGCCTCGGGGATCGGATCGGGCGACTTCGCGACCGCTGGGATCGCGGCCCCGATGATGCCCACCCCGCCGACCAGCCCGAGGGCCCAGCCTCTCACTCTTCCACTCGCCGACTTCGCCATGAGATCCTCCGTGCGCACTTGCGGCGCGAAGGTCTCATGTCGCGAAGGTGCCGTCACCTGCCCGAGATCTAACACTTTCGCGCGGGGGCGCCGTCGCGCGGGGCTGGCGTGCGGGTCAGAAGGCCGGCACGGGGATGGACGCCTCGCCCGCGCTCCGCTCGGAGAGTGACACGGCGCAGTTCGTGTAGGGGTGGCCCGCGCCGACGTTGACGCAGTCGAGGTCCTCGGCCAGGAGCCCTCGTCGACGCCCCCAAAGCTGGTGTTGCCGCCGCACTTCTTGCCGACCTCGTAGACGACGATGGTGTAGCCCGAGCGTCCTCGCAGACGTCGAGCCCCTGACATGCGTCTTCGTTGAACCAGCTTCCGTTGCTGAAGGCCTGCGGCCGGCCCAGGTTGCAGCGCCTCTCGCCGACTGCGCACACGAGTTTCGCGCGCTCACCTCGCGAGCGCGACGAAGTGCTCCAGGCGATGAAAGTCGGGTCCCGGGTATTGCCCGTGAGGCACAGCGGCGGCGGCGAGGTAGCGGCGGGTGCCGACCCCGTGGATGGCGTACGCATTCCACGCGCCGATCCCACCCGGCAGCGCCGCGCGCACCACCTCGGGCGCGACCCTGACCACCGCCGACCACCCGACTCCGCTGCGCGCGTGCTCGACCGCGACCGTCACCTGG
>JAEUKJ010000141.1 GCA_016792665.1 Deltaproteobacteria bacterium | reverse complement strand
CAGCCGCTCTTCTCCAGAGGCGATCCGCGCGCAGGCCCGCGCCGCCCTCGAGTCCATCGTCGCCCAATCTGGCGGCGCCGACCCGCGCGGCGCCCTGTCCCTGGCCTCCACCGAAGGCCACCTCGCCGTCGTCCCCGAGCCCGACTGACTTGGCCGACGGGTGCCGAAAACAAAATAGCCGCGCATCACTGAAAGGCGATGCACGGCTTGGGGGGGCATGGTGCGCAGCGCTCGAGGACTGGAGCCGATGATCAGACTCGAACTGACGACCTGCTGATTACGAATCAGCTGCTCTACCAACTGAGCTACATCGGCATGTCACGTCGAGCGCTGCGCGCGGCCGGTCTTCTACAAGGGTACCCCAGGTCGCGCAAGCAGAATCGTGCGTTCGCGACCTGCCCCTCCACACGGGTCGCGCTGGCGCGCACGCGCTTGTCCGGCGCGCCCCGAGCGTCTATGACAGCCCCATGGGCCTCCTCGACGGCAAGCGCATCCTCCTCGGCCTGGGCGGCGGCATCTCCGCTTACAAGGGCCCCGAGCTCGTGCGTCGCCTGCGCGATGCCGGCGCCGACGTCCAGGTCGTCGTCACCGCGGCCGCGACCCACTTCGTCTCACCGCTCGCCCTCGAGGTCGTCTCCGGCCACCCGGTCTACCAGGACCTCTGGCGCGCCGACGCCGGCTCGCGCATCGTCCACACCGATCTCGGCAAGGACGTCGACCTCATCGTGCTCGCCCCCGCGACGGCCGATCTGATCGGGAAGATCCGCCACGGCCTCGCCGACGATCTCCTCACCACGACGATCATGGCGTGCCGCACCCCGGTCCTCGTGTGCCCCGCGATGAACACCGAGATGCTCGGCAACCCGCTCGTCGCCGCCAACATCGATCACCTGCGCACCCTGCCTCGCTACACCTTCCTCGAGCCCGGGGTCGGCCTCCTCGCGTGCGGCATCACCGGGCCGGGTCGCCAGCCCGACCCACCCGAGATCATCCAAGCCGCCGCCGCCGTGCTCGCACCGAACGACCTCGTCGGCGTGCGCGCGCTGGTCTCGGCCGGACCCACCCACGAGCCTCTCGATCCGGTCCGCTACCTCGGCAATCGCTCGTCGGGCACGATGGGCTTCGCGCTGGCACGTGCACTCGCCGCACGCGGGGCCGAGGTCACGCTCGTCGCAGGTCCCGTCACGCTTCGCACGCCCGTCGGCATCGCGCGTCGTATCGACGTCGAGACCGCCGACGAGATGCTCGCCGCGCTCGAAGGGGCCTTCCCTTCGAGCGACCTCCTCGTCATGAGTGCCGCCGTCGCCGACTACCGCCCGCGTGAGCGACAGGACACCAAGATCAAAAAGCGCGCCTCGGAGAGTGACCTGTCACTCCCCCTATTTCGCACGCCTGATATTCTCCTGTCACTTTCGCGGCGGCCCGATCGCGCACGCCTCCTCCTCCTCGGCTTCGCCGCCGAGACGAACGACGTCGCTGGCTACGCGCGCCAGAAGCTCGTCGAGAAAGACCTCGACTGGATCTTCGCCAACGACGTCAGCACCGCCGAGCTCGGCTTCGGTCCGGGCGACAACGCGGGCCAGCTCTTCGCCCGGGACGGCTCCGTCACGACCTTCGATCGTGCCGCGAAGGACGCGCTCGCGACCGCGCTCGTCGCGCACCTCGCCCCGACGCTCAGCGCGCATCGCGCGACGCTCGAAGCGAGCCACCCATGAGCGCCCCTCGCCACGACGCCGACATGATCGGTGCAGACGCGGAGATCGATCGCGAGTCCCGCGTCGAGGCTCAGCGCTTCGCCGCCGACCTCGCCTCCGATCTGCGCGCGTGGCTCGAGTGGGCGACGCTGACCGGCGGGCTCGAGGCGCCGATGGACGAGGTCGCCGTCGCACCCGCGCCGCGCCTCCCGGCCTCGCGCCCCGCGACCGCACCGCCGAGGGTCGATTCGTCCCCACCGCCGCCGCTGGCCCCGCCGAGCGAAGCGCCCGCCGCGCGACCCACGACTCCGACCGCGCCGCGCACGCCGACCCAACGGCCGCCGTCGATGCCCTCGCCGCGTGTCTCGCCGCGCGCCGCCTCGGGCGCGACCCCGGTCGCCCCGCCGCCGACCGGTCTCGTCTCCCCGGGTGAGGCCGGACTGAAGCAGGTGCGCGACGAGCTCGGAGATTGCCAACGCTGCCGGTTGGGGCGCGAGCGCAAGAACATCGTCTACGGCATCGGCAACCCGAACGCGCGCCTCGTGCTGGTCGGTGAGGCCCCGGGTCAGCAAGAGGATCTCACCGGCGAGCCCTTCGTCGGTCGCTCGGGTCAGCTGCTCACGCGCATGCTCGCGGCCATCGGGCTGAAACGCGACGACGTCTACATCTGCAACGTCATCAAGTGTCGCCCGCCGCAGAATCGCGATCCGCTGCCCGACGAGATCGCGACGTGCTCACCGTTTCTCCATCGCCAGCTCCAGGCGATCTCGCCGAGCGTCATCCTGACCCTCGGACGATTTGCCGCGGTCAATGTCGTCGGGGTCGATGCCTCCCTCGGCGAGCTGCGCAAGCGCGTCGGCTCGTGGCACGGGACGCCCATCATCTCGAGCTACCACCCGTCCTATCTCCTCCGCACCCCGCGCATGAAGCGCGCCGCGTGGGAGGACCTCTTGACGGTGCGCCGACTCCTGCGCGAGCCCGCCAACCCCAGCTGACGTGACCGGCCTCCCTTCGCCAGGGGCCGAGACGGTCCGCCGAGTCGGACCCGCGAAAAAGAAAAAGGGCGCCTCCGCGAAGGAGCGCCCTCTTCCCGATCGACTCACTCTCGCCGTGAAGCGAGAGTGCCATCATCTCACAGCTCGCCCTTGAGGGTCGGGGCGGCCTTGAAGCCGACCGACTTGGAGGCGGGGATGGTGATCTCCTTGCCGCTGCGGGGATTGCGCCCGCGGCGCGCAGCGCGCTCCTTCACGTTGAAGGTGCCGAAGCCGGCGTACGAGAAGCGCTTGCCGTTCTTGATGGCGAGGGTCAGCGTGTCGAAGACCGCCTGCACGATCTCGCCGGTCTCCTTCTTCGAAACACCCTCGAGCGTGCCATGGACATGGTCGATCAGCTCAGCCTTGGTCATTTTCTTCTCCGTATCATTTCGGACCGCCCAGCGGGTCGGTCATCGGGTTTGTGAGAGCTCGGCTATGCCGAAGGCCTGGCAGAGCCAGGCTCTCATCGGCCTCGATCAGATCGAGGTCTTGAGCTTCGGGGCGGCCTTGAAGCCGACGGTCTTCGACGCGGCGATGGTCAGCGTCTTGCCCGTGCGGGGATTGCGGCCCTGGCGCGCGGCGCGGGTCTTGACGGTGAAGGTGCCGAAGTCCGGGTAGGAGATGCGGCCATCGCGCTTGATCGCCGCGAGGAGGGCGTCGAAGACGGCCTGAACGGCAGTCCCGGTGTCCTTCTTCGTGAGCTTGCTGTCGAGAGCGCCGTGAACGTGGTCGATGAATTCAGCCTTGGTCATTTCGATTCTCCCCTGTCCGATGTTTCGCGAAGGCCCCGGTCATCGGCCGCCTTCGCTTTCCAGAAACTGGTTTTTTCATGCACGAGGCCGTCGGGCGAAGTGCTCTCGCGAGCGCCGTCCTCGGCATCGAACCGCACGTATCATGGTCGGTGACCGAACGCGTCGGTCGCCCGCCGGAAGAGGTTCCGGACGAGCGCAGAGGCGGTCGAGCACCACCGCGGTGCGATTTCGGGCGAATCGTAGAAACGATGGATCCACCCTGTCAACAGCAAATCGGCCCAAAAGCGCATGGGATGCGATCGAGAGTCGGATCGGCCTGCCACATTCAAAACGTGAACGTATTGAAATCAACGAGTTGCATTGAAATGCCGCCTTGACCGCCCGGGCTGCGGGCTTGCGAGGATCCGAGCATCACCCCTGCTCGCGGACCCCGAGCCGGTCGACTTGGCGGATCTTCGCCCCCCTTGCGACGCTCAGCCGGATCAGCGGACCCCGATCAGAGGGTGGTCGGCGATCACTCACCGAGAGTCGCCACCCGACCCGTGAAACGATATTCACACATGCCATTCTCGTTTCACGTCCGCCCGACCGGATCGGTCGGCGGCGCGCCACCCTCTCTGGGCGCTTGCTAGGCGCGTGGCCGGCCTGCTAGGAGGGCGCCGTGACGAACGGGCCCCCGAACCACGCCTCCCAGCCGCCGAGCAGCGGGGCCGACCCCTTGGCCGAGCCCACGCTCTCCGACTACCACTTCGATCTGCCCCCCGCGCTCATCGCCCAGACCCCTCCGGCCGACCGCTCGGGTGCCCGCCTCCTGACCCTCGCGCGGGGCTCTGCCGTGCCCGGCGCAGACGGCGGCGGACGCCTGGAAGACCGCGTCATCAAAGACCTTCCGGAGCTCCTCCGCGGCGACGAGCTGCTCGTGATGAACGACACGCGGGTCGTCCCGGCGCGGCTTCGCGGCCACAAGGACACGGGCGGCAAGGTCGAGCTGCTCGCGCTCGGCGCCCTCGGACCGGGTCGCTTCGAGGCGATGGGTCGGGCCTCGAAGGGCTTCGCCCCTGGTCAGACCATCCACGTCACAACGCCGAGCGGTGCCCTCGCTCTCTATATAGAGGAAGCCGAGCCCGGCGGGCGCCTGGTCGTCTCCTTCCCGCCCGACCTCGGCACCCTCTGGGAACTCCTCGACCTCGCGGGCGAGGTCCCTCTCCCCCCTTATATGGAACGCGCTCCAGGCCCCGAGGACAAGGACCGCTACCAGACGGTCTTCGCGCGCGAGCCCGGGGCCGTCGCCGCCCCGACCGCCGGCCTCCACTTCACGCCCGAGCTCCTCGAACGCGTCCGCCGGACCGGCGCCGAGACGGCCTTTGTCACGCTGCATGTCGGGCCCGGCACCTTCACCCCGGTCAAGGTCCAGCGCCTGGCCGATCACGTGATGCACGGCGAGCGCTACGCCGTGCCGGAGGACACCGCCTCCCGCATCGCTCGCGCCCGGGCCGAGGGACGTCCGGTCCTGGCGGTCGGCACGACCGTGGTCCGAACGCTCGAGGCGGTTGCGGCCGACCACGGCGCCGTCGTCCCCACCTCCGGCGAGACACGCCTCTTCATTCGCGAGGGGTTCCGTTTTCGGGTGGTCGATCAGTTGATGACCAACTTCCACCTCCCTGGCTCGACGCTGCTGGTCCTCGTCTCGGCGTTCGCCGGGCGTGAGCCCGTCCTCGCCGCCTACCGGCACGCCGTCGCCGAAGGCTACCGCTTCTTCAGCTACGGCGATGGGATGCTCATCCGATGAAGATCGGCTTCGAGGTCTTGGGCGAGGATGGCGCGACCCGTGCTCGGCGCGGCCGCCTCCACACCCTCCACGGCACGGTCGAGACCCCGGTCTTCATGCCGGTCGGCACCCAGGCGACGGTCAAGGGCGTCACCCCGGCCCAGCTCCACGAGCTCGGCGTCGAGATCCTGCTCTCGAACACCTACCACCTCTACCTCCGCCCCGGCCCCGAGGTCGTCCACGCGCTCGGCGGGCTCCATAAGATGATGGGCTGGGACCGCGCCATCCTCACCGACAGCGGCGGCTTCCAGGTCTTCAGCCTCCGCGACCTCTCGAAGATCGACGAGCACGGCGTCACCTTCGCCTCGCACCTCGACGGCTCGCGCCACCTCCTCACGCCCGAGAAGTCGATCGCCATCCAGGAGACGCTCGGCTCCGACGTCATCATGGCCTTCGATCACTGCCCGCCCGGCCAGGCCCCGGTCCCCGAGGTCCGCGCCGCGATGGAGCGCACCGCGCGCTGGGCCCGCCGCTGCATCGACGCCCGCACCAACGATCGCTACCAGCTCTTCGGCATCGTCCAGGGGGGCATCGACCTCGACCTCCGCCGGGCGTCGCTCGCCGACCTCACCGCCTTGCCCTTCGACGGCTATGCGCTGGGCGGTCTCTCGGTCGGCGAGTCCCGGGCCGCGACCTGGTCCACCATCGCCGCCGTCACGCCCACCATGCCCGTCGACAAGGCCCGCTACCTCATGGGCGTCGGCACGCCCGAGGACCTCCTGGTCTCGGTCGCGCACGGCGTCGACATGTTCGACTGCGTGCTGCCCACCCGCAACGCCCGCAATGGACGCCTGCTCACGGCCGACGGCGACCTCAACATCCGGAACCTCAAGCACCGGACCGACGACCGCCCCATCGACGCCGCCTGCGCCTGCTATACATGCCGCAACTTCTCGCGCGGCTACCTGCGCCACCTGAGCAAGGCCAACGAGATCCTCTTTGCGACCCTCGCGAGCCTGCACAACCTCCACTACCTCCTCGATCTGATGCGCGGCGCGCGGGCCGCCCTCGACGCTGGCACCTTCGCGAGCTATCGCGCCGAGCACCTCCTTCGTCGCGGGGTCGACCCCGACGACCCGACTCGCCAGGCCTCCTCCACCCCCCCTCGCGCAGCCGAAGTCTAGGGCCGGCGCCCCCCTGCGCCGCATGGCGAACTGTGACGCGCCGCTTCGTGCGGGGCCCGAAGTCGTCGTTGACCCCCCTGGACCCTTCTGATATGCGTCACCGCCCTCTGGCGCCGGGGTCACCTCGGCCGGGAGTCTGAACTTGGACCGCATCTACGATTTCTTCGCGACCGCGCATGGGTTTCTCGCCCAGGTCGAGAGCACGCCCGCCGCTCCCGCGGCCGGTGGCGCACCCGGCGCTCCCGTCGCTGGCGCCAAGCCCCCGGGCTGTGGTGGCCCCGAGCAGCTCATCTTCATGCTCGGCATGCTGGTGCTGTTCTACTTCCTGCTCATCCGCCCGCAGCAGAAGCGTGCCAAGCAGCACAAGCAGCTGGTCGAGTCGCTGAAGCGCGGCGACGCCGTCATCACCTCGAGCGGCATCTACGGCCGAATCGTGTCGGTCGACGGCAACGTCCTCACGATCGAGATCGCCAAGGGCACCGAGATCAAGATCCTCAAGGGCTACGTCGGCGGCATCGCGAACGAGCAGACCGCCACCACGCTGAACCAGAACCCGCAGCAGCCCGGGACCTGACCCGTCCCGTGCGCTCAAACCGCGGACCTCGTGACGACGGGGCGCGCGCGAGCTAGGAGCCTCTCTCGATGAACAAGAAACGCAATTGGCGCGCCATCTTCACGTGGACCCTCCTCGGGTTCTCGGTGGCCTACGCCCTCCCGTCGGCGGTGGACATGCCGTCGTGGTGGCCCTTCAAGAAGCACATCCGCGGCGGTCTCGACCTCGCCGGTGGGCTCGAGCTCCGCTACACGGTGGACTGGAAGCAGGCGGTCGAGGGCAAGACCCGCAAGACGGCCGAGACGCTCCAGGCCGCGATCGCCGAGCAGCTCGCCAAGACCGCGAACGAGACCTGGGGTGACCTGCCCAAGGAAAAGCAGGACGCCTACCGCGCCCGCATCAAGGTCACCGTCGTCGATCTCGACAAGGCGACTGTGACGCTGGCCGACGATGGCGCCTGGGCGGCCTACGACGCGCTCGAGAGCCGTTCGCAGAAGCCGGACGAGACGCTCGAGTACTCGGCCTCCGCGACCGACAAGACTGTCACCGTCTACCTCCCCGACCAGGAGGCGCAGAAGATCCGCAGCGAGGTCGTCAAGAAGACCCGCGACGATCTCGAGAAGCGCGTCGGCGGCATGGGCCTCATCGATCCCGACGTGCGCGTGACCGGTGACTCGGACATCGCGGTCCAGATCCCGGGCGTCGACGAGACCCAGATGGACGTCGTCCGCTCGGTGCTCGGCCGGACCGCCCGCCTGACCATGCGCTTTGTCGACCGCAAGGAGCCCTGGCTCGGCAGCGCCGAGGTCAAGACGAAGCTCGACGCCTTCAAGGCGACGAACCCGTCGGCCGCGGCGATGGAAGTCCGCCTCGGTGGCCAGCACGAGTGCGCCGCTTACGGCGGTGCCATCCGCGCCAAGAACAAGAGCGAGCTCGCCCGCTTCGTCCGCACCCTCACGGTGCCGGCCAACCACATCATCGGGTACGAGCACTGCGAAGACGACACCGATCGCGATGGCGTCATCGACGACAAGTACTGGCAGGCGGTCTACCTGAACGCCAAGGTCGAGCTCACGGGCGAGAACCTTGCTCGCGCTCGCATGAACTACTCGCAGGAAGGCAAGCCGGCCGTCTACCTCGACATGAACGGGGAGGGGGCCCAGCTCTTCTCGGACGCGACGGGCTCCAACATCGGTGAGTACCTGGCGATCATGCTCGACGACGACGTCCAGTCGGCGCCGGTCATCAAGTCGAAGATCGGTGGCGGCCGCGCCGAGATCACGATGGGCGCTGGTGGTGCTCGCGCCGCCAAAGAGGCCCAGGCGCTGACCCAGGTCCTCGAGAAGGGCGCCTTCAACGCGCCGGTCTACAAGGTCCACGACCACGCCGTCGGCCCCAGCCTCGGCCGCGACTCGGTCTCGGCCGGCGCGACCGCGCTCATCATCGGCTTCATCCTCGTCGCCGGCTTCATGATCCTCTACTACCGGATCTCGGGCGTCATCGCCGCGGTGGTCCTGACCTTCAACATCCTGCTCATCTTCGTGATGTTGGTCAGCTTCAACACCGCCATCACGCTGCCGGGCATCGCGGGTATCATCCTCACGATGGGTATGGCGGTCGACGCCAACGTGCTCATCTTCGAGCGCATCCGAGAGGAGATCCGAGCCGGCAAGACGCCGCGCATCGCGGTCGACCTCGGCTACGAGAAGGCGCTCTCCTCGATCGTCGACGGCAACATCACCACGGCGCTCACGGGCTTCGTGCTGATGCAGTTCACCAGTGGTCCCATCCACAACTTCGCCGTGACTCTCATCATCGGTCTGGCGACTTCGGTCTTCGCCTCGGTCTTCGTGGCGCGTCTCGTCTTCAACTACTGGGTCGCTGCGAAGAAGCCGACCGCCCTTTCGATCTGAGGCCTGGCGATGTTCACCTTCATCAAGCCGAATACCAACATCGACTTCATGGCCCAGCGGAAGAAGGCCTTCATCTTCTCCGTCTCGCTGACCGCCGTGTCGCTCATCCTCCTCTTCGCCAAGGGGCTCAACCTCGGCATCGAGTTCAACGGTGGCAGCTCCGCCATCGTCGCGTTCGAGCGTGGGGCCATCGACCAGCGCAGCAAGATCGCCGACTCGGTCGGCGCGATGCTCGAGAGCGAGCTGAAGCGCAAGGACTCGACCGTCTCGGTCCAGGACTTCGGCGCTGGCGCCGGTGACCGCATCGCGGGCAAGGACGTCGATCGCTTCCTCGTCTACACCGAGGTCACCTCGCTGGTCGACGCCCCCAAGCGCGAGGCGATCATCGCCAAGCTGAAGGAGCGCTTCGGGCCCGAGACCAAGGTCGCGAGCTCGGAAGACGCCGGCGACACGCTCTACCTCACCTTCACGCAGGAGTCCGACATCGCGGCCCGCAAGAAGGAGCTGAAGGAGCTCTTCGCCGACAAGGCCCTGGGCTTCGAGTCGATCACCGTGACGGCCGACTTCGAGCGCCAGATCGAGGTCGAGTTCCTCCGCGACGTCGACCTCCAGCGCCAGGACAGCGAGCGCGAAGGCGAGGGTGGGGGCCAGGCCGAGACCGCGACCACCGCGCTCCCGACCAAGGCCGACTTCGAGAAGCGCCGCGACGACGCCATCGCCGGCAAGAGCGACAAGCGCTTCACGGTCGAGATCGAGGCCCTCCAGGTCGCCTTCTCGAAGGCGCTCGCGAAGGACTTCGGGGCGAAGTTCGTGGCGGTCGAGAGCTCGGCCATGGTGTCGGCCTCGGTCGGTGCCGACCTCCTGAACGATGGCTTCCTCGCCATCCTCTATTCGCTCATCGGCATCCTCATCTACGTGACCCTGCGCTTCGACTTCCGCTATGCGCCGGGCGGCGTCATCGCGCTCCTCCACGACGCCATCGTCACGATGGGTGTGGTCGCGGCCCTCGATCTCAAGTTCTCGCTGCAGATCCTCGCCGCGGTCCTGACCATCATCGGCTACTCGATCAACGACTCGATCATCGTCTACGACCGCGTGCGCGAGACCATCTCGGGCCACCGGGGACGCGACCTCATCGACCTCTTGAACAAGGCCGTGAACCAGACCCTGTCCCGCACCTTGCTGACCGGCGGCACGACGCTCCTCTCGCTCGTCGCCATCCTGGCCTTCGGCGGCGCGCAGCTCTCGGACTTCGCGATCACCCTCTTCTTCGGCATCGCGTTCGGCACCTACTCCTCGATCTACATCTCGGTGCGGCTGGTCCTCTATCTGGACAACTACATGACGCGCCGTGAGGCCGACA
>JAEUKJ010000103.1 GCA_016792665.1 Deltaproteobacteria bacterium | reverse complement strand
CACGGCGTCATGAGCGCGGACGGCGCGGCGGCCGGTGCCATGGGCGGCGCCGGCGGCGGTGGACGGATCGCCGTGAGGGTCGCGCAGCCGACGACCTTCGACTTCGACGCGGTCACCACGTTGCCCGGGGTCTCGCCGGACGCGGCGCGGGCTGGCGGACCGGGCACCGTGATCGTGACGCGACCCGGAGCACGCCCACAGCTCGTCGTCGACGATCACGATCGCAGCTTTGGGGTCGAAGACCGCGCCCTGGGTTGGGACCCGAGCACCGAGCCCTTCGACCATGCCCTCGACCTCATCGTGCGCGGCCAGACGCAGCTCGTCGCGGTCGCCCCGCTGAAGGTCGCGCGTCTCGAGCTGCGCGATCGCACGCACCTGAACCACGTCGACTCGACCGCGACGTATGAGGGCGGCCTCGAGCTCGTGGTCGATGTCCTCACGGTCGCCGCGGCCGCCAAGATCGACGTCACGGCGCGCGGCTACCAGGGGGCCTGCAGGCCGGGGACCCCATGCTCGGCCGCGACCGCGGGTGCCCCGCAGCAGGGCGGATCCCACGGCGGCATCGGCGGCGGCGGGGCGGGCGCGCCGACCTACGGCGACCCGAAGCGTCCGACGACGCTCGGCATGGGCGGCGGCTACGGCAACAGCACGAACTGGCACGGAGGCGATGGCGGCGGTCGCGTGCGCATCGTCGCGACCAGCGTGACGCTCGACGGCCGCCTCGCCGCCGACGGGCTCGAGAACCCCTTGAACGCCGGCAATGCCAGCCAGGGGGCCGGTGGCGCAGGCGGCTCGATCTGGGTCACCGCCGACACCCTCTCGGGCACCGGCTCGATCACCGCCGATGGCGGCATCACCGCGCGCGCGACCGCGGGATCCGGGGGCGGCGGCCGCGTCGCCCTCGAGTTCGGATCGCTCTCGGCCACCTTGCGCGCCAACACCTACGCACGTCCCGGGGCGACTACTTCGGTCGGTGGCCCTGGCACGGTCTACCTCGCCGACGACTCCGGCGCGGCGACGTTCATCATCGACGACGGCGGCCGCGGCGCGTCCGACTCGCGCCCCTTCGGCTTCGCACCCGCGAGCCAGCCGCAGCTGCTCGACGCCGACGTCGTCGTGCGAGGCTCGTCCCGGCTGGTCGCGACTTCGCCGCTGACGGTGCGATCGCTCACGCTCGAGGGCAGCTCGGTCCTCACGCACGTCATGACCGAGGCGGGCTACGAAGGCGGACTCGCCGTCGTCGCGCAGTCGATCGAGGTCGGACCGCTCGCGGCCATCGATGTCACCGGTCGCGGCTACGCGGGGCAGTGCACCGCGCGCGCTGGGATCTGCGGGGCTGGCGGTGTGACCTTCGGCAACACCTCCACGGGCGCGGGCCCTCAGTCCGGCGGGTCCCACGGCGGCGTCGGCGGCAACACCCCGAGCTCGACCTTCGGCGATCCCTTCTTCCCGACGACGCTCGGCGGCGGCGGTGGCTACGGCAACAGCACCAACTGGCCGGGTGGGCACGGAGGTGGCCGCATCCACCTCGCGGCCGATCGCGTCATCATCGACGGCGTGCTCCGCGCCGACGGCGAGCTGCCACCCCTGGCGGGCACCTTCGCCGGTGGCGGCGCGGGGGGATCGATCGTCGTGGTATGCGACGTGCTCGGGGGTGACGGGCTCGTGAGCGCCATCGGCGCGACGATCGCCACCGGCTCAGGCGGTGGTGGTGGACGCATCGCGCTGCGCTACGGCGCCCTCGACGACCAGCATCCCTTCGACCTCGAGGCTGGTGACGTGCGCGGCGGCGTGGGCGTCAATGCCGCGCGAAACGGCGGCCCCGGCACCTTCTGGGTCGTCGAGGACGGCGCGCGCGGGGTCTTGCGCGTCGACAACGGCGGCATCGCGCACGTCAACGAGGCCGCACCCTGGTCCGAGGTCGGACGCGTGCGCGTGGTCACCGTCGCCGACGACGAGGTCACGACCGACGCGTCCTGGATCGCCGAGAGCCTCGACGGTCTCCTGTTGGTGCGCGCCTCGGATCGCGTGACCGGATCGATCGGGACCAACACGACCTCGACCCTCGTCCTCGACGCGCCGGCCGAGGTGAGTATCGGCGACGCGGTGCAAGGCCGCCGCGTCGTACCCGGCGCGGTCATCCTCGCTGGCGGCGCGCGGGTGGCCCTCCATGACGAGGTCGTGGTCGACGCGTTGACACTCTCGACCGGGGCCGTGCTGACGCACCCCGTGACCTCCGGCGCGGTGGTCGAGCGCGGCCTGTGGGTCGAGGTCGTCGGCACCGCGAACGTGGATGCGACCTCGTCCATCGACGTCGGCGCCCGCGGCTACGCGGGCCAGTGCACGCCGCTCTCGGGGACCTGCGGTGCGGGCGCGCGCACGCTGGGCAACGTGGCCACGGGCTCGAGCCCCGGCGAGGGCGGGTCCTATGGCGGGCTCGGGGCCGGCGGCAGCCCGAACCCGCTCTACGGTAACGCGGCCTCGCCGTTCGAGCTCGGATCGGGCGGTGGCTACGGCAGCTCGACGAGCTGGCATGGCGGACACGGCGGCGGACGCGTACACCTCGCGGCGCAGACCCTTGTCCTGAACGGACTCGTCGCCGCCGACGGCGTGGGCGGCGGCTCGAACGGGACCGCGGGTGCGGGCTCGGGCGGGGCCATCCGTCTCATCGTCGGCAGCGTCTCGGGCTCCGGCGCGATCCATGCGCGCGGCGGTTCGTTCGGGGTCGTCGGTGGCGGTGGGCGCGTGCGCCTCGACACCGGCGTCGACACCTTCACCGGGGCCGTCGACGCGCTGGCGGGTGGAGCCGCAGGCGGGGCGGGCACCGTGCTTCGGGACTGATCGTCGCCTCGGATCCACGGGGCGCACGGCCACCCGCCGCCTGCTGCGCACCTACGGCTTCGGCCTGATCGGTTGCGCGGTGCCGGTCTCGTCCAGGAGGTAGAGATCGGCGCTGCGCTCGCTCGCCTTCGGCTGGTCGCAGCCGCGGGCCGTCGCGGTGGTGTCCTTGGCGAGGAACGAATTGGGGATCTCGCCGACGAAGGTCGACACCCATAGGCGGCCCGACGGCTGGAGGCCGATCTTGGCGAAGTCGCGCTCGCCGAAGCCGTGTTCGCTCAGGTCGCTCACGCTCGTCACTGCATTGGCCGAGAGATTCGCCGCAGCCTCGTCGACCCGCAGCTCCAGCAGTCGACCGCGATTGCTCTCGCACTCCGAGCGCGTCGCCACCCACACCCCGCTCGGGCTCGCGAGTAGGTCGACCACGGCCAGGTCGTCGAGCGCGCTCGTGTCGAGCATCGTCGCGAGCGCGACGTGGTCATCGTCGGTCGTGCCATGCAGGAGCTCATAGGGCGTGCCGATCCAGACGCCGCGCGCATCGGCCGCCAGGGCGGTCACCGCGCCTTCGTTGGGCAGTGCTGTGATGCGCTCCTCGTTCGGGCTGAGCACGCGGTCAGCGCCGGGGTCGAACACCACGAGCGCATCTTCGGCCCAGGGCAGGGCGACCTTGGAATCGCCCTCGTCGGCGCTCACCGAGAGGTGCGTCGTGGTCGAGAAGCCACACCACACTCGCCCCACGGCGTCGATTTCGATCGCGGTCGCCACGCCATCCAGGACGCGCTCGAAGACCACCGCGTCGCTCGTCTTCTCGGCCCGATAGACGCCATTCAAGGTCGCGACCCACGCGACGTCCGGTGCGAAGGGATCGGCGGCGATGGCAAGCGGAGTCTGCGCGAACTCGGCGCCGTACTTCGAGGTCGCTTGCGGCTGTCCGTGCCGCCACTGGTCATCTTCGGCGCGTAGCGGGTCGGGGCCCGGGTCGAACCACGAGACCCCGGTGACCGCGGTGCCGACCCACATGGCGCGGTCGCCAGCGGGGGCCAGTGCCAGGACGAGGTTCGACTGCGGTCGCGGCGCCTCGGGGTCGAAGGGCTCGGTGGCGAGGACCCCGTCGTAGGCGATGAAGGCGCCGTCGGCGTCGACGCCGATGAGGCCTGCGCTCGCCGTGGCGATCCATAGGACCTGCCCACGCGCGAGAGCGTCGAAGGCATGGGTCGCGGTGGGCGGCGGCGTAGGAATGACGCCGTGGACGGTCACGCCGTCGGCGATGACGTCGAGTACGGCGTCGACGGGCAACGCGTCGCGGTCGAGCGCGATCCCGATACACGCCGAGTGCGCGTCGACCGTGAAGGAGACGACTGTGCCGTTGAGGTGGGCCGAGGTGATCGCAACGCCCCTCGAGTCTCGATATGCGCACACCGAGAGGCGCCCGGCGAAGGGATCGATGGCAGGGGGGGCGAGCACGAAGGCGTCGATGAGCGGGTCGCTGACGCCGCTCTGCCAACGCAGATACAGCGAGACCGGACCGGTCGGGACGTCGGGCTCGGCGTCGTCCGAGTCGGACGTGTCGTGCGCGTCGGAGGTGTCGCGAGAATCAGACGTATCGTGGGAGTCGCTCGAGAGATCAAAGCACGCGCTCAGCGCGAGCGCGGGCAAAAACGGCACGACAGCGATGATGGATGAACGCATGAGGGTGGCTCCGTGATGGGGTGGCTTCACCGGGTCGCGCCTCAGCAAAGGCCATGCCGCGTGCCGATGGAGCGCTCGCTCTGCTCCACTCCGTGCGTGGCCCTGGCCGAGTGGAGTACGCCTCTGCCAATCGGCCACGCGGTGTGCGGCGTCACCTTCCCTGCGCACCCCGGCGTCTCCGATGCGCGCTCACCAGACGGCGATGGCCTCGAGCCAGTCCTTCGCGTCGAGTGATCCAAAGCCGTCGAGGCGGGTGTGACGCGGGTCGTATCCGCGCACGCGACTCGCCACGGCATGGGCCCCGAGCACGCTGCCGTCGCTCGCGAGCCGCTTCTCGAAAGGCACCCAGGTCGGGTCGGGCTCGAGCCACAGGACGGTCCCGACGGCATCTTCAGGTCGACTCGCGATGCCTCGCTCGTAGTCGATCCGGAACATGCTGGTGTCGGCGGGAAGGGTCCATCCCGCCAGCCAGCCCTCGCCCCAGGTCGGCTCGATCCGACCCCAGGTGAGGGGCACCGCGACGTCGCCCACGTCGAGGTGGCGCACGATGACGCGGTCGTCCTGGGTCTGGGTGGCGATTCCCCAGCTCGCTCCGGCAAGCACTCCCTCGAAGCGCGGCAGCATGAACGTCGCGCACCCGGCGCACCCGGTCACGTCATCGCGGTTCGCGCTCGAGACGTCCTGCGAGTCGAGCCAGATCACCCCGAGGTCGGGGACCTCGACGAACGCCGTGACGAACACATCATCGCCGCTCGACGACCGGACCGTGACCGGGACCTCGAGCGGGATCTGCAGCGCGAGGTCGACGCCGTCCTCCGTCTCGCCCTCTCCGGGCATGGGACCGACGCGGAGCCCGAGGTGCGTCGACGGCTCGTTGCCGCGCTCGCTGTACCTCCCGCCGAGGACACGCTGAGCTGGGCAGTTGTCGAGGAAGACGCCGAGCGTGAACCCACCGTGGGTGCCGTCACCCTCCCACGTGGTCTGGTGCTGGTCGGTCACGTTCGACGCCCACCACGGGCTCGGCTCTACACACCAGACGTGCGCCGCGCGTCGCTGCCCGGCGCTCGGCGTGCCGAGCACCTCCTCGCCGCGCACCGTCCCGGACAGCATCGCGACGGGGCGATGACGCTTGCCCAGCCGCAGGCTCGCAACCGCGCTCCGGAGCCCGCGCACGGCGAAGAACTGCTCGCTCGTCCGCGCCTCGACGTCGACGGCCCCGTCACTCGGCAGCCCCACGTCGGCCCCGAAGACGACACGCCCGCGTGCATCGCTCAGCGCCTGTGCGAGCTCGACGCCGTCCTGCGAAAGAGCCACCGCCGCGTCTTCGATCGGCGCGCCGTGCGGGTCGATCACGAAGACCGTCAGCAGCCCGCAGCGCGGTCCGCCACCGACCGCGGCCCCCGTGAGCGGGTTCAGCTCTGGGGCCTCGCATCGCTCGACCGCATCGACCTCATGCGCGTCGACATCCTCGCCAACCTCTTGCGCCTCGGCCGCGTCGACCGTATCGCGGCCGACCTCCTCGGGTCCCTCGACGTCCCGCGTGTCGTCGCGGACGCTGCCGTCGCTCACGCCGTGCCGGCCCTCGGCGCCACACCCGAGCCCCCAGGCGATGCAACCCAAGCCAAGCGCTGTCGTTCGCCAGCGCCACCGTCCGCGTCGTGCCACGTCCATGAGTCCCCTCGGTCCAAGGTCAGACACATGACGTTACACGATGCCCCGCATCCCGACCATCTCGAGGTGCGAGCCGCTCGGCTCAGACGCGCTGGGTCGCCACCACGGCCGCGACCAGCGTCGCGAAGTCCTCCGGGTCGGGCGACTCGAAGCGCAGCTTCTCGCCCGTCACCGGGTGCTCGAAGCCCAGCACCGCGGCATGCAGCGCGAGCCTCGGCATCACGCGCGCGGCTCTCAGCTCGCGGTTGGCGAGCGTCGAGAAGACCCCGTTGGCCGCCTTGGGGACCTCGTGACCATAGATGGGGTCGGCGATGATCGGGTGACCCGACTCCGACAGGTGCACGCGGATCTGATGCGTGCGTCCGGTCTCGAGCTGCAGCTCGACCAGACACAAGGCGTAGCCCCGCGCCAGGACGCGCCAGTGGGTCACCGCCTCGCGCGGCGCTTCCTTCACGCGCCCCGTGAAGCGCTTGCGGTCCTTCGGGTGCCGTCCATACGGCGTCCGGATCGTGCCCTTGTCCTCGAGGTTCGGCCCCAGCACCACCGCGCGGTAGCGCCGCTCGATGTCGTGGCGCGAGAACTTCGCCTGCAGCCCGCGCAAGGTCACATCGTCGAAGGCCACAACCAGGAGGCCGCTCGTGTCCTTGTCGATGCGGTGCACGATGCCGGGGCGCGCCTCGTCGTCGACGTCCAGCGTGACGTCCTCGGTCTCGGCCCAGTGCAAGAGCCCGTTGACCAGGGTCCCGGTCGCGTGCCCAGGCGCCGGGTGCACGACCAGCCCGGCAGGCTTGTCGATGACCGCCAGATGCGCGTCGGAGTACACGATCTTCAGCGGCATCGCCTCGGCCGCGTGCTCGCTCGGCGCGATCTCGGTCGGCAGCGCGATGACCACGGCCTCGCCCGCACGCAGGCCCAGGCCGGCCTTGTCGGCGACCTTGCCCGCGACCGAGACCCGGCCTTCGTCGATCATGCGCGCGATGGCGCTGCGGCTTCGCTCGGGGATCTGACGGGCGACAAAACGATCGAGCCGCTCGCCCGACTCGTCCGGCGCCACGATCCACGAGCGCTGGTTCGATTCGGTGAGCGGCTCTTTCATTGTCATCACTTCTTGCCCGCCGTCGGCGGGCCTTGTTGCTCGACGCGGCCCACTTGCATGAGCCGCCCCGATAGCGACCGCGGAGCCTGGCGCGCCAGGCCCCCAGGGGGCGTTCTCAGAACTTGTAGAGGTCCGAGAGGTCGGCGATGTCGTCGATGTCGATCCAATTGTCGTGCACGTACTGCACGCCGACCTTCACGCCGCTCTCGACGAGGTGGTTCAGGAGCTGCGGCAAGGACCACTTCGCGACCTCGACGCCCTCGGCCGCGAGCTTGTCGATGGCCGCGACGAAGGTCTTGGCGCCGGCGTCCGACAGGCCCACGAGGCCGATCCACTCGCCCGCCGCCTCACCCGGCTCGATGCGGTCGTCGACGCGCACGAGCGTGTAGTCGATGTCCTTCAGCGGGGCGGCGTCCACGCGCGCCGGCGAGGCCTTGGCCCAGTCGACGGACTTCCGCGCCTTCTTGGTCGGCTGCTTGTAGTCGACGACCACGGTCACGTCGGTCTTCGCGCGCAGCAGGTTCTCGACGATGAAGGGGCGCACGACCACGTCGCCGTAGCCGACGACGCACTTGCTATCGAGGGTCTTCTTGGCCGCGATGAGCGAGCCGATCTCCCCGGTGGTCTCCCACTGGTCGTTGTGCTTGTACTTGACCGAGGTGACGTTGAACGCCTCGGGCTTGTAGCCCGTGACCACCGTCACGTCGCGCACGCCGCCGGCCTTGAAGGCCGAGACCGCATGCGAGATGACCGGCTTGCCCTCGACCTCGAGCATCGCCTTCGGGCGCTCCTCGGTGAGGTTGCCGAAGTTGTGACCCTTGCTGGCGGCCAGCAGGATCGCCTTGCCCGGCGTCGCGGTCTTGGGGAGGTAGAGCTTCTCCCACTTCTCGTACTCTTCCATACCCTGGAGGCGGAAGATCTCTTCGACCGTCGGGAGGTCCTTCTCGATCTTCGCGAGCGACTCGTGCTGCTTCAGATAGGCCGCCATGTCCTTCATCGCGCGGATGCCCGAGCGCAGGATGTGGTTGGCCCAGATGACCAGCGAGATGCCCGCCTCGCGGAAGGTCTCGGTCGGGGTCGCGTAGTACTTGGTCGGCACGATGACGACCGGGAGGCGATTGCCCCACTCCTTCATGAACGCGAAGATCTCGTCGGCGACGCCGAGCTTCGAGTGCACGAGCACCGCGTCGGCGCCGGCCAGGCGATACGCCTCGCAGCGCTTCATCGCCTCGTCGAAGCCCCAGCCCGCGATGAAGGCCTCGGTGCGCGCGACGATGCAGAAGTCGTCGTCGGCCGCGGCGTCCTTGCCGGCCTTGATCTTGCCGCAGAACTCGTCGACATCGGCCAGGGGCTGCGCCTCGCCCTTGATGAACGAGTTGGTCTTCGGGAAGATCTTGTCCTCGATGCAGGCCGCGGCGATGTCCCGCTGCTGGAGCTTCTGCACCAGGCGACGCATGTTGTTGAAGTTGCCGTAGCCGGTGTCGGCGTCGAGCAGGATGGGCACCGTGGTCTGGTCCGCCATGAACTCGAGCACTTCGAGGACCTGGGTCCACGAGGCTTCGTTGTTGTCGCGAACACCCATCGCGGCCGAGATGCTGAGGCCCGAGCCCCAGACACCCTTGAACCCGGCCTCTTCCACGATCTTGGCCGAGAGGCCGTTATGAGCTTCGCAGATGAACTCGAGCTCGGGGGACTGCAGCATCTGCTTGAAGCGCGTCGTCTTCTTCATCGGACCCTCACTGCACACGACCTGCGTCGTTGCGCGGTCGCCATGTCGTTGCCACCAGAAAGCCACCTCGAACCGGGGCCGCGCGGTGCCTACACCACCCGATCGCCATGAGCAATCACGCGTTCACTTCGCACTTGCTGCAAAATCGCTTTCGCACTGCGCTCTCCGTCACGTCTCTGCCCTTGCCGGGCCCACAGTCCTGGCCCTCGGAGCGCGCTCGACCCAGGCCGCCAGCACGTTTCGGGTTCGTTTCGACGACGCCAACGCGACTCGCCAGGCCGCTCGCCGGCCAACGATCGTGTGGCGCTCGGTGCCATCGACAAGGTAGGGTGCGGAAACAATTCCATTCGCAGGCTGTCTGGCGTCGTCAGGCCTCGTGCGAACGCGTACGAGGCCTCGCCGAGCGAGGCTGCTGGCGAGTGCAATTCCGCTGAAGGCCTGGGGGCCGCGGTTGGAGGGTCGGGTGCGAACAGCGTTACTCATCGCCACATTGGCGGCGTTGGCCGCCGGCGTTTGGTGGTTCTCACGCCCGAGCGCGGACGGCGACGTGCTCACCCTGCCCGAGCGTGAGGCCGCCGCGGCCCGTGCCCGCGCCGCCGCCTCCACCCCCTCCGAGCTCGCCCCCACCGCGCCGCGCCGCATCGAGCGCGAGCCGGGCGCCACCCTTCGTGGCGTGGTCATCGACGCCACCGGCGAGCCTCAGGCCGCCGTCACCCTCGGGCTCGTCGACCACGACGGCAAGCTCCTGGACGAGGTCACGACCGACGCCGAAGGGCGCTACGAGCTCCTGGACGACAACCTCCTCGGCGCCGCCGTACAGATCCACCTACCCGAGGACCCGGCCCTCGACGCGACGACCCGCACCCTCGAGCCGCAGCTCCGCGCGCGCGAGCTGCGCGTCCTGGACCTGGTCGTCGGCCCCACGCGCGTCGTGCGCGGCTTTGTCCTCGACATGGACGGCGAGCCCCTGTCGGGCGTGGCGATCCGCCTCTCGGGGCTCGACCTCACGGGCGCCGCCGCTCCCGACGACACCCACGCCGAGCACGCCTGGACCACCACCACCCAGCGCGGAGGCGGCTTCGTCTTCCCGTACGCGCCGCCCTCGGCCCTTCGCGTCGAGGCCATCGGCGCCGACCTCGGCAGCGACTCGGCGTTCGTCGCCCCCGGCCGCTTCGAAGCGGTCGTCGACCTCGTCCTCGAGCCGACCGCGCGTCTCACCGTGCTGTCCTCGCGAGCGGGCGTGCGGGTGCGCGTCTCGTGCCACGAGGAAGGCTGCTTCGGCGGTGACAATGGCTGGCGCGAACCCCTCCCGGCCGCCGACCCCCAGGACGGCGAAGGCCCGGACGGCATCGCCGCGCGTGAGCGCGAGAAGATCCGCGTCTTCACGCTCGACCTGATGAATCGCTTTTACCCCGAGGTGATGCCGCCGGACGCGGCCACGCTGAGCCTCGAGGTCCTGCAGGAGTCTTTCAACCGACGCCTCTCGACGCTGTCTCAGGACGAGGTCTTGAAGATCGGCGAGCGCGTCCAGCAGGACGACCTCCAGGCCTGGGTAAGGGAGCACATGCCGCAACCGGCCGAGCCCACGCCGCCGCCCTTGCGCTGGTCGATCGTGGCCCAGGGCAGTGCCGGCCAGAGCTTCGAGGTCCCGGCCGACTTCGCCTACACCGTCGAGCTTCTCGACCCCAAAGGCGGCGTCACCGCGTGTGGCGTGGTGCGTCCCGGCCCCGGCGACGACCTCGAGGTCCCCTGCGGCGACAAGGCCCGGAGCGTGGTCGTCGGTCGCGCCGTCGGCCTCGACCGGAAGGCCCGCCCGGCCCTCCTCGTCCACCTCGAGAACCAGGAGCCTCAGGCCCCGAAGGCCACCGCGACGACGGGCCCCGACGGTCGCTTTCGCTTCGAGCTCGAGCTCGACCACACCGTTCCCGCGGCCCTCACGGCCGAGGGCCTATTCGGCGGTCGCCGCGCGCTGGCGCTCATCCCCGGCGCGACCCTCGACCTCGGCGACGTCGCCTTCGGTGCGCCGGCCGAGCGCCCCGACCTCTGGCCCGGCCAGTCCTTCGGCGGCACCGGCGGGCTCATGACGCTCACCGACGGAGGCGTCCGCGTCCACGAGGTCGAAGACGACAGCCCGCTGGCGCTGGCCGGCATCGAGGCCGGCGACCGCATCGTCCGCATCGACGCCGACCCGGCCGCGACCATGCTCATCGAAGAGGTCTTCCAGCGCCTGCGCGGCGACCCCGGCACGACCGTCGACGTGCGCATCCGCTCGAAGCTCGGCGAACTCTACGACGTCACCATCGAGCGCGCGACGGTCAAGGCCCCAGGCGAAGTCTTCCTCCACTACGGCGAAGGGCCCTATCCCGCGGACTTCGACTTCTGAGAGTCCCTCTCACAATCTGAGATGTGAGAGTCTCTCTCACAACCCAGAGCCGCGAGCCCCTCTCACGCGCGCGGCGCCCCAGCCTGACCCCGCGGCACGATGCGATAGCGCAGCTCGACCAGCCCCAGGCCGAGCGGCGTGGTCTCGAGGTGCTCCAGCGACCGCTGCCCGAGCGTCGGCAGGAGCGGCGTCCCACCCCCGAGCAGCACCGGCGCGATGCTCAGGTGCAGCTCGTCGAGTGCATCCTCGGCCAGGAACTGCCCTGCGACCTCGCCCCCGCCCACGACCCAGATCCCCTCCCTCTCGCTGCGCCGCGCCGCCTCCTCGACCTCGGGCAGCCAGTCGCCCAGCGGCCCCGACACGAAGGCGATCCTGGCTCCTGGCCAGGCCTCCCGCGCCCGCCGCGCCACGACAAAGGTCATGTGGTCGGGGTAGGGCCACTCCGCGCCGGCGTGCTCGCGCAGGAAGTCGTAGGTCCTGGCCCCCATGACCAGGGCCCCGACGCCGGCGAGGAGGGCGTCGTAGCGCGCCTTGATCCCGGGGGCGCCATCGAAGGCGAAGAGCCACTCCAAGCGATCGCGCTCATCGGCGATGAACCCATCGAGGCTGGCGGCGACGTAGTAGATGCTGCGAACGTTCGTGACCATGGCGCACCCTTCGCACACGCCCCTGTCAGGACCTGTCAGGTTTGTCTCGGCCGCCTCGCGCGCCGCCCGCCCGGGCTTCTCTTTCACGCCTCGGCGCGCGGGAGCATTGCGGCCACCCCCCGAGTTTGCTAGCTCGTTGCGCGGATCGCGCGCGCCAGGGCCCTGGCTGCAGCGAGTCCCCGACCCGCGGAGGTCCCCTTGCGCATGCTCACCCACCTCTCGAACCTCGGTCTCGGCGTCGCCGCCGCGAGCCTCATCGCCTGCTCGAAGGCGCCCGAGGCTCCCCCGGCGCCCGACACCACCGCGGCCGTCGCCGCGGCCCCCGACGCCCTCGTGACCCCTGCCCACACCGCGCCGAAGAACGAAGCCATCGTCATCGCCAAGGTCGGCGACCGCGTCCTGACCAGCGTCGACGTGACGGGTCACCTCGAGGCCGTCCTCGCCGAGCGTCGCGAGCTCGACGAGGCGACGCTGCGCGAGGCCATCCAGGACCTCATCGACGACGTGCTGCTCGCGGACGAGGCGCGCAAGAACGCCTTCACCGCCCCGGCCGACCCGCAGAAGCCCGCCGCGACCCCACCTTCCGACGAAGACCTCGCCGCGGCCTGGGGGCGGCACCTCTTCTTCGCGGACGCCAAGGCCTCCGTGACCGAGGCGGATCTGACCGCGTGGTTCGCCGAGCGCCGCGGCGTCGCGCGCGCGGTGTTGCCCAGCGAGGCGGACGCCAAGTCGTTCCACGAGGCCGTGGTCGCGGCCTTCGCAGCGCGGCCCACCGAGCGCGTCGCCGCCTTTCGCGAGGTCGATGCCAAGATGGTCGGCCGCAAGGGCGAGCTCACCCCCGACGGGATCCTGGTCGATCGCCAGGGCAAGAGCGAGACCGGCGAACCCATCCTGGCCGAGACCGCCGCGGCGGCTCTCTTCGAGCTCGCTGAGGACGGCGCCATCAGCGCTCCCATCGCGGTCGGCACCGACGCGTGGATGGTCGTCCAGCGCGTCGGCCTGCGCCCGGCCCTGGCCCTTGCCTCGGTCCCCCCGGTCGAGCGCGACAAGGCGCACGAGATGCTCGCCGCGCATCGCGCCATGAACCGCTTGCAAGAGCATGTCGAGCGCCTGCGCAAGGACCAGAAGGTCGAGATCGACGAGCAGGGCCTGAAGCGCCTGGCGCTGAAGCTCGGCGTCGATCGCGTCGGCAAGGTCCGTCGCATGCCCATCGGGATGCGCAAGATCCAGCTCCAGCGCGTGAAGGCCCTGCGCAGCGGCGACCCGGCCCCGGCCATGGGCATCGTCGGCGTCGGCGGGCCCAGCATGGACCGGACCCTCCAGGACAAGCTGCGCGAACGCATCAAGAACTCGCACGGCGCTGACCAGAGCAGCCCCGACCAGTCCCCGCCCCAAGGCCCCGCCAAACCCGGAGCGCACCCGTGACCCTCTTGGACAAACGCTTCGGACGCTTCACGGTGCTGGCCCGGCTCGGCACCTTCATGACGATGGGGACGCTGGCGACCTCGTCGCTGGCTGCCGCGCCCGTCCCGACAGGGTGGCCCCCGGCCGAGGCGCGCGTCGTCGACCGCCTGGTCGCGGTCGTGAACAAAGAGCCCGTCACGCTCTACGAGCTGCAGCGCGCGGCGGCCCCGCAGGTCGCCAAGATCCTGCGTGAGACCAAGGACGCGAAAGAGCGCGACGACGCGCTCCGCAAGACCATCGATGAGTCCCTGGACCAGCTCGTCGACGACATCCTGGTCTACGACCAGGCCAAGAAGATGGACCTCACCATCCAGGTCGAGCGGGTCGACGAGCACATCAAGAAGATCCGCGAGGCCAACGGTTGGACCGAGGACGAGCTGGCCGAGGAGCTGAAGAAGCTCGGCTTCGCCTCGCTCGCCGACTATCGGCGGCACACCGAGCGCGAGATGCTGAAGTCGCAGGTCATCGGCATCAAGGTCGCCTCGCGCGTGAAGATCGACGAGGGCGACGTCGAGACCGAGTACAAGCGGCAGCTCGGGCAGTCGGGCGGCATCGTCGAGCGCCGTTCGGCCCACATCCTGATTCGCCTGGCCGAGGGCGCGAGCGAGAGCGACGACGCCGCGGCGCGCCAGAAGCTCGTCGACATCAAGAAGGAGATCGCCTCCGGCGCCATCACCTTCGGCGACGCGGCGCGCAAGTACAGCCAGGACGGGACGCGCAACGCGGGCGGCGACCTCGGCTGGTACGTGCGCGGCGACTACGACCCCTCCTTTGAAGTGGCATCCTTCGCGACGCCCAAGGGCGAGGTCTCCGAGCCCTTCCGAACGCCCTTCGGCTGGCACCTCGTCACGACCATCGACGAGCGCGAGAAGAAGGTCACCGCGGCCGAGGACGCCGAGACCGTCAAGCGCCAGATCCGCTTCCAGATGCGCGAGAAGCAGCTCGAGCGCCTCTACAAGCAGTGGGTGCGCGGCCTGCGCAGCGATGCCTTCGTCGAGCTGAAGGATCTCGGCCTCGACACGTGAGGTCGCCCGTGGCTCGGCCCCTCGCACAGCGTCGATACGCGAGGTTCGGCGATAGCTGCAGGATCCGAGCCGAGAACATTTGCACCGGCTGGACGATTTGAACGTGTGCTTGCAAACGCCTGAAATCAAGCGCCTTGACCGGAACGCAGGCCGGTGCGCCAAAAGGCCGCGTTGACACCATTTTCCGGCGCGTGCTAACCGCTCCGGGCCCCAGTTCGCCGGGGCCAGAACGCAGCTCCGAGACTTGTACGAGTGACTCCACGTGGGAGATCGACAGGTCGGGGCAGAGAAAGGGGACGAGTCGCGGATGTACCTGGACAAGCCCATCACGCTGAGGAACACGCACCGGCCCAGCCGGCGCCGCGGTGGTCCTCGCTCGCGTGGGGGCGCGGTCATCGTCGTGGCGCTCCTGATGGTCGTCAACTATTTCGTCTTCTTCCGCGGCGGCGATGAGCCCGCGCAGAAGGATCTGGCCGGCGCGATGGCGGCCGTCGGTGTGGCCCCGGCCGCCCAGCAGGCGGGTGCCGTCCAGGACGGCGTCGCCCCGCGCGAGGTCGACGACTTCGGCCAGCCGGTCGGGCGCAAGCTCACCGGCGAGATCAAGCGTGGCCAGACGATCATGAACGCGCTGCGGGCCGTCGGCATCGACAGCCACTCGGCGCAGCCGATCATCCAGGCCATGTCCGAGGTCTTCGACTTCCGGAAGGCCCAGGTCGGCGACACCTTCTCGGCCCACGTCGACGACGACGGCCAGGTCACCTACTTCAGCTACGCCCAGTCGCCGCTCGACCTCTACGAGGTCGCCCGCACCGAGACCGGCGAGTACCAGGCGCGCAAGAAGAAGGTCCCGACCCGCGTGGACGTGGCCCACATCGGCTGCGCCATGAAGTCGAGCCTCTACGAGTCGATCACTCGCTGCGGTGAAGGCGCCGAGCTGGCCGCCACCCTCATCGACATCTTCGCGTGGGACGTGGACTTCTTCCAGGATGTCCGCGACGGCGACGACTTCAAGGTCATCGTCGAGAAGATCTCGGTCGATGGCCGCTTCCTGCGCTACGGCCGCGTGCTCGCGGCGCAGTACCGCGGCAAGTTCGGCGAATACCGCATCGTCAGCTACCGCGACCCCGAGGGCCGCGAGGGCTTCTACAAGCCCGACGGGCACGCCGTCCGCCGCGAGTTCATCAAGAGCCCGCTGAAGTACACGAAGGTCTCGGCCGACTCGCAGACCGGCATCCGCGCCAGCGTGAAGACCGCCTCGCCGGTCATCTACACGGCGCGCGCCAACACCCCGGTGTGGGCGGTCGCGGGCGGCACGGTCATCTCGGCCGGCGACTCCGGCGGCAGCCTCGGGCGCGCCATCACCGTCAAGCACGACAACGGCTACACCTCGACCTACGCGCACCTCGGCTCCATCGCCCAGGGCATCAAGGTCGGGGCCATGGTCAAGCAGAAGACCGTCCTCGGGAAGGTCGGCTCCAGCGGCGACGCGGACTCGCCCCAGCTCCTCTTCTCGCTGCGCAAGGACGGCCGCCTCCAGAACCCGCTGAAGCTCTCCTACTCCGAGGGCGAGCCCGTCGCTCCCGAGCACAAGGCCCGCTTCGAGGCCGAGGTGAAGCAGCTCATCGAGGATCTCGAGGCGACGCCCGTCATCGGCGTGCACGAGCGCCGTTCCTGAGTCGGGCGCGCCTCTCCTGAGCCGCAACGCACGGTAACCCCTCCGAGATTGCGCGGGGACCGGGACCCTGCCATCGTCGGTGCATGGTCCCAAAGTGCGTGCTGCTCTCGCTGACGGTCGTGCTCTCGAGTCTCACTGCGACGGTCCGGGCCGCGGACTGGCACGTGCCCGAGGGGGCTGCACCGGGTCGTCCACGCGTCGTCATCCTGGGCGACTCGAACATCTTCGGGCCGATGGGCAAGGCCCTCGAGGACCGCTTCGTCGCCGACGGCTGGGAGGTCTGGCGGCGCGCGCGGCCCGGCAGCGGGCTCACGCACGCCCGTCGCTACGACTGGTTCGCGTCGGCGGCCTCGCTCATCGCCAAGGTGCGCCCCTCGGTCATCGTCGCACAGATGGGTGGCAACGACGTCTTCGCGCTGAAGTGGCCCGCCCGCGCCGCCCACTTCGCCGAGACGTACCGGGCGCGGGCGCGGGCCTTCATGACCCAGCTCGCCGCCGACGGCCGCCAGGTCTTCTGGCTCTCGCCGACCAACCGCGGTCCGGGTGCGCAGCGCGCCGCGACCATTCGCGACCTGCAGCGTGAGGCGGCCACCGGTCTCGCGCGCGTAGACTTCGTCGACATGTTCCCGCTGACCAGCGATGAGCACGGCCGGTGGCTGCGGGTCATCCGCGCCGCCGATGGGCGGGAAGTCGTCGTTCGTCGCCGCGACGCCATCCACCTGAACGACGTCGGCGGCGTCTTCGTCGGCGAGCGCGTCATCGAGCGCCTGCGCGACGACGGCCTGCCGCTGCGCTGAGGGCGTCGGTCTTTTTTCTGTCGGGTCGCCGCGTGGCTTTGCGTGTTGGCTTGATGTGGGCGGTCGCGTCTCGGCACCCCCTGCTTCCGGTCGGTTCCAGCACATCCCGTCTCGGGAAAGCACACGCATCATGGGTTTGGGAAGTATCGTCAGGAAGGCCAAGCGGGCCGTTCTCGGCAAGAAGGGCAAGGGCAAGGCGCCGCGTCGTGACGCGACGTTGGCCGAGCACGCGAACCGTCCCCAGGTGCAAGTCGGGCGCGGCCGGCGCGACGCGGTGCTCGGACAGATCGGGCGGCAGGGCGAGGCACGCGAGCAGGGCCATGCGCCCGAGCCGATCGCCCTCCACGGTTGGAAGGGTGGGGCGAAGGACGGGCCCCAGGGCAGGTCGTTGATCGGGCAGCAGCGTGGCACGAAGGCACCATCGCCGGAGACGCCCGAGGCGCAGTTGCCCGAGACGCAGGCGCCCGACCGCTCTGCGAACGAGCCGGAGCAGACGAACGCGCCCGACCAGCGGCCCGAGCAGCCGGAGGTGAGCGCCTATCAACGGCAGCCGGTCAGCGAGCTCAGCGCGTACCAGCGCGTCGACTTCAAGGATCCCAACGAGGACAGCAGCTCGCAGAGCTCGGTCCAGGCGAGCGAGAAGAGCGGCCCGAAGCAGGGCGCGAAGCAGGCCGACGACTCGGAGTCCGACAGCTCGAGCAGCTCCGGGTCCTTGTCCACGACCACGTCGAGCTCGGACTCGCAGGCGGAGTCCAGCGCGCTGAAGGACACCCGCCGGAGCCAGAAGTTCAAGCAGGGCCCGGTCAAAGAGGGGGCGGCCGAGGACGAGAACCTCTACCGCGCCGACCTGAACGTGTCCGAATCCGGAAGCGAGGTCAGCTCGAGCGCGTCCTCGACGGTGAGCTCGACGGCCTCGGACTCCTCCTCGGCGGTGCAGTCGGAGAAAGAGACCAAGCGCAAGACACTCTATCTGCCGCCCGAGGTCCAGAAGGCCACCAGGGCCCATCGCGACTTCGACATCGCGAAGCTCCAGTCGGACCTGCGCACGCGCAACGACGACAAGGGCAGGGAGACGTACCAGCAACACGGCGAGACCAAGGACGTGAACCGCGCCGAGAAGTCCGACAACGAAGTGAAGTCGGCCGGCTGGGCGACGACCTCGATCCTCGATCGATACCGCACGAAGGTCGGCGCCTGGTCAGGCGCTCAGCTCGAGCGCGGCGAAGATGGCGGCAAGGGCGAGCTCTACAGCATCAGCGGGCAGGCCACGAAGTACTTCCTCAGCAAGCTGATGGCGCTCAGCGCGGACGCACAGTCGCTGCTCAGCACCAACCTCAAGGCCGGCAAGGACACCGCACGCGAGGACACGGTCCTCCGGCTGCAGGACGGCAAGTTCTACTTCGCCGATGGCAAGCTCGCCGACACGACCGAGGTCGAGATCACGAACCAGACGATCAACAACCTCAAGGAGACGTGGACCAAGCGCATCGAGGATCCGAGCACCGCGAACGAGAAGATTACGAAGCTCCAGGCCAAGCTCGATCGGCTGCGCGACCTCGATCTGGCCCAACACAAGCAGGACAAGGAAGGCACGAAGACCGCCAAGGAGGCCGCGAAGCTCGGGGGCCGCTTCATCTTCGTGATGAATGCGGCGGGGCAGTTCTTCGCGGGCAAGTCCGAGGTCGGCGTCGTCCACCACTCGAGCTTCCTCGCGGGTGGTGCGGTCGCGTGTGCGGGTGAGGTCGAGATCCAGGGCGGCGTGTTGAAGACCATCTCGAACGCCTCGGGTCACTACATGCCCGGCCCTGCCTACGTGTGGCAGGCGCTCAAGCAGATGCAGGGGGCCGGCATCCCGCTCGACAACGTCAAGGTCGAGATCACCGGGATCTCCAAGCCGTTCCCATCCGCCGCGAAGTTCCTGACCCTCTTCGACCCGTCCACGTTCCTGAAGACCGATGAGGGGCTGCTCGGCTCGTGGTTCAACCTGCAGCTCTCGGTCAAGCGCTTGAACGAGATGCAAGCGGGCCACATCCAGGAGGTCAAGGCCGAGCGCAAGGCAGCCCAGACCGGCGTCGGCAATGCGCCCCAGGGAGGTGTCCGATGACGCGCTTCGAGCTCATCGTGGACTGGGTCGACCGGGCGGCGGACGACCGTTCCCCGGTCGGGATCCTCGGCGCGCGTGCGGCCTTCCCCGAGGCAGGCATGGCACTCGTCGACTACCTCGAAGGGCGCTTCGTCGCCCTCGAGGAGCGCCTCGCGATCGAGCACTCGCCCCTCTGGTGGGAGCTCCTCCTGTTGCTCGCCGGGACCTGGCTGCCCGACGAGCGCGACGCCTTCCTGACCCGCGTCGTCCTGCGCGGTGGCACCCCGGGTTGCTATCGATGGATTGCAGCCTTCGTGAAGGTCGCCTTCAGCGCCGACGAGGTCGAGCCCTCGCTGCTGGCGGGCCTCGAGAGCCCCGATCCCATGACACGCGACAACGCCCGAGTCCTCGCCTACTACCTGCTCGATGACGCGTATCGCCTCTCGGACGCGGGCGAGGCGAAGCGACAGGCGTTGGGCGCGCAGGCGCCAGCGTCGCTCTGAGAGGCGCCATGAGCGCGCACGAGCCCTTGCGGGTCGCGATCGGTCCTTACCGCGCTCAGGCGCTGCTCGGTCGCGGTGGCGACGGTGAGGTCTGGCTCGCCGAGGAGCCGCTCACGCGACGCGCGGTCGCCGTGAAGCTCTTGCATGACCGAGGTCGCCGCGAGTCGCAGGGGCGCGTCGGTCGGCTGGTGCGCGAGTACCAGATCTTGCGCGGCCTCGAGCGCGCCGATCCCTCCTTGCCAGTGCCGCGGGCCCGACGCCTCGCGGTCGAGGGCGGTCGCCACTACCTCGTGCTCGACTACCTCGCGGCGCGCGACCTCGCGGCCCATGCCGACAAGCTCGCCCCCGCGGACCGCCCGCTCGCCCTCCAACAGGTCCTCGGCCGCGCCGCGTCGGCCCTGGCGGGGGTCCACGCCGCTGGCGTCATCCACGGCGACCTGAAGCCGAGCTGCATTCTCGTCGACCCTCGCGGCCTGGTGTGGCTCCTCGACTTCGGCGCGGCCCACCTCGCCGACGAGCGGGCGCTCACGCGGGCGATCGACGAGCGCTTCATGACGCCCGCCTATGCGGCCCCCGAGGTCCTCGCGAAGGAGGCGCCGACCGCCGCGAGCGATGTCTGGAGCTTCGGCGTCACGGTGTGGCGTCTCATGCTCGACGCCCTGCCGTTCGGCCGCGGCGAGCGTCGCGAGGTCCGCGCACGTGTCACCGCCTCCACGCCGGAAGGCCTCGCGACCGCGCTGGAGGCGGCGACGGACTGGCCTCCAGCACTTCGTCACCTGCTCTCCAGGAGCCTCGCGATCGATCCTCTCGCGCGCCCCACGGCGACCGAGTGGGCCACCGCTCTCGGGGTCGGTGCTCCGTCGGAGGTCGCGCCCGAGGTCGCCGCACGCGTGTCGCCTGTCGAGCTCCGGCCCCTGGGCAACGACCTCGCGGCGTTGGAGCGGTGGACGGACGCGCTCACGGCGCAGGGGCGGCTCGCCGATGCGCAGGGCGTGTCGGTGCCTCACGACGCGGCCGAGCATCCCGCGCGCTGGGCGGTCCTCCAGGGGCGCTGGGCGCTTGCGGGTCGAGGCCCTGCGCGTGAGGTCGAGCTGGCCCTCGCCGCCGTCGCCCAGGGTGTCGTGGCGGGGCCGGTCGAGCGTGTGCGCTGGGCGCTGCATCGGCACTTCGGAGTCTTTGCCGGTGCCTCGCGCCCCGCGTCGCTCGCCTCGGCCTGGCGCGCACTCGAGGCCGGGGACGTCGGCGCGGCGCGGACCGGCGCGGAGCTCGCCCTCGAAGAGTCGATGGCGCTGCGAGCCGATGCGGCCGAGGCGGATGC
>JAEUKJ010000125.1 GCA_016792665.1 Deltaproteobacteria bacterium | reverse complement strand
GGGCGCTGCGGCTGGGCCGGCGCGGGGCGCAACGAGGGGCGCGAGTCCGCGAACGTCGAGCCGATCTCGTTGAAGCGATTGCCGCCACGCTGGCCGACCTGCACGAAGGGCTCGTCGTCGAAGACCGGGAGCGGCGGCGGGGGCTCGGGCTGGTGCTGGACCTCACGCTGCGGCGCGCGGTTCTGCGCCATCGCGTGACCGTGCTGGCTGAGCTGGCTCAACTGGCTCATCTGGTCCTGCGCCGAGTCGACCTGCCCGTCCGAATCGGACACGCGGTCGAAGCCGGTCGCGACGACCGTGATGCGGATCTCGTCGCCGAGGTCCTGGTCGATGACCGCGCCGAAGATGATGTTCGCGTCCGGGTGCGCCGCGCTCTGGATGAGCGTGATGGCGTCGTGCATCTCCATCAGCGTCAGGTCGTCGCCGCCCGTGACGTTGACGAGGATGCCCTGGGCGCCGTCGATGCTCGTGTCCTCGAGCAGCGGCGAGCTGATGGCCTGCTTGGCCGCCATCGCCGCGCGATCGCGACCGACCGCCGCGCCGGCGCCCATGAGCGCCATGCCTTGCTCGGCCATGATGGTGCGCACGTCGGCGAAGTCGACGTTGACGAGGCCGGGCACGGTGATGAGGTCCGAGATGCCCTTCACCGCATTGTAGAGGACGTTGTCCGCCTCGCGGAACGCCTGCAGCAGGCTCATGTTCTCGTTGGCGACGGCCAGGAGACGCTGGTTCGGGATGACGATGAGCGTGTCGACGCACTTGCGCAGGGCCTCGAGACCCTTGGCCGCGTTCTTCATGCGCGGGCGCCCCTCGAACTCGAAGGGCTTGGTCACGACGCCGACGGTCAGCGCGCCGAGCTCACGCGCGACCTGTGCCACGACCGGGGCCGCGCCCGTGCCGGTGCCGCCGCCGAGACCCGCCGTGACGAAGACCATGTCCGCGCCCTGGAGCACCTCGGCGATGCGGTTGGTGTCTTCCATCGCGGCCTTCCACCCCTTCTCGGGGTTGGCGCCCGCGCCGAGACCCTTGGTCAGCTTGCCGCCGATCTGGATCTTGTGCGCCGCGAGGTTCTTGTCGAGCGCCTGGATATCGGTATTGCACGCGATGAACGTCACGCCGTGCAGGTTGTTGCGCGCCATGTTGTTCAGCGCGTTTCCGCCGGCACCGCCGACGCCGACCACTTTGATATTTGCGCCCGTGATGACGGACTCGTCGAATTCGATCATGGCTATTGTTCCTCCCCGAATCTAATTGCCAGTGCGCAGACACCCGACGTACGCGCACCAGCTATTTCAGATGACACCGATTTATGATTTCGCTTGCGAGATTGACAGGGCAAGCCACCCCGCCGTTCAGATTCCGAATTAGAACCAGGAGTCGATGAGGCGGCGCACTCCACCGATAAAGCCGCCACTCGACTTCTTTTTCTTCTGGGCCGCGAGCGGCTGGCTCGCGTGCTCGAACACATCCATGCACAGGCCGACCGCGCTCGCGTAGCGCGGGTCGTCGACGACATCGGCGAGACCGCCGACGCCGCGCGGGCTGCCGATACGGACCGGCATGCCGACGAGCAGCTCCTCGCCGAGGTCGGCGATGGCCGACAGACGCGAGGTGCCGCCGGTCAGCACGATGCCGGCCGCAAGCAGCTCGCGGCATCCGGCGACGTCGATCTCCTGCCCGACACGCGCGAAGAGCTCTTCGAGACCGGGCTCGAGGATCTCACAGAGGAGGTGACGCTGCCGCGTCTGGGGGCCGCGCCCGCCGACCGACGGGACCGACATGGTCTCGTCCTCGTCGACCATCGTGGCCAGGGCCGAGCCGTGCTCCTGCTTGATGATCTCTGCGTCCTTCACCGGCGTGCGCAGACCGCGCGCGATCTGCCGCGTGAGCTCGTCGCCACCCCAGTCGAGCGACACCGTGTGGACCAGTGCGTGGTCGTACCACACGGCGATATCCGTCGTGCCGCCGCCGATGTCGACCATCACGCAGCCGAGCTCGCGCTCTTCGCGGGTGAGCACCGCGGCCGACGCCGCGAGCCCACCGAACATCACGCGCTCGACCTCGAGGTTGGCGCGCGTGGCGCACTCGATGGCGTTGACCAGCGCGGTGCGTGCGGTCGTGATGACGTGCACGCGCGCCTCGAGCCGGACGCCGTTCATGCCGACCGGCGTGCGGATGCGGTCGTGCCCGTCGAGGATGTACTCCTGCGCGAGCGAGTGCAGCACCTGCTTGTCGGCGGGAAGCGGCACGGCGCGGGCACTCTCCAGGACGCGCTCGACGTCGATCTCGGTGACGCGGCCATTGCGGATCGCCACCGTCCCGTTCGAGTTGAAGCCCATCGTGCTCGGCCCGCCGAGGCCCAGGCGCACCGACGAGATCTGGCACCCCGCCATGCGCGAGGCCTCGTCGACCGCCTGGCGGATGGCCTCGGTGGTGCGCTCGATCGAGACGACCTGACCTTCGCGTAGACCACCGCCCGAGGGGACGATGGCGACGCCGATCACATGGCGATCGCCGGGAGTTCCTTCCGCGATGACGCAGGCGACCTTGCTCGACCCGAGGTCGAGTCCTGCGACGATGTCATTCACCTTGGCCATGGATCAGTTCTCCTCTGCAGAGTCGTCGGCGGGACGCCCGCCCGTCAGCGGGGCGGCCTCCGGCGTCTCGGCGGGGTCATCGGGGGTCGGGGTAGCGTTGGGATCTTGGACGGCGGGCACGGACGGGGTCACGGCCGGGACGTCTTCACGAGGTTCGGGGGAGTCGGGTTCGGGGCTGACCGGCTCGGCGGCCGGGGGCGCGTCGCCGGGGGCCGCGGGGCGCACGTGCGGGCGCGGGGCCGACCCGGGGTTCCCGGCGGGGTTGGCGGCCGGAGCACCCAGGTCCTTGATGGGCGGCGTGTCCATGACCTCGGTGCCGAGGTCGGTCTTGACGACCACGCGCGACCCACCGAGCGCGACCGCACCCGGCTCGAGCTCGTCGCCGAGGTCGAGGAGGATGTACTGCGCGGTCTTGCCGGCGGCGTGGAGGTGCTCGAGGATCCACTCGACGCGGAAGAGCTTCTCGCGATACGGGCCGCGGCCCAGCGCGACCTCGGTGGCCTCGCCGACGGTCTTCTTCTCGAGGACCAGCGTCGCTCGCCCACCCGACTCGAGGCGCAGCTCGCCGACCGGAAAGCGGCGCGAGAGACCCTGGGCCTTCCACTTCGACAAGAGGTTGAGCGACGTCTCGAGGGTCTTCTGGATGGCGGGCATCGCGCTCGGATCGGCGAGCAGCTCGGGCGTGATGACCGAGCCACCCGAGATGACCGGCAGGCGCGCGGCGAAGTCGGCCGGCGCCAGGACGAAGGGGACGCCGACCTCGTCGACCAGATAGAGGTCGCGGGCCGCGAGCAGAGCCACCGGGCGGTGCTCGATGGCGTGGATGACGAGCGTGTCGGGCAGCTCGCGCGAGACCTCGGCCCAGCGGATCCAGGGCGAGGCGGTGAGCTTCGCGGTCATCGCCTCGAGGTCCGCCTGCAGGACGTGGGTGCCGGGACCGATGCCGGCCATGGCCATGAGCTCTTCGCGGGTGTGGTGCGGCGTGACCGGGTCCGTGCCCCGCGGCGTGTCGCCGAAGCGACCGACTGTCAGATCGACCAGCACCTCGCGGACATGGAAGTAGCCGCTGGTCATGACGTACTCGTAGGCGCGCACCCCGAGCAGCGGCACCGTGAACGCGACGAGCGCGGCCGCGATGGGCGCGAACCAGGCGAGGAACAGGAGGATGTGGGCCACGCGCGAGCGACGCGGGGCAGGTGCGGGGAGCGTCGAGGGGGTCGCCGTGTCGAGCGACGAGGTGACCGCGAGGAGGCGACCCTTCTTGCGGTTCCTCTTCGAGAGTCGCGGAAGCTGGAAATTGCGGACGTTCTGCCAGAGGGCGGAAAGGTCCGGCTTGCGGAGGAAGCGCTTGGCGCCGAGGCGGCGGTTGCTCATGGCGTGCCCTCCCGGGTGAGCGTGCCGAAGTCGCCGAAGCGCTGGACCTCGGGGCGGAGCTCGACGCCGAAGGCGGCGCGCACGCGCTCACGGATGAGGTCGATCAACGCGAGGGCATCGGCCGCGGTGCCCTGGCCGTGGTTCACGATCCAGTTGGCGTGCATGGGCGAGACCTCGAGGTCGCCCTGGCGATGCCCCTTGAGACCGACGGCCTCGATGAGGCGGCCGGCCGAGTCGCCGGGCGGGTTGGCAAAGACGCTGCCGCACGAGGGGAGCTGCAGCGGCTGGGTCGCCTTGCGATGCGCGAGCACGCGGTCGAGCTCGTCGCGGGTGTCGGGATCGGCGTCGCCGACCGCGAAGGTCGCGGACGCGATGACCGCGTCGCGGGCGATGTCCGAGTGTCGATAGGCGAGGCCGAGGGCGTCGACAGGGACCGTCTCGAGGCCGTGGGCGGTCGCGAGCTGGACCGCGTGGAGGACGTCCTTTGCCTCGCCCCAGCGCGTGCCGGCGTTCATCTTGACCGCGCCGCCGACCGTTCCGGGCACGCCGCCCAGCACCCAGAGGCCGCCCAGCGACTGGTCCTTGGCGGTGCGCAGGAGGCGGGTGATCGAGGTGCCGGCGCCGGCCTGGACGGCGTGGCGTCCGGGGCCGAACGCGTCGCGCTGGACGCTGACCTCGGCGAGCGCGCCGGTGAGGACGAGGACGACCCCGTCGAAGCCACGGTCGGAGACGAGCACGTTCGAGCCGTTGCCGAGCACTGCCCAGCGGACGGGAGCCGGGGCGGCGAGCGCCGCGACGAGCGCGACGAGGGCGTCCGAAGAGGCGACCTCGACCAGCAGCGCGGCCGGGCCGCCGATCTTCCAGGTGGTGCGCGGGGCGAGCGGCTCGTCGCGCAGCACGGTGAGGCCCGGGATCGCGGCGAGGGTGACGAAGAGGGTGTCGAGGCGATCGTTCATGCGACGAGCTCCTCGAGGTGGGTGACGATCTGGGCCGCGGCGTCGACGCGCGCGAGCGAGCGTGCGGCCGTGCTCATCGCGGTGAGCGCCGCGGGGTCGCGGGCGAGGGCGAGCAGACGGGTCGCGAGCGCCGCCTCGTCGTAGGCCGACTGCGTGGCGACGATACCGGCGCCCGCGCTCTCCAGGACGCGCGCGTTGGCCTCCTGGTGGTTGTCGGCGGCGAACGGGAAGGGGACCAGGACGCTCGGGAGGCCGACCGCGGTGAGCTCGGCGATGGTGAGGGCGCCCGAGCGGCAGATGGCGAGATCGGCGGCGGCGTAGGCGGTGGCCATCGTGTCGATGAACGGCACGACCTGGGCCGCGAGGCCGAGGGCGGCGTAGCGCGCGGTGGTCGCGTCGACCTCGTTCTTGCCGGTCTGGTGCGTGATGGCGAGCGCGACGCCACTCGCGGCGAGGCGGGCCAGAAGTGCAGGGACGCGCTCGTTCAAGAAGGTCGCGCCCTGCGAGCCACCGAAGACGAGGACGCGCAGCGGGGCGTCGGCCGAGATGGGCCGGCGCGCAGGTCGGGCCTCGTGCGAGGACGCGCCGAGGGTCGCCCCGAGCTGGGTCGCAATCGCGGCGCGGATCGGGTTGCCGGTGAAGCGGGTCTTCTTCGCGTTGAAGTGGCTCGCGGCGGCCGCGAACCCGAGGAAGACGCGCTTGGCGATCTTGCCGAGCCATCGGTTCGTGAGACCCGGCGTGGCGTTCTGCTCCTGGATGGCGAATTTTCGCCACGTCATCCAAGCGGCCAGGAGAGCCGGCCCGGAGGCATAGCCGCCCACGCCGATGACGACGTCGGGGCGGACCCTTCGGAGGATGCGCCAGCTCTGGAAGATGCCGACCGGCAAGCGGAAGAGGCCCTTCACCTTCGACCAGAGGCCGCCGCCCTTCAGCCGCGACACGGTGATGATCTCGAGGGCGTAGCCGAGCGGCGGGATGATCTTGTTCTCGAGGCCGCGCTGCGATCCGATGAACGCGATGCGCGCGGCAGGATTTCGCCGCAGGACTTCCTCGGCGATGGCGACGCCCGGATAGACGTGGCCGCCGGTGCCACCGCCGGCGATGACGACGGCAGAAAGAGGCGTGCGCGTGAGCGGGGATGCGGTCATGCGTCACCCCCGTCCGGCGGGCGACGCGAGAGGATGGCGTCGACGTTGGTCGCCTTCTTCTTCTTGAAGCGGGCGCG
>JAEUKJ010000025.1 GCA_016792665.1 Deltaproteobacteria bacterium | reverse complement strand
CGCGAAGCCCTGCTCGCCTTCCTGGCCTCACTGTGACCTCGCCATGAGGGGCGCGGGACCGACCACATACCTGCGCTCGTCGCTCGCGTCGGTGCTCGCGGCCGCGACGCTCGTCGCCTGCGACCCCTGCGAGCGCGCCCGCATCGTGGTCGACGGCGTGACCCTCCTCGACGTCTGTGTCGACCGCGCCACGACCGCCGACGCGCGGCGCCGCGGGCTCGCCGGCCGCGACCTGGACGCCGACGAAGGGCTCCTCCTCGTCTTCCCGGCCGAGGACGAGCTCTGTCTCACCAACGCGCCGGTTCCTTACGCGATCGACGCCCTCTGGCTCGATGACGCACTCACGGTCCAGGCCAAGGCACGCCTCGTCGCGGCCGATCCCGGTCCGGTCTGTCACGGCCCGGCGCGCTACGTCCTCGAGCTACGCGCCGGTCTCGCCGACCCCATTGACCTCGCGCAGCAGGTCGAACTCTCGCCCTGATCGTGCCCGACTCCGGTCACTACCCGTTGCCCTCGCGCGCCATCTCGAGGTGCGTCTCCGGGCTCAAGCGATAGCCGTCCTCGGTGCGCTCGATGACTTCGCGCAGGCCCGTCCCGCGGAGGTTGTTGATGGCGACGTAGATGCGGTTCGTGCCCGCCTCGCGCAGCATCTTCTCGCCCGGCCACGTCATCGCGATGAGCGTGTCGACCGAGACGCCGCGCCCCGGGCTCTCGAGGCGCGCCCGCGCGAGGCACCCCATGAGGCGGCGCTGCACGGTCGAGCGCTCGAGGCTCACGCGCGGCTCGTCGCCGAGCTCGAACCAGCCCGCGTCGGGTCCCAGCACCAGCACGCGTCGCGGCTTGAACAGGTCGGGCCGCTCGCTCGCCAGGAGCTTCGCCACGAAGGCGCGGAAGCCGGCAGGGTCGGGCACCGAGTGGATGAGTGCGCGGATCTCGTTCGAGGCCGCGATGATCTCGTCGAGCGGCGGTCTGAGCCACACCGGCCCCCGCATCACCCGCGCTTCGAACCACGTGACGAGCCGCACGAGGCGCACGTCTTCGCTCAGCGAATTGCCCACGATGATCTTGCCGAGCGCCGGGTTCATCTTGACGAAGGGCATCATCGTGCGCGTGAGCTCGATCATCCCGACGATGTCGCTGCTCACGTTGGGCGTGCCGCCGACCGCGATCTCGGGCGCCTGGAAGAAGCGGTTCCGGGCCACGATGCGGCCGAGCTCGTCGTACACGATGACGTTGTGCCCAAAGCCGATGAGCGCATGCGACCCGTCGTTCGCAAACAGCACGTTGCCGAGGGCGAAGGTGCCGAGACACAGCGGGCGCCCCTGTTCGTCGTGCCGCTTCGAGTTCGCGATGAGCGCGTCGCGCAACGTCGTCGAGAAGCCATCGGCCTCGGAGTAGTCCGCGCGCAGGCCGACGTCCGCGCCGATCTGCACCAGCCGATCGAGGTCGACCCGCCCCGCGAACTCGAAGACCACGTGAGGTCGCCCCTCGTGCTCGCCGAGCTCCAGCGAGCGCGCGATGACCGGGTGGGGTGGGTCGGCGTGCGCGCGGAACAAGCGCTGGAGGGCCTCGGTCGCCTCGGCCGTGCGCGCCCTCTCGCTCGCCGTGACGACCACCCGATGCGCGCCGGCCAGCGGGTCGATCGCGGAGACGACGCGAAAGGACGTCGTCTCACTGATGAGCGCCGGGTGCGTGAAGCGGCCGAGCCAGAGCCCCATCGCGCCTACTTCTGCACGAGCGTGCGGGCCCAGGCCTCGATGCGCCCGCCGTCGGCCATCTCGCCGTCCATGGCGTAGCTCGAGGCCTCCTCCTTGCCCATGAAGGACTTCGGGCACTCGGGCAGCACCCCCGGGAAGGACTTCTTGGCGACCTCCGCGCCGGTGCGGCGGTCGGTGACGTGCATCGTGATGGTGTCCGCGCGGACCACCAGGGTCGCGCTGCGGTCGGCGTTGCCGTAGGTCCCGCAGTCGCGCGTCGCGCCTTCGGCGATGGTGACGTAGGCGTAGTAGTCGAGCTCGGCCAGGGCCTCGTCCGCGCCCACGACATAGGTCCGATCGTAGGCGTAGGCGAGCAGCGAGCGCTTGTCGTTGACGCTCGTCTCGCCCGGGAAGGTGAAGCCCTTGCCCGCGCGCACCTGCTTCTCGAGCACGGTCGCGAACGCATGGAGGAGGTGCCACCCGAAGTCATTCATCACCGTCTCGGCCTTCTGACCGTTGCGCTCGAGCACCAGCGTCACGCCGAGCGGCAGGTCCGGATAGCGCGCCACGAAGGTCGACAGCTTGACCGTCGGCAGCAGATCTCCCACCGGAATCCGCGCAGTCTTCTTGGCCACGTCTTCCAGGACCTTGCCGCGCGCGGTCACCTTCAGTTCGCTGTCCTGCTCGCCATAGACCATCGCGAAGAGCGCGAAGGGGTCGACCTCATCGAAGGGCTCGGGCTCTTTGATCTGGAGCTCCGCGTCGACACCTGCCAGGCGGAAAGCAGGCAGCGCCGAGTCCTTGCGCCACAGCTCGGCGGGCCGCTCCCACGCGAGCTCGCCACGCGCCTCCGGGTGCTCGCGGCCCATATCGACCTGCACCAGGATCACCTGCGGTCCGGGCGGCACTCGCGCGATGTCGACCTCGGCCGTGGCGGTGCCATCGCGACCGATCACCGCGTTGAAGTCATACGCCGTCGCGACCTTGCCAAAGGCCATGTCCGCCTGCGCCCGCGCCGCGGGGTCAGCCTCGGTCGCTGGCAGCTTCGTCCCGGCTGGCGCCACGTAGACCTTCGTGCTCGTCAGGTCGACCCCTTCGGGCAGGGGCGGAGTTCGGAGGCTTAAGCGCAGCGTCTGGCTCGGCTGGTTGTCCGCCGCCAGCCACTTCACCTTCTCGACCGTGACTCCCTCGATCGTGACCGAGATTGGCGGGGTCTCGGCCTTGCAGCCTACAATCGTCAACAGTGCCCCGATTCGGGCCCACGAGATGGCAACGCTTTTTCTCATGCGTCGAATCTCGGCGCGAATGCAAAGACTTGCAATGCGACCCTGCGCCGTCTCGCACGGAATTAAGTCTGCCTAAGGCGGCCCTGGCCCGGCCCGCGCGCCAGATCGAGGTCCGATCTCGGCGGCACCTGAGCCTTTTCCGACGGCTCCGCCTAAAGCAACGCTCCCTCCGCCAGAGCCAGAGCCCCAGTCCGACGTCTGCCAGCGCTTGTCGAGCACCACGTCCAGCTCGCGCCGCGCGACCGCCAGCAGACCATGTCCACCGCCGATCTTGCCGCTACGGCGCCGCGACTCGACGAGCGTGTCGTAGACATTCTCGATGCGAAACCCAGCACCGAAAGACCCGCGGAGGCGCCGATCGGCGGCGCGTCCCTTGCGCGTAAAGTCCTGTTTATGTAGGTGTATAACTTCTGGGGGAAGAAACATGCAGACCAAGTCACCACCAGGTGTGTCGAGGGTTGGAACGGATTCTTCGGCTTCGGGCCGCGAGTCCCAAGCGACGTCGCAAGCGGGCCGGGGCAAGGGCGGTCCTCGTGCGGCACTTCACACGATGGGGTCGTTAGCCGCGCAAGAAGCGTCGTTGCATCCGTCCGTGGGGCAGTACTCGTGCGGGTCACAAGGGTCCGGGATGGAGGGTGAATCGGGCGGGGCCACGATGTGCGCGGCCCCACCCGAGGTGCGGCAAGCGGGCCGCGGGGATGGCGATGGGGTCGGCGTTGCGACAGACCGAGGACGAGGCCTTCATCAGCACCTTGAAGGACGGCTTCGGGATCGCGGCCCAGGACATCCGCGGGGCGATGCCCGCTCGCTCCGACGCGGAGCTGCTGCTCGTCTGCGCCGCCTTCGACGCGCGGGTCGCGACGCGCAGCGCGTACAGCGCGGCCAAGGTTCAGGGGCTTCCAATGGGAGCGCGGAAGCAGTGATCTCGTCTCGTCCTGACCGCCCGTCCTGGCCGCCCCGTTCCACGGGTGTCGAATGCTGGCCGGGCGGTGCAATCGTGTTGCTCATCGCGGGTGGGATCGCGGCCTGCGCCTCGCCCCCAGACGTGTCGTGCGCGGAGCTCGCCGGGTGCTACTACTTCGGCAAGTGCTCGACGCTGCCTGATGGGCGCTGCGCGGCCGCGGGGGACGACTGCCTTCAGAGCGTCGTGTGCTGGCAGTCGGGGTTCTGCGGGGTGCGCGATGGGGGCTGCAACATCCCGGCGACGGTCGAGTCCGACTGCTTCGTGCCGCGGGGGGCTCACCTCTACGAGCCTTGCGCCGACGGGGGGCTGTGCGAGCTCGTCGACGGGACCTGTCGTCGCCGCGCCTCTCGCGATTCCGATTGCCAGACTCCTACCTGGGGGGTGGTCCAAGGGGAGTGCGAGAGCTACGGGTCTTGCGAGGCCGTGGATGGACTGTGTCGCGCTACGCGTGCGAGCCACTGCGAGAAGGCTACCATCTGTCGCAGGGAAGGACACTGCGGGCTCGTCGACGGGGCGTGTGTCGCCACGTCGGATGAGGCCTGCAAGGCCTCGGAGATGTGCGCGGTGGACGGTCGCTGCCGCGCCTACCGGGGCGTGTGCGTCGCGACGCTGGAGGACTGCCTGCGGTTGAGCGAGTGCGCCGCCGATGATCTCGATTGCCGGATCGCCGGCGGCTATCTCCTCGGCGCCTGCGCCTGGCCCAGCGGCGCGTTCGAGTTCTGACCGAGGGCCGTGCCTCGGGCCCGCTCACCGCGCTCGGCGCCGCACCCGCAGGCCGAGCATCCCGAGCCCAAGCCACCCGAGTCCCGCGCCTCCGCTCGTGCACCCTTCGCTCTCGCGCACCCACGTCTCCGCCGCGGCGGTGTCGTCTCGGCCGAAGGCGTCGGTGACCCAGGTGTCCCTCGGGCTCGTGTCGGGCGTGCGCGTGTCGGGCGTGCTCGTGTCGCCGCTCGTGTCACCGCTCGTGTCGGGTGGGTCCGGCCAGACGCCGCTGGGTGGGCAGTACCAGGGCAACGAGTTCGTGACCCCCGGGTCGCTCACGACGTCCTCGGTCATGATCGGCTCGCGCGCCACGAACGCGGGTGGCAGGCTCGCGACGCCCGGCCACGCGCTGTCGAGCAGCATGTCCACGGTCGCCACCTGGCCCGTCTCGAAGGGCATCGGCTCGCCGTCCTCGTCGATGACCTCGGCATAGCGCAGCGGGCTCACCGAGGCCGCCCCAAAGCCCTGCGTCCACCCTCTCTCGCGGCAGCTCTCGCACCTCACGCGGCGCTGGCTGCCATCGTCATAGCGCAAGAGCGTCTCGGCGCTGTCGCAGTCGACGAGGTCCCAGGTGACCCAGCGGTCGCGCGGCACGTCCGGCAGCTCGGGGTTGAACGCGAACAGCGGGTCGCGGTTCATCTCGAACGGCGAGATCAACGTGAAGAAGCGGGTCATGCGGCGCGCGTCCCGCAGCAACACCGCGAGGCTCCGCCGCGGCGCGATGACCTGCGTCGCGATGAGCGCCTTCAGCGCCGGCAGGTCCACCGCGAGCGCGATGTCCCCCCTCTCGTCGCGCTCGGCCCAATAGTCGATGAACGCGTACAGCTCGGCGTCGGTGGTCTCGTGCGTGTCGTTCGGCTGGCCAATCTCCTCGCACTGACTCGCGGCCCAGCTGCACCCCTGGCAGTACTGGCAATTGCCATACGGATAGCCGCGCAGCCCGCTCGGCCGCGCGACCGCCTCGCGCACGGCCGCCAGCAGATCCGGATCGGTGCTGTCCACCCCCTTGCTCGCCATCTCGCGCAAGACCCCCGCGAGGCTCGTCGCCTCGTCGAGCCCCACGGTCGAGGTCCCGAGCCACCGCGACATCTCCCACAGATTCGGCGGCACCCCCGCGAACTCGGTCAGCCACGCCCGCCCCGACGCGATGTCGACCGCGTTGGCGACCCGCGCGCGATAGTCCCACGGCCCCGGCGACGGGAACGGGAACGCCCGCCAGTCGATCACCGCATGGATGAAGTTCTTCGGCACCGCGCGCGCCGGCCCGAGCACCCACACCGTGATCGGCATGTCGGGCGTCGCCGCGATCTGCGTCAAGGTCAGCGGTACACACGGCGCCCCCTCGCGCAGCGTCACGGCCAGCGGCCTCAGATCGTTCACCCCGCGCCCCGACCTCAGCCGCACGCCGAGGAACTTGAACCCCTTCCGCACGTACGCCGCCAGCAGCGGCCGCGCCGCCTCGTCCTGCGTATACCCATTGGCGCCGAGCCACGCATACAGCGCGTCCACGTCGTTGGCCCCGCCCGGCTCGCCCGTCGGGTTCACGACGATGAGCTGCGCGTTGTACGGCCCGACCCGCGCCTCGTCGACGACCTCCACCGTCGGAAGCGACGTGTCCATGGGCGACGACGTGTCCTGCACGCTCGAAGTCGTGTCGGTCCAGCCGCCCTCCGGGTAAGTCACTGGCGGACACGCCGGCTTCTCGCACCAGGTCGTGTCCGACTCGTCACGCCGCACGTTGAAGCGCGGATCGGTCGCCGCCTGCAGCGCCGGGAACAACAACTGCGAGCTCACCTCGACCGCCTTCTCCAGCGGCAGCGGCGTGCCGCTCGCGTCCATCGGCGCCTCGGCCATCGGCAGGATCCAACCGAACAAGGTCGGGTCGCCCTGATAGGCGATCTCGATGTGCATCGTCACGAGCCCATCGTGCGCCGCGAACAAGACCCGCTCGCCCGCTTGTACGATCGGCGTCGGGGCCTGCGCGTTGCAGAAGAAGCCCCCACAAGCACGCGCCGGTCGCGCCCCCTCGGCCACGAGCCCGCCCAATCCCATCAAGCCGATCGCCACCTGTGCGAATACCGCGCGCGTCGTCATCGTTGCCCCCCGAGTCCACGGCGTCCGAGCTCGGCGCCTCGACCCCACCGAGTCAGAGCACGCCGCATGCCACGCCCTGGCCCGCACCGCGCCTCGCGCTGCGCCCGCCCGCCCGGCCTTCCCACTTGCCAGCGTCAAGTCGCTGACCACCCCACTGCTCACCGACCAGCCATCCCGTCGCCTCGCCTCGTGTTCGACCCGAAGGCCCGGTTCTCATGGTGGGTTTCTTGACGCCGCCGCCACCCCCCTCGACGCTGCGTGCTCGACCCGTCCCATGCACACCTCGGGACCCAAGTGACCAGGATCCAAGCGATGTCATCGAGCCTCGTGATCCCCGCCTCGCCCCGTCCCTTCCTCGCCCTCGTTGCCCTCGTCGCCCTGGCGCCGCTGGCCCCGGTCTCACACGCCGAGCCCGGTGATCGCCTCGCGTCCCAGGACGAGGCCCCCGTGCCGAGCTCCCCAGGGCCGCACCCCTTTGGTCCGACCCCGTTCGTGGTGCGCTCGCTGCGCGTCCTGGCCGACACCCCGGTCCGCCTCGCACCCCGCTGGAGCGCCGGCCGCTTCGGCCGCATCGGCGCCGACACGCGCGTCGCCTGGAAGGAGGTCCTGGCCGACTCCGGCGACGCCGCCTGCGGCCGCTGGATCGCCATCCACCCGCGCGGCTTCCTCTGCGAAAAAGAGGTCGCCCCCTCCGAGCTCGAACCCGGCGGCGTCCACCAGCCGCTCATCCGCCCCGGCCAGATCGTGCCCGATCGCTACGACCCCGCCGAGTTCACCTCGCCGCCCTCGACCCTCAGCTCGCACCTCGTCGACCCCGTCGGCAAGCGCTCGTGCGAGCCGCTGCACGCCGACCAGCCGACCCGCACGCGCGAGCGCGGCGACGTCTCCGACTTCGCCGGCCTGAACCTCGCGTGCCCCGACACCCCGGCCTTCCCCTTCGCCTGGGTCCAGTCGCGCATGGACGTGAAGCGCCCCGTGAAGGCCCTCGCCAAGCCGCGCGCCGACGCCCCCGTCACGCGCACCATCGCGCCCCGCACCCTCGTCTCGCTGTCCCACGCCGAACACAAGAACGGCTTCTACGCCCTCGCCCCGGACCAGTGGGTCGCGGCCTCCGACCTGCACATCGCCAAGCACATGGCCCCGCCGCCGCGCACCTTCCACGACGAGAAGTGGATCGACGTCGACCTCGACGAGCAGGTCCTCGTCGCCTACGAGGGCACCCGCCCCGTCTACGCGACCCTCGTCGCGACCGGCACGCCCTCGCACCCGACCCCGCCGCGCATCTTCCGCATCGAACAGAAGCTCGCCGCCGCCAACATGATCGGCAGCGACTACCGCGCCAGCGTCCCCTGGACCATGTACCTCGACGGCTACTACGCGGTGCACTCGGCCTACTGGCACGACCGCTTCGGCTCGCGCACGAGCCACGGCTGCATCAACCTCCCGCCGCTGGATGCCCGCGTCCTCTATCACTGGGCCGAGCCCGTCGTTCCCGCGGGTTGGCTCTCGGCCCGCGGCAGCGAAGCCGTCCCTGGCACCCTCGTCCGCCTGCGCAATCGCCACCGCGAGAACCCGGCCTTCGAGGGCTACGCCAAGGACGTCTACCGCGCCCGCCGCTGAGCCCGCCTACTTGCCCTGCACCTTGGCCAGGTACGCCGCGATGAGCGCCACCTCGCCCGGCTTCACCCCGGCATCGTTGTCGGTGTTCATGCGCCGGATGAGCGCGCGCCACCCACCTTCGGTGTGCTTGCCGTAGCGCTCGGTCTCTTCCAGGCCGTGACACGACGAGCACACGCGCACATAGACCGACTTCGCGCGCGCCATCGCGCCCGGGGCCTCGAGGTCGATCCCCTTCTTCTTCACCGGCACCGCGGGCTGGGTCGCCACCGCGGCCGCCTCGGGGCTCGGCCCTGCGTCGGCCTGCGCGCTGCCGGCGCCCGCATCGCTCACCGCGCCCACATCGCCCACGGCACCCGCATCGCCCACGGCACTCACAGCCCCGGCATCACCCGCCGCGCCCGCGCCCGCATCACCCACACCCGCATCGCCCGCCGCGCCCGCATCCGCGTCCGCCGCGCGCGTCGTGCTCGCGACCGCTGCGACCGCGCTCGGCCCCGCGACGCCCTCGTCCACCTCGGGGGTGTCCTCCTCGACCGCGACCTCCTCGCCCCGTCGCTTCACCTCGGACTCGCGCTTCCGCTTCGCCGACACCTGCAGGTCGGGGGTGATTGCGATCAAGTACGCCGTCACCGGCGCCAGGTCCTCGGGCTTCATCGCGCGCTCGATCTGCGGCTTTTCCATCATGCGCCACACCACGTCGCGCCACCCTTCGGGCGTGTACGGCCGCCTCAAGATCGTGCGCAGGTCATGGCACACGACGCACTTCACGGTCAGCACCTCGCGCCCGCGATGCATCGCCTCGGCCGTCGCCAACGTCTCGGGCGCCTCGCCCAGCTCCAGCCCGGCGGTCAGCACCTTCACGCGCTCGAGCGCCGCGGGCGTCGTCGCCGACCCGAAGTCCTGCGCCCGCAGCGCGTAGGGCACCGACAAGAACGACAGGATGATCGTGCACAGCATGATGGCCGCCCCGATCTTCGGCAGCGCCTTCCCGAAGTGCTGGAACCACCGGATGATGGCGATCTTCAGGACCAGCAGGAAGCCGATGGTGATGCCCATGACCGCGTGCAGGATCGACCGCGCCGGCAGCTCGACCTGATACTCCCAGAGGCGCGGCGTCATCTGGATCATCATGATGACGTAGATCACCACGAAGGCCGCCCCCAGCGCGCGATGGACGTGCGTCCACGAGCGCGGTGCGCTCGACCTGCCGTTCGGGTCGGGCCCGCCCGGATCGGGCATCATCGGGAAGCGCCACAGCCACGCCTGCAGCACCGTCGCCACGACGCCGATCGCCAGAAAGGCGATCCCGAGCCACATCGAAATCGTCGCGCTCATGAGCCCTCTATCGCTGGTCCGAAGGCGACTCTAACCGCCCGGGTCCTTTGGCACAATGGCGCCCCCGCCCCTCCTGCCGCCGACCTCAACCCTCGAGCGCGGCCCCCATGCGCCATAGCGCAAAGCTCACCTCGGCCCCCGCCGCGACCAGCATCTCCACGGCCCGCTCATCGCGCTCCAGGGTGAGGCGCACGAGGTCTCCAAAGGCCTCGTCCCGTTGCGGCACAAGGGCCTCCAGCAACGGCCGCATCAGGGTCGGCCGCGCCGTCCAGAACGGGAAGGCCCCGGGATAGCGCGGATCGAAGACCGCGAGCCCCACCGGATCCTGCGCCGTCCCGAGCGCGATCATCACGCGCCCCTGGGCCCGCATCTGCGCCAGTCGCTCGACCTCGATCGCCGCGCGCTCGGCCAGCACCGCGTCCCCGGTCCCATCCGGCACGAAGCCTGGACAGGCCTCGCCGTCCAGCCGCGCGACCCCCGACCACGCGAACGTCAGGGCCCAGGCCGGCCTCTCGATCGCCATCCCGACCCGCCGATACAACGCCAGGGCGGCCGCGTTCTCGCACTTCACGTTGAGGAACCAGCGCGTGCAGCCCTCGACCTTGGCGACCCCGCGCAAGGCCTCCATGAGCCCGCGCCCGATCCTGCGCCCCCGCGCGGTTGGGTCGACCACGACGTGCACGACATGCTGCGTGGCCCCGTAACAACGCCACGCCGCATAGCCGACGACCCGCGCCACCCCGCTGTCATGCGCCTCCGCCACGATCACGCGCGGCAGCATCACCGCCTCGAAGGCCGCCTGCGAGGGCGGCGGGTCGTGCACCCCGAGCTCGCCGAAGAGCCCCACCACCGCCCCGAAGTCCGCCTTGGTCCCAAGCCGCATCGTCGTGCTCATGCCCTCTCCCGGTCGTCCTCGTCGTGCCCCACTCGGCCATCGACGAGCACGTGAGCCATTTCACCCTGCGACGCAGATTGCGTGACTTCGTGCCCGCTGTCTCGCACGGTGGGCCCGTTACTTTGGTCGCGAGTTTTGTCAGAAACGTTGCCGCAACCCTTGGACAAGGGCGCGCTCGAGAGCGCTAAATGAACGCGGCTCGGACGGTCCCCCAACCTCCGACCAGGAGTCACATGCAGCCATTGCCGCCGTCGAGGTCCTCGATGGATGCCGCCACTGCAGCCCGCGTCGAGCAGCTCTCCCGGCTCTGGCGAGCGCTTCGCAGTGAGCTCCTCCACCATCGCGACGAGGCCGCGATCTTCGCGTGCGCCTGCCGCATCGCGACCGAGGTCGGCCCCTTCGTCTTTGCCTGGGTCGGGCTCCCGGATGCGGACAGCGGCCGCATCCACCCCGTCACCGCCGCGGGTCAGGGCGCGGGCTATCTCGACGCCATCACGGTCGCGATCGCCGACCAACCCGAAGCCTATGGTCCCACCGCGTCGTCGCTGCGCGAGGGCCAATCGGTCGTTTGCACCGACATCGCCACCGACCCACGCATGGCCCCTTGGCGCGACGAAGCCGCACGCTTCGGCTTCCGTTCCTCGGGGGCCTTTCCCTTCCGCCGCGCCGGGCAACCCGCCGGCACCTTGAGCGTCTACGCCGCTGACCCCGGCTTTGCCGACCCGCTGGAACAGTTCCTCCTCGAAGGCGTCGCCGAGGACATCGGCATCGCCCTCGACCTCCTCGACGAGGGCCGCGCCCGCGCGCAGGCCGAGAGCCACCTCGCCACCAGCGAGCGCCGCTATCGCACCCTCTTCGAGGGCTCGAGCGACGGCATCTTCGTGGCCGATCGCGACCTCCGCATCATCGACGCCAACCCGGCCGGCTGCCAGCTCACGGGCAACACGCGCGCCGAGATCCTGGCGCTCCGCCTGCCCGACCTGCTGCCTGCCGAAGACCGCGTCTACCATCCGTTCGACCTCGACGCCGTGCCCCTCGACACCCCCTTCTATGCCGACCGTCGCCTGCTCAAGAAGGGCGGCGACATCGCGTCGGTCGAGCTCTCCGGGGTGCGCCACGCCGACGGCACCCTCCACATGGTCGTCCGCGACGTGACCGAGCGCCGTCGCCTCTTCACCCTGCGCGCCACGACCGAGCGCATGACCTCGCTCGGGCGCCTCGCGCAAGGCGTGGGCCACGAGGTCAACAACCCCCTGGCCTACCTCGTCCTGAACCTCGAAGACCTCCAGAACCAGGTCGACGCCCTCCCCGAACCCACCCGCGCCGCGCTGCGCAGCCCTCTCGAACACGCCCAGGACGGGGCCGAGCGCATCAAGCGCATCGTCCGATCGCTCGCCACCTTCGGGCGTGGCGACGCGGAGACCCTGGGCCCGGTCTCGGTCGTCCAGTCGATCCAGGCCGCGCGCGCCCTCACCGCCAACCGCGTGAAGCACGTCACCACGCTCGAGCTCGCGCTCGACAACCTCCCTCCCGTCCAGGCCAACGAGTTCCAGCTCACCCAGATCTGGGTCAACCTCTTCCTCAACGCCGCCGACGCCATGGCCGAGGTCTCGCGCCCCACGCCTCACGTCCTGCGCGTCAACGGTCGCGTCGTCGACGGACGCGTCGTCGTCGACGTCAGCGACACCGGCCCGGGTATCCCACCCGAGCAGCGCGACCTCGTCTTCGACCCCTACTTCACGACCAAGGCGATCGGTGCGGGCACGGGCCTCGGGCTGGCGATCTGCCGCGGTATCCTCGACACCTTCAAGGCCAGCATCGAGGTCGTCGCCCACGGCCCGGGCGCCTGCTTCAGGGTCTCCCTGCCCCTGGCCGTCGCTCCGATCGTCCAGGCCGTCCGCCCCTCGCGGCGTCTCGCGCTGCCCCCGATGAAGATCCTGGTCGTCGACGACGAGCCGCTCATCGCGCGCAGCATCGCGCGCCTCCTGGTCGGCCACGAGGTCGTCATCGTCGAGGCCCTCAACGCCGCCATCGACCTCTGCCGCACGGCCGACTTCGATCGCATCCTCTGCGACCTCATGTTCCCCGGCGGCTCGAGCGAGCCCTTCTACCGCATGCTCGTCGCCGAGCGCCCCGACCTCGCGCGTCGCGTCGTCTTCATGAGCGGCGGTGCCTTCACCGCAAGCGCTCAGGCCTTCCTCGACGGAACCAAGCGCCCGCGCCTCGCCAAGCCCTTCACCGTTCAAGAGCTCCAGGAGGTACTGGCCTCCCTCCCCTCGGCGTGACAAGGTGCCCGCGCCTCGGCTCCCCGCCGCAGGCACCTCCGATCGATCCCCAGGAGACCCCATGAGCAACGCGACCCCTGTGACCCCCGCCTTCGGCTGGGCGGCCCAAAGCGCGACCACGCCCCTTGCCCCGCATCGCTTCGAGCATCGCGGTGTCGGCGCGGGCGACGTGCAGATCGAGATCCTCTTCTGCGGTGTCTGTCACTCCGACCTCCACCAGGCCCGGAACGAGTGGGGCGGCTCCATCTACCCGATGGTGCCCGGCCACGAGATCGTCGGGCGCGTCGCGTCCGTCGGCGCATCCGTCCAGCGCTTCGCCAAGGGCGACCTGGTCGGCGTCGGCTGCATGGTCGGGAGCTGCCGCACCTGCGGGAGCTGCGCGGAGGGGCACGAGCAGTACTGCGAGGGCGGCACCGTCTTCACCTACAACTCGCGCTACCCCGATGGCGCCCCGACCTGGGGCGGCTACGCCAACACCATCGTCGTCGCCGAGGACTTCGTCCTGAAGGTCCCCGCCGGCATCGACCCCGCGCGCGCGGCGCCGCTCCTCTGCGCCGGTGTCACGACCTGGTCGCCGCTGCGCCACTGGGAGATCGGCGCCGGCCACAAGGTCGGCATCGTCGGCCTGGGCGGCCTCGGCCACATGGGCGTCAAGTTCGCCAAGGCCTTCGGCGCGCACGTGACCCTGTTCACGACCTCGCCCGGCAAGGTCGCCGACGCCAAAGCGCTGGGCGCCGACGAGGTCGTCATCACGCGCGACCCCGACTGGATGAAGCCGCTCGCGCGCCGCTTCGACTTCATCCTCGACACCGTGTCGGCCGAACACGATCTCAACGCCTACCTCGGCGCGTTGAAGAGCGACGGCGCCATGGTGCTGGTGGGCCTGCCCGAGAACCCGCCGACGATCTACCCGGGCCTCCTCGTCAGCCGTCGCCGGACCCTCGCGGGCTCCATGATCGGCGGCATCAAGGAGACCCAGGAGATGCTCGACTTCTGCGGCCAGCACGGGATCGGTGCCGACATCGAGACCATCGCCATCGACCAGATCAACGCGGCCTACGAGCGCATGCTGAAGAGCGACGTCAAGTACCGCTTCGTCATCGACCTCGCGACGCTCGCGCCGAGCGGCTCGTGAGTCGACAGTACGGCGAGAACCACCGGGTCCATCGCGCGTCCTGGCTCCGCGCCATGGTGCTCGGCGCCAACGACGGCATCGTGTCGACCGCGTGCCTCCTGCTCGGCGTCGCGGCGGCCTCGGCCGACCCCGGCGCCCTGCTGGTGACGGGCCTCGCGGGGTTGGTCGCCGGCGCCTTGTCGATGGCCGTCGGCGAGCTCGTCTCGGTCGCGTCCCAGCGCGACACCGAGCTTGCCGACATCGCCATCGAGAAGCGCGAGCTCCAGACCATGCCGCAGCGCGAGCTCGAGGAGCTCGTCTCGATCTACGTCGACAAGGGCCTCACCCCGACCATGGCGCGTGAGGTCGCGGTGGCGCTGACCGCGAAGGACGCGCTCGGGACGCACATGCGCGAAGAGCTCGGCATCACCGACGAGACCATGGCCCGCCCGGTCCAGGCGGCGGTGAGCTCGGCCATCTCCTTCGCGCTGGGCGCCGCCATGCCGCTCATCACGATCGTGCTCGCGCCGCACGCGCTGCGTGTCGCCCTCACCATCGCAGTCTCGGTCGTGGCGCTGGGTGGCCTGGGCTACCTCGGCGCGACCCTCGGCGGGGCGCGCCCGCTGAAGCCGGTCCTGCGCGTCGTCATCGGTGGCGCGGTGGCCATGGCGATCACGATGGGCATCGGCTCGCTCGTCGGCGCCGCGGTCTGAACCCAGCGCGAGCTGCCCCGCGAACCGCTCGCGCCCACGGAAACTCGATGCCCGAGCCGCAAGACCGCCTCCCGCCCGCGCTGCTCGCGGCTCTCGACGCCGCCGCGGGCTCTGCCGCGCTCGCCTGGTTCGAGCCCGAGCGCGTCCTCATCGCTCGCCCTCCGGCTTCGGGCACGTTCGAAGG
>JAEUKJ010000736.1 GCA_016792665.1 Deltaproteobacteria bacterium | reverse complement strand
CGGCCGTCGGGCACACGCCGACAAGCTCCGCAAGATACGGCGCCACGTCCGCAGCCGCCTCGCCGAGCCGCGCGTTGAGGTACTCGATCGCGACCGCGCGCGCGCCGAGCAGATCGTGCCGCCAGGTCCGCGGTCGTCCCGCCACGTCCGCGACGTACTCGACGTGGTCGCGTGGCGCCGGCCAGTCGTGCACGTCGTCGGGGTCGTCGGGCACGGGGTCGAAGCCCGCCAAAACCCGGTAGTGGTACGCCGCGACACCGATCGCCCACACGCGCGCGTCGCGCTCGGCGCCGTCGAGCCCCAGGTCGGCGAGGTCATCGATCACGTCGACGTGCGTCGGGCGACGTGTGGTGTCGGGCGCACGGGGCGCCGACGGGGGACGACCTTGGCGACCGCCGAGCCCGGCCAGGTCACACGCGATCCGCCGGGCCGCGCGCGGGTCCATACGACGGGTCGCGGCGAGCAGGTCGACCACGTCACCGCCCGCCCCGCACCGCACACACCGCCACGTCACGCCGTCACGCGCACGCGCACCCGATCGGTCCCGCGCGCCGCGACCGCACGCCGGACAGGCGAATGCGACGCCGCCACCGAACCGGGTCACCGCGAGCCCCTCGTCACGCGCGACCGTCCCGAGGTCGAGCTCGCGCCGAAGCACCGAGAAGGTGTCCACGATAGCGGTCATCGCGCACCCCGCGCGCCGGTGCCGGCTCCCGAAGCCACCCAGCCCAAGAACGCGACCTCGTCCACGAGCACGCGCCGACCGACACGACGGATCCACGCGTCGGCGCCGTTGACCGCTCGGAAAAACACGAGGTTGCGGAGGCCGGCCACCGTCGGCCACGGGTGGTACTCGGGCCATGCGGTCAGCGGGATCAGCCGCGTCGGTGTCGTCGGGGTCGAGGTCTCGGCGGTCTTTGGGCTCTTGGTAACATTCCGTTTCTGCACGGTTTTTCCGGGGTCGAGCGGCCGGTCGTGTCCAACCCGGACACCGCCACCGCCGCAACGACACGGCCACCGTGGACCACCGGCGATCACCGAAACGAATGCGGCAGGACTTTTACGGTGGAATGCGGGTTTGCGGGCCCTCGCCAGGTTCATCGGCCAGTCGTAGCGACACCTAACCACTCGGAAGGACACACGATCACAAGCCGGGCCCGGTCACCGCCAACCGGAAGAGAATTTCGTCCCTATTTTCCGTCGCCGGTGATGCGAGCCTCTTCGACCTCGGCCGCGATCTGTCGACGCGCCTCGGCCGCCGCCTCGGGATCGAATGGAAGGTCCGCAAACCCGCTCGCCAGGTCCCGCCACGCTTGCCGACGGGAGGAATCCGCTTGGGGGAGCGACCCGGCCTCGTCCTTGGACGTGCCTCCCGCCTCGCTCGTCTTCCACGCGTCGGCGAGGACCTTCCCCGCGTCGAGGCGCTCTCTCAATGCGTCGCGAACGGCGTTGTCTTTGAGCATGGCAAGGCGCCGCTCGGCTTGGCGGTCGAGGCGCCGTTCGTTCACGCGCACCAGCGCAAGCGCCGCGTGCCAGTCCATGCGCGCGGCTTGATAGAGGACCTCATAGGGGCGCGAGTCTCGCTCGGCCTCGGCCGCCTCGACCTCGACGACGAAGCGCGCCGCGTCGGCCTCTTCGTTTGCTGCGAGCGCCGCCTTGCCGCGACGAAGCCAGTCGTTGACGGTCGTGCGCGAGAGCCCCAAGCGCGCGCACGCATCGCGTCGCGACCTCACCCCGCGGCGGAGGAGCTCGACGAACGCCGTCCGCGCGCGCCCATCGAAGGGCGACCAGGAATGCGACCCCTCACGAGGTCGGGTCAGGATGGCGACGAGCTCGACCACGTCCATCGGGACCTCAGCGCTTGCGACGCTTGGCGTCGGTCTCCGGGGGAAGCTCGGGGAGCTCTTGTTCCAGCGCCGCGAGCCCTCGAATCAACGCCAGCTTCACGACCGAGGTCGCCGACGCCCGAACCATCTTGCCCCAATCCGACGCCGCGAACCTCGGGACGAGCCCTTCGGCGCGCGCCAAGAGCTCCGACTCGACCCTCACCGCGCGATGCGCTTCCTTGTGCATTCGACCTCCCTCGATTCCGGCGACGCCACCGAGGTCGACCTCTTCGGCCTTGGCGAGCCACTCGGCAAGAATCCGCTCGGGCGCCTCCGGGCAGACTTCGGCCGCGAGCCGTTCGAGCTCGACCAGGTCGGCCCGGATCCTCCGCTCACGGTCGAGGTCGCCCACCTCGCCCACCTCGCCCACCTCGCCCACCGCTCCCCCGTTGGCGTTCATGCGGTCCTCTTCAAGACGCGCGCGATGGTCGTCGGGTGCCACTGCTTGCCGCGAGCGCGCACCCCGTCGGCGTTCAGGCGAAGGGCGATGGCGCGAACGCTCATGCCCTCGGCCGCGAGGCGTTGGATCGCTTCGAGCGCCGCCGTCTCGCCCTCGGCCGCGACCAGCTTTCGACCGTCGGGGGCGACCTCGAAGCCCACGGGGACGCTGCCCCCGGTCTTCTCACCGCGCGCCTTCTTCGCCGCGAGCGCGGCCTTGGTCCGCGCCGCAATGAGCGCCCTTTCGAGCGCCGCGAACACGTCCATCATGCCGCGCATCGCGCCCGCGAAGGGGTCGTCGGCGTCGGGAGCGTCCGGGGTCGCCACCGTAGCCCCGACCCGCCGCGCGGTCTCTTCGACCACCGCAGCGATCCCCACCGACCGGGCGATCCGATCGCGCTTGGCCGCGACGAGCACCGCACCACGCCCGAGGTCGGCGAGCGCCGCCGTCAGCCCCGGTCGCTTGTCGGCCGGCACGGTGCCGCTCACGGCCTCGTCGCGATGCACCGCTGCGATGACGAGCCCTTGCGCCTCGCAGAAGCGTCGCGCCGCCGCCTCTTGGGCTTCGAGCCCGAGCCCGGACTCGGCTTGCTCGTCGGTCGACACCCGGAGGTAGATCACCGCCCGACGGGAGGTGCGCGCCTTCGGGGGGAGGGTTCGGGTCGGGTTCGAGGTCGCTTTCATGAACACACTATGGACACAGAGTGTGTTCAAGTTAATCTGGAGTGTGCACACTTCGAGCGATGCGTGTACGGCGAGCGCCGTCCTTCGGTCCGCGTCGGGTCTCGACTCTGGGACTCATTCTGGACCGCATGCGCATTCATGCGCATAATGTCTCATGCCCAAGAGCTACAGCAGTCACGAGCTCATCCGCATCGCGACCGACCATGGATGGACGCTCGACCGCATCAAGGGCTCGCACCACCTCTTCACTCACCCGACCCGACCGGGGCTCGTCAACATCCCCCATCCCCGAAAGGACATCCCGATCGGGACTGCGCGCTGCATCCTCCGACAGATCGGCGCGGCCGGTTGAATCTCACGAGGTCACCCATGGCTTTCTACCCCGCCCTTGTTCATCACGACGCCGACACCGCCTTCGGGCTCAGCTTCCCCGACTTCCCGGGGACCATCGCTAGCGGCGAGACCATCGAGGCCGCCGTTGCCGACGCCGAGAGCGCCCTCGTCGCGACCTTGGAGCTCATGACCGAGCATGGCGACGAGGTTCCCGAGCCCTCGCCCCTGGAAGCCGTCGCCGAGCTCGAAGACGCCCGCGACGCGCAAGCGATCGTGCTCATCGAGGCGCGCTTTGCCGAGCCGACCATCCGCGTCAACACGACCATCCCCGCGTCGCTCGTCGCGCGCATCGACCGTGAGGCGGGCCGGCGTGGAATGTCGCGCTCGGCCTTCCTCACCGAGGCCGCTCGCGCCGCTTTGCGTGCGAGCTCGTAAGGTCCGCTCGCGGGGGAGGATGGGGAGCTTCGGGGGAGCTTTACAAGGGGCTCAAGTCCGCTCCCATGGCCGTCGGGGGAGGATGGGGAGCTTTCCCCGAGAACTAGCGCGCATGCGCGCGACGAGCTACCCGTCGGACTGAAGGGGGAAGTGCTTGGCCCGCCGCGCCATCACGCCGTCAAGATGCGCATCGGCGAGGTGGGCATAGCGCTTCACCATGGCCAAGGTCTTGTGACCGAGGACGGTGGCGATCTCGCTTGGCGAACAGCCGCTCATGGCGAGGTGCGATGCGGCCGTGTGCCGGAGGTCATGGAAGCGAAAGTTCTGTAGCGTGGCCCTCTTCACGGCCCGTCCAAAGGCCCACCGGAACGACGCGGTGCCGACGAAGACCGTCTCGTCGTCGAGGTCGCGTGTCTTTTCGAGGCCGCGAAGGACCTTCACAGCTTCGGTGTCCAAGGGCACCCCGCGGCGCTCTCCGTTCTTCGTGTCATGGAGCACGATGCGCTTCCCCTTGAGGTCGACGTCGCCCCACCGCAGGCCCAAGACCTCGCCTTGGCGCATGCCCGTTCGTAGCGCGAGGACGACGACCGGGCGGAGATAGGCCGGCCCGTCGCCGCACGCGCGGAGAAGTCGCCCCTCTTCGAGCGCATCGAGCATGCGGACCCGGCCTTGTGATTCCTTCTTCCGCGTGACGCTCAAGAGCGGGTTTTCGCGGATCCAGCGCCATTCCTTCCGGGCCATCGTAAAGGCGTGCGAGAGCGCTGCGAGGTAGCGGTTGATCGTGGCGCCCGAGCGACGCTTGCCGTTGACGAGCTCGGATGCGAGCGCCTCGCGGGTCGTGGCGATTACCTCGGGTGTGCAGTCGACGAGCGGGCGGAACCCGAGCTTGGACTTCCACCATTCGAGCTGTCGGGCCTGCTTGGTCCCGTCCTTCTTGTTCGGGCAGACCTCGGCGACATATCGGTCGACGAGCATTGCCAGTGTCCGCCGCTCGGCCTCGCGCTCGGGAAAGTACCGCCCTTCGCGCATGGTCGCCTCTGTCTTCTGGGCCCAGAGCTTCGCGTCGGTCTTCCGGCTGAAGCTCTTTGTGACCGGCGGGAAGCCGGCCAGGCGGATCTGTACATGGAATCCAGAGGTTCCGTCGGCATTGTCGCGCTTTCGTATCGTCGCCAAGGTTCCACCTCACGCGGCACAGTCACGGCACAGTTGGAACCTACAATTCAGAGGAATCCAGAACAAGAGTGAAGAAGGTGGGGCGGTTCTGATCCTCATGGAATAAGGGTATGGAGGCATTGGCAACAGGTGGCAACAACCGAGAGAAGGTCGCAAGATGGGACTGAAAATCCCCGTGTCGGTGGTTCGACTCCACTCCTGGCCACCCCGACGAACCCCGCAACTGGAAACGGTTTGCGGGGTTTGTCGTTTCTGGGTCGGCGGCACAGTTCCGTCCGCGGCCGTCGAGGCGGTGATGCGTCGTGCGTCTGTCGCGTCGGCGGGCGCGGGGCGCGGGCGAGCGCGTTAGATCCCTGTGGGTCTCGAACCCTTGTGTGAGGGACGCCGGGGCGGTACCTCCGGGCTCGAGAGGTTTCCATGTCGTTGTTGTCATCGCTCGTCGCGTTGCTCGTTGGGACGCCGGGGCTTCCCGTCGGTGAGTGCGTCCCCGCGTCGCCGTTGGTCTTCCCTGAGACTCGTGCCGAGGGGATCGATCTCGCTGTCGCGATGCAGCTCGCCAGGATGTCGCGGGTCGAGCTCGAGGGCTTGCTGGCCAAGCAGGGGGCGGTGCTCGTGGCAGGGCCCCGGTTGATCGTCGCGGCGTCGGGCCAGGCGGTCCCTGCCGGGAAGCCGGATGGGAATCGCTTCGAGGTGATCGAGCTCGAGGGCGAGGTGCCTATCCACCTCATCAGCTACGCGGGTGCGCGCAACCCGGCCGACGCGGCCACGGGAGAGCGCAAGTCGAGCCACGAGATCATCGCGTCGGGCGATGGCCTCACCGTGAACCTCAGCGAGCAGGTCGTCATCGGTGAGAAGGTCGTCGCGCACGAGACGCGGTCTCACTGGGTCTCGCGGCGAGAGGGCAAGGCGCTCTTGGTGGCGGCCGTGCGCTGCACCCTGGGTCGTGACGGGCAGGTCCCCGCGCCGCGCTGGACCGTCGGGGCGACCCGCGTCGAGGTCACTGGATGTGGCGGCGAGGTCGCGGTGCGGCGTGACCAGCTCGACGGGTGCGCGGTCGCGCCGGGGTCGCGTCGCGCCATGGCCTACCTCGACCTCGCCGTCGACGTGGCCTTCTACGATGACCCCATGCAGCAAGCACGCATCTTGCGGCTTGCGCTCGCGGCGAGCGGCGCCAGGACCGCGGAGTCGGCCAGGCGCCTCCCGAGCGTGTGGTCGCTCTATGGCAAGGCG
>JAEUKJ010000704.1 GCA_016792665.1 Deltaproteobacteria bacterium | reverse complement strand
CGGCCACTCGCTGGCCTCGATCCCCGGCCCGCTCAGCGAGAGCTGCGACTCCTCGACCGCACAGCCGAGGCGGGCAGAGCGCCCGGTGCCGCGATGATCGATGAGGTAGAAGTCGAGGCCCGGGTCGCGCTGCGCGAGCATTGCGGCCACCCCTTCGCCGTCGGCCCCCGGCTGCCCCGGCCCACCCATGAGGAGCCACAGCGCGCGGCGATGCCCCTGGGTCGCGACGACCTCGTCGGTGGCGCGGAGGCGCTTCACGAAGACGTCCAACGTGCGGCCCTTTTCGTCGCGCGTCGAGAGCGGCATCGTGACACTCGCGCACTGGCTCTGCGCGTTGTCCGCGTTCAAGAACTTGCAGGACTCCCACACCACGACCGGATCGGGACGCGGCGGGGCCGGCTCGATCGTATCGGTCGTGTCGGACGTGTCGGACGTGTCGGACGTATCCATGGCATCGATCGTATCGACCGTGTCGATGGCGTCGCTCGTGTCGGCGGTGTCTGAGACCTCCGCGGCGTCGGGCGTGCCCGTGTCGCCGAGGTCCCCCGCCGCGACCGGATCATCGCCGCAGCCGCCTGCCAACGGTGAAGAGAGAACGAAGAGTGCCGTGAGTGCGCTGAGCTTTCCCATGGCCCGAGCGTCGCGAAAAAGGCCGCGCGAGCCATCCAAAACAATCCAAAATCAGCGGCCGGATCGGCGCCACCGACCGCTAGCGACGGCCATTCCAGAGGACCGACCAGAGGCTCGAGCCCGAGCGCTGGACAACGTGTGGGAAGGTCTGCGGCAGGCGGTACCACGGCACCCGTGGGTGCACGTGGTGCTCGCGGTGATAGTTGATGTGATAGGGCCACAGCACGAGCCGCCCGAACCACCCGGGTCGCCAGCTGTACGTCAGCTCGGGCGCATCCATCGGCGCGTGCTCGACGAAGCTGCGCACCTTCTGGATGGCCTGGGTCAACGTCACGAGCGGCACGAACCAGAGGAGCGCGAAGCGCGCGAAGGCCTCGGCATCGATGACGAGGCCCGCGACCGCGAGGCCGGTGAAGAGCGCGACGATGACCCAGAGCTCGGGGAACATGCGCAGCGGCGGCAGGGCGAGCACGCTGTGGGGATCGCGGAGCTCGCGCGAGAAGTGCTTCAGCGTCCGCAGGTTATTGACCATGAACAGGTCGCCCGCGAGCTGCCGCGTGAGCGCCCAGAGTCCGAGCGGTCGATAGTCCCAGGGCTGATCGCGATACAGGAGGATGCGCTCGGGATCGGCCTCGGTCCCGAGGCGCGCGTGGTGTGTGAGGTGCAGTCGTCGATAGACCTCGACCGGCACGAGCTGCGGGACCCCGATGAGCAAATTGGTGATGAGGTCGTTCAGGCGCTTGTCGCGCGCGACGTTCACGTGCACCGCGTCGTGGTACAGGATGAAGAGCGCGTGCTGCCGCGTCGCGATCACCACCATCGCCAGCGCGACCGACCACGCGTGCCAGTGGCTCAGGGTGAACACGAGCACAAGGGCGCACACGCCGAGCTCGAGGAGGATCGCCACGACGGTCCGCGCATGCACGACCGGCCGCGCCTCGCGCGCCCCGCTGGGATCGGGCCCCTTCGTCATGGCGCCCTCACGCGCGCGCCCAGCCCGAACACGCGCAGCGCGACGAACGACCCGACGAGACCCCACGCGAGCCCGCCTATCGCATCTGGGAAGTGGTGCTGCTTGGTCGTCA
>JAEUKJ010000703.1 GCA_016792665.1 Deltaproteobacteria bacterium | reverse complement strand
GGGCGGCGGCGGCGCGGTCGGGATCGGACGCGGGGTCGGGGGCCGCGACGATCGACGATGCGAGCGCGGCGAGATCGTCGGCGCTGCGCGCCGAGAATGCGCGTGCGACCTCGACAGGGCTGCCGCTCGGGAGCTCGGTCGGCGGGGGCGGCGTGAACGCGCGGCGGCGCAGCGCGGCCACCGAGGCGAGCAGCTCCGGGTCGCTCGGATGGAGCGCGAGCAGGGTGCGAACCTCGGCGGCCAGGAGTCGGCTCGCTCGGTTCATGGACATCGAAGCATCGCCCGCCTCGAGACGCGTCCGGAGCGCGGTGGCGCGCGCTCCGAGCCGACGGTCCGGCGGGCTCAGCGTTTTTTTGCGAGGCTCTCCGCGCGAAAGGACCGCGTCCCGGAGGTGAACGACTTCGGTGCGAACGGGGCCACCGCCAGCGGCACGGTGAGTCGTACGAAGTCGGAGCCCGCAAGGCCGAAGCCGAGCTCGTCGACCCCGAGGCCGAGGAGATCGGCCAGGGCGGAGAGCTCGGTCGGGCGAATCGGCGCGCCGTCCTCGGCGGTGATGAGCAGCTCGGCCAGCGCCTCGGTGGTCGGGTCGTCGGGGCGCCGCAAGACGAAGAGCGCGGGGCGGCCGCCCTCTTCGCAGGGGAGGAGGCGCGGCGTGCCGAGGAAGGCCGAGCGTTGCAGGGCGATCTCGACGGTCGCGGTGGCGTGTCCCGAGATCGTCACGGAGGTGACGTCCTCGCTCGCGACGCGCGCGCCGAGCGCGAGGGCGCGGAGGATGCGACCCGGGGTCAGCAAACCGCCGTTGCTCGCGCCGAGTTCGACTTCGAAGGTCTCGGTGGCGCTCATGCCGTGGGCTCCGTCGCGGTCTCGACCGCGTGGGTCTCGGGGGCCGCTTCCGCGGTCCCGATCGGGGTCTCGTCGCTCTCCGTCGGCGCCTCGGCAGGTTCGGCCGCGGACGCCGCGATGAGCTTGCCGGTCACGATGTACTCCGAGGCGCCGTGGCGCTCGACCGTGCCCAGGAAGCGCCGGCCGCGTCCACCGACCTGGGCCGGCTCGACGCCGTCAGGGAGCTGGTCGACCTCGACGTGCGGGCGCACTCGGAACTCGCGGCCGCCGTCGTTGTTGGCCCGCCCGGACGCGCCTCGCGCCCCCGGGTCCTTGGCGGGACGACCAGCCCCATCGCGGGGCTGCGCTTCGAAGAGGCGCGCCACGAGTCGCTTCTTCTTGCCATCCCAGGCCACCTTGAGCGGCACGGGGCGACCCGAGCCGATGCCGAAGATGGCCTCTTCCTCGCGGAGTCGCGTGGCGATCGCGTCGGCCGAGAGGGCCAGGCGCACCTCGCGCGCATCGGCGATCCAGTAGATGCGGAGGCCTTCCTTGTCGCGCTCGTGCGACGCATCCTGGCCCCGGACGGGCCCGCGGAGCTCGTCACCTTTCTTCAAGTCGGACGGCTTGGTGCCCTGGGGCAGGTCCTCGCCGCGGAGCATCACGCGCAGGTGCTTGTGCTCGTAGAACTCGGGAGCGGGGCGCTCGACGAGCTCGGCCAGGACGTAGCCCGGCGCGGTGAAGACGACCTTCAGGACGTGCGGGCGCGGGGTGCCGACACCGAGCTGATCCTCGAAGGCGAGGAGCGACTTGTAGCGCGCCTCGCGGAAGCGCGGATCGGCCTTGATCTTCGCCTTGAGCTGCTGGGCCTCGGCGGCCAAAGGCCCGCGCTCCGCGGTCAGCGGGCGGAGGAGGTCGTCGGCTTCGTCGAGGTCCTGGCCGCTGGCGACCAGGGCTCGCGCCAACACGAGGCGAGCCTCGGGCGGGGCCGCCTTCTCGCCCAGGCTGCGGCGCGCGATGTCGACCACGGCCGCTTCGTCGTTGGCCTCGGTCGCGAGTGCCAGCGCGCGCTTCCAGACGAACTCGCGCTGCTTGAGCTCGCGCGTCTGCGTGAGCTTGTTCTTCGCGAAGGCCAGGGCCCGCTCGAGCCCGAAGGTCTCGCGCAACAGCGCCAGCAGCGCGTCGACGTCGTCGGCCGAGAGGCGCGCGAGTGCTGCGGGCTGGATGCCCTGGGTCACGAGGTCGACGGTCGTCGCGGCGAACGGGGAAGCGAGGCCCTTCCTGACGTTCTTGAGCAGCCGCTCGAAGAGCGTCTTGGCCGCCGCGTGGTCCTTCGGATCACGTTCGAGCTGCTTTTCCTGCAGCGAGACCAGGGCCGCTTCGTCGCCGAGTGCCTCGAGCAGCAGTGCCTGGACCTCGCCCTGGGCCGGGCTCACCTCACCCGGGTCGCGGTCGTTGCGCAAGATGCGCTGGAGCTTGCGCGCGGTCTCGGCGTCCAGCGCGTTGGCCCGCTGGAGGCTGCGAACGAGACGCAGCGAGCGCCGCGGGTCGAGCTGGCGCTCGCGCTGGTCGATCTCCAGAAGGGTCACGACGTCGCGGGCGAGCTCGGCCGGAGGCGCCTCGCGCGTGCGGAGCTGGATGAGGGTGCTGGTCACCTCGCGCTGCGCCTCGGAAGCGCCGAAGCGGGCCTCGTGGTCGGCCAGCAGTCCGCGCGCGCTCGCCAGTGCTTCGGCCCGAGCCGGGCCGTCGCTGCCACGGGCCGCGAGCAGGACCAGGCGGATCCGGTCCAGGGCCAGGTCGGGGTGCTCGGGCAGGCGGCGATGGAGCCGCTCGACGGCCTCACGCAAGGCCACAGCGAGGTGGGCCGCGGCCTGTCGGAACTCGTCCTTCCGGTCGTTGCCCGCGTCTTTCTTGTCGGCCTTGCCCGGCTTCTCGGCCTTCTCTTCGGACTTGTCGCCTTCGCCGCGGCCCGGCGGCGCGCGATGAACGGCCTGCACCAAGGCGCGGGTGGCCGCGGTCGCGAGCTTCGGCCCGGCGCCGGGGCGCCCGAGCGCGCGGGTCAGGGCCGAGATGTCTTCGGCGAGGCGCTGGTCGTTGCGATCGGTCAGCGTCGCGGCGGAGCCGAGAGCCAGGCCGAGCGCGACCGCGAGGTCGTCGGGCTCGTTCGTGAGCGTCTCGACCAGGCGACGTCGCACGCCGAGGTAGAGGGTCAGGCCCGCGTTCGTGAGGTGCTCGGAGCCGGGGTCGGCCCGGTCCGCGGCGGCCTGGAAGCACTCCGCGACGAGCACGCCGAGGTTGTGGTCGGCCCAGGCGAGGACGATGTCGTTGCGCGTGGCGCTCGACAAGGCCTGGTCGTAGAGCTGGCGAAGCGCCTCGGCCGTGCGGCGCAGACGGTCACCTTGAGGGCCGAGCGGGAGCTCGAGGGCGAAGCGCTCGACGGCTTCGCGGGTTGCGAGGACATGCATGGGGTCTCTCCTCGGAGACGTTCGTGCGCGACAAGGGTGCCTCTCGAGAGAGAGCCTGGTGGAGCTGATGCTCCGACCGCGGGACCCGCCGCGCCACGGGCCCCGACTTATAGGAAGCGCGCCGGGCTGCGTCAACCACCACGGCCACGCGCCAGGCCTCCGCGTTTCCCTTTGCGCGTCAGCGCGTCAACCGACATGCTCCGCGCCGCGTGCGGGGGCGCGGTCGCTTCCCCCATGTCGACCGCGACTCGGAGCCACACCTTGACCTCTCGCGTGCCTCGCCCCCTGCTCGTCCTCTGGGACATCGACGGCACCTTGCTGCGCGGCGGCGGGGTGGGGCGTCGCTCGATGGAGGCCGCCTTTGGCGCCGTGCTCGGGGCCGCGATCGACCTGCGCGGCGTCCCCTTCCACGGCAACACCGACCCGCGCATCGTCTCGGCGGGGCT
>JAEUKJ010000702.1 GCA_016792665.1 Deltaproteobacteria bacterium | reverse complement strand
ACGTCTCGCCCGGCGCGGCGCGAGCGTCGCCCGCTACGCCCCCGAGCGCCAAGCCCCCAAGCCCAAAGCCAACGATGCTCGCCAAACGAACGATGCTCGCCAAGCGAACGATGCTCGCCACGCCCACCCAGATTTTGTCGGTCATGCGGCGAGCGTAGCGAACCCCACGGACTCGATGCCATCAAAATATGTCGCCCAACATATTCGCCCCACCGCTCCGTCTGACCGCGGCCTCCAGAGCCTCCCTGCACCGCTTTTTGCGCCGAGGCCCACTTGGGCCCACTATGCCGCCCATGAACGCCCTGCCCTTCGCCCGCCTCTTCCGCCGCGCCCACCCCGCCACCCTCGCGCTCGCCGCCACGCTGGCGCTGGTCGCCTGCGAGTCCGACAAGGGCGACAGCGACGCCACCGACACTACCGACACCCGCGACACCACGGGCGACACCGGCGACACCACCCCGACCGGCACGGCGCCGACCCTCCTCTCGGTGACCGCCAACCAGGTCGGCGCCACCGGCCGCGACCTGCGCCTCCACGTCATCGCCGATGACGCCGACAAGAACATCGACCACCTCGAGCTCGCCCTCTTCGACGCCGAGGGCTCCCCGGTCCTCGCCTTCAAGTCGGGCCTCTCCGAGACCCCGGACAGCAACGAGACCTCGCTCGCCTTCGACACCGCCTCGCAGGTCACCAACAAGGCCAGCATCGACGCCAACGCCACGCTCCGCGCCATCTTCACCGACTTCGCCCCGGCCAAGGTCGAGGTCCGCCTGGTCGACAAGCGCGGCCTCACCTCGGACCCGCGCTCCATCGACATCGCCCTCCAGACCGTCGCCGCCTTCGGCGAGGCCTGCGACCCCGCGGGCGTCACCAGTCGCTGCGACTTCGGCCTCGGCTGCAAGGCCAGCACCTGCCAGAACGGCGCCGCCCCCGTCGTCACCAAGGCCGCCTACTACGCCGACGCCGCCGGCGTCCGCATCCTCGTCCTCGGCACCGAGCCCGAGGACGACCTGGTCTCGGTCCTGGTCGAGTTCCTCGACGCCCAGAACGCTCCTCTGTTGATCGATACGAACAACGACGACGTCCCCGACGCGTCCTCCTTCGAGATCGACGCCCGCGGCCGCTCGGTCGACGGCGCCTTCTTCGTCCGCCTCGACCCGAGCGACACCTTCGCCAGCGCCGTCCCGCAGGTCCGCGTCACCGCCAAGGACTCGCGCGACCAGGTCTCGGCCGCCAAGGTCGCCAAGAAGGCCTCCGCCCCCATCCGCTCGACCGGCCAGACCTGCGACCCGCGCGGCTTCGACCTCTGCAACGCCACCTCGGTCTGCGTCCCCGGCACCACCGGCACCAGCTGGTCCTGCAAGGCCGCCAGCGCGCTGCGCAAGACCGCCTGCGAGGAGTCCCCGCTGCTCCCGACCGACGGCACCCCGATCACCGGCTTCGCCTCGGGCGCCAGCCTCTACGACCCGCCCGACCTCTGCGCCGCCGGCGACAGCCGCACCAAGCCGGAAGGCATGGCCCGCCTCGTCCTGACCGAGCCCGCCAGCAAGGTCACGCTCACCACCGCGCTCGCCGGCACCGGCTTCGATACCGTCCTCTACGTCTTCCCCGGCTGCGGCGACACCGCCGCCCCGGCCGCCGGCTGCGCCGACGACACCGCCGGCCCCCCGAGCTCCGCCGCCTCGACCCTCGTGCTCACCGACCTCCCGGCCGGCAGTTACATTGTCGTCGTCGACAGCTGGGGCGAGGACGGCGGCAGCTACGCCCTCTCGGCCACCATCGAATAGCCCCGCACCCGCCCGCCGCGCGCCTCCCGCCCCCTCCGGAGCCGCGCCTCGACCGCCCCGGACGCGCTCCCCGAGCGGCCCAAAAGCGATCGTATCCCGAGCACTTATCCTCCGGCGCGAACCTCGCGTTGTAGCAGTCACAGGGAGTGCGACCGGACAGGACGCAGCTCCGTCTTCCAACCACAGCCGCACCTCGGCCGCGACCCACCATTCATTCCGGTGAGCCGCCCGATGTGCTGCGCCCGACGAACGGGTCGTCACCACATCAGGAGGAGGGACACATGAGACGCAATCGGGGGAACGGACTCGGGGTATTCGCGGCGCGGCACAACGGCGCGCTCAAGCTGGGAGCGGCTTCACTGCTCTGCGCCGGCACGCTGACGTTCGGCGCCTGCGCCGACGGAGACAAGGTCGGCCCCAACGATGACATCGAGGGGATCCCGCTGCTCGGCCAGCGCATCGCCCCTCTCGCCGCCGCTTGCACCTTCTCTAACGGTGTCGTCACCCAGGACGTCGCGAGCGGCGAGACCGTCGTCATCTCGCGCCGGTCGGTCGACTCGGCGCTCCTCCTGAACGGTGACCCCTGCCTCTCGAGCGGCGCGGTCGTCAAGGTCGCCGGCTCCGGCGCCGCCATCGCCAAGCGCATCGTCGTCGCCACCACCGGCTCGGCCGGCGTGGTCCTCGACTACCTCGGCGGCACCTTCCTCCCGGGCTACGGCACCGGCGCCAGCGCGCTGACCGGCGTGTCCATCACCGGCTCGACCTACACCCTCTCGGTGCGCGGTAGCCGCGCGGTCGACGCCATCACGCTCGGTGCCTTGGGCCTCTCCTTCGACGCCAACGCCGTCCTCGACGTCGGCTTCGCCGATGCCGCCCCGAGCGCCGCCACCGTCTCCGCCCTCGACGGCGCGGACGTCGTGACCGCGGCCGGCGACCAGGTCGGCGCGGTGCGCGGCGTGGGCAACGCCTTCCCCAACGCCGCCAGCATCTACGGCGGCGCGGGCAACGACACGCTGACCGGCGGTGCCGGCGACGACACCCTCTCGGGTGGCGAGGGCAACGACACCTTCATCGTGCTCGACACCACCGACGGCGAAGACACCTTCGTCGGCGGCGCGGGCGCGGACACGGTCGACTACTCGCGCCGCACCACGGCCATCTTCGTCAGCGTCGGCCACGCCACCGTGCCCGACATCGCGAACACCGACTACGGCCTCGCCTGCACGGCCGGCGCCACCCCCAGCGACCCGTGGACCCCGCCGGGTGGCCTCACCGGCCCGGGCATCGCCGACGACGGCGCCATTACCTTCACCACCCCGGGCTCGTGCGACCCCGCGGGCTGCAACCCGCTCGACGACGCCTTCACCAGCGAGGGCGACACGGTCGGCGACGACGTCGAGACCGTCGTGGGCGGCTCGGGCGACGACTTCCTCTACGGGGCCTGCGGCTCCGAGACGCTGAAGGGCGGCAACGGCAACGACACCCTCTGGGGTGGCAACGGCGGCAACGACACCCTCTACGGTGACGCGGGCAACGACGTGCTGCTCGCCGGCTTCGCGGTCGACGGTCGCGACGACTTCAACGGCGGCGCCGGTACCGACCTCGTCAGCTACCAGTACCGCACCGACTTCGGCGTGACCGTGACCCTGGACGTCACCGCCAACGATGGCGCCACGGCCCAGTCGGAAGGCGACAACCTGCGCGGCGACATCGAGGTCATCTGGGGCACGGCGCTGGCCGACTCGCTGACCGGCGGCGCCAACAACGACACCATCGACGGCGGCCCGGGCAACGACACCATCAACGGCCTGGCCGGCAACGACACCCTCTACGGCAACGACGGCGTCGACACCATCGACGGCGGCGCGGGCGACGACACCCTCTACGGTGACGCTGGCGCGGACGTGCTCACCGGTGGGCTCGGCAACGACACCTTCCACGGCGGCACTGGCGACGACGTCCAGAACGGCGGCGACGGCAACGACACCTTCGTGGCGGGCGACGACGCGGGCGGCGACACCTTCAACTGCGGGGCTGGCACCGACTTCATCGACTACTCGGCGCAGGCCGGGGCCATCACCGTGACGATGGGCGACTCGACCGCCAATGACGGCGCCGCCAGCGAGAACGACGACGTCGGCTCGACCTGCGAGAACCTGACCACCGGCGACGGCGGCTCGACCGTGACCGGCAACGCGCTGGCCAACGTCCTCATCGGCGGCACCGACGTCGACACCCTGAGCGGCGGCGACGGCGACGACACCATCACCGGCGGCGGCGACGACGACGTCCTCGACGGCGGCAACGGCAACGACGCCATCACCGCTGGCGACGGCGACGACACGGTGACCGGCGGCGCTGGCAACGACAGCATCCTCGGCGGGGCGGGTGCCGATGACCTCTCGGGCGACGACGGCGACGACGTGCTCCGCGGTGGCGACGGCGACGACGCCCTCGACGGCGGCGCGGGCGACGACACCGTCTACGGCGACGCGGACGACGACTCCATCCTCTGCGGCGCTGGCGAGGGCGACATCGGGGTCTTCGACGGCGATGACTCGAACGTCGCGGGCGGTGGCACCGCGGGCGACTACGACACCCACCTGTGCGAGCTGTGATTCACTGACGTCCCCCGGGACGTCCCCCACGAAGTGGGATTACAACCCCGCCGAGATTCGGAGAGGGTCGAGGCGAATGTGAGAAAGGGGCCCTTCGGGGCCCCTTTTTTTGTGTCTGCCGGCCGACGGGTGCGGGAAAGGCCGTCGGACCTCCGTACCAGCAGCCTGCATGACGGGGGCTGCCACCCCGGAGCTCCGTACAAGCAGCCTGCATGACGGGGGCTGCCACCCCGGACCGCCGTACCCCCAGCCTGCATGGGGCGGGCTGCCTCCCCGGACCGCCGTACCCCCAGCCTGCATCACGCGGGCTGCCCCTCCGGCGTTCCGTCTAAGCAACCTGCATGGCGCAGCGCCTACAACTACCGCGGTCGGAAGCGGTAGCCCGACCTGGCGACCTCGACCCGCGGCGGAAGATGCGTCGCCTCGAAGGCGCGATAGCCCTCGGCAAGCACGTCCCAGAAGGCCTTCAGCTCGGGCTCGGCACCCGCCACGATGGCCTGGCACTTCGCATCGTCGAAGCGGCACGGCGCGATGTGGACGGGGATCTGGCTCTGCCCGCGGTCCCTGGCCCGGACGACCGCCACGTACAAGGCCTCGACCGGCCCGTCCTCCAGCGGCAGGCAGCCGATCGTGACGCAGCTCCCGTGGATGAAGATGTCGCCGCCGGGCGACGCGCTGCCGGCCCGCGCCTTGTCGACCGCGTTCGGGTAGTCGATGCCCAGCGACAGGTGGTAGCTCGACTTCGGGTTGAAGCGGTCGATGACGTAGAAGCCCTCGGGCACCTGCCCGTCGCCCTGGCGCACCTTCGGCCCGAGCTCGCCGCTGGCGGCGCAGATCGGAAAGACGCGGACCTTGACGCGCTTGTCATCCTTGGCGCCGCTCGCCCAGAGCTCGAGCTCGCCCTCGCGCTTGAAGGCCCTCAGATAGAGCCCGCGCGGCGGCCAGGCGGCGTGCGCCTTCTCGAAGTCGCGCTGCACGCTGGCGAGGTGCTTGTCGAAGGCGTCGTCCACGCGCGAGAAGCGGCGCTGGCTTCGCTCGAAGCCGTCCGCGCGCGCATCGGAGTCCTGGGTGACGGCGACGCTCACGAGCGCGGCCGCGACGATGACGGGAAAGGGTGGGCGCATAGGGCCGGCGAACGCGCGGCCCGCCCGACCTATTCGCAGGTGCACGGATTGCCGAAGACGACGCACGTCGACCGGTCCGGGTTGCACCCCTGGCAGGTCGCCGCGTACGGCGCCGACTTCGCGCAGTACGAATACGCCGCGTTGTCGCGACAGTCGCGGGTGGTCTCGACGCAGGCCCCGCCCTCGTCGCAGGTGTTGCGCTTGACCCCCTCCAGCACCAGCGACAGCCCGGCCAGGTTCACGCAGCTCGGCTCGGCGCACGTGCTCCCGAGACACGCCGCCGGCCACGCGATGAAGGCCTGGGTGCACTGGAAGTCCTGGTTGCAGACCCCGACCGACTTGAACCCCGCGCACAAGGACGGGTTCACGCACTCGCTGTCGCCGTCCAGCGCCGCGCAGTCCGCGTCCGCCCCACCGCAGCAGAGGCCCTGGCCCTTGCAGCAGAAGCCGCCCTCGCAGTGCCCGCTCTTGCACTGGCTGGAGGCCCCGCAGTGCGCCCCATCGGGGAGCTCCTTGCACTGCCCGTCCTTGCAGCGCGCGCCCTCGACGCAGTCGCCATCGCCCGAGCACCCCGTCTTGCACGACCCGTTGAGGCACGCGTACGGCGTGCAGCGAACACGTGCGCCCTCGACACAGACCCCGTCCGCCCCGCACGTGGCGCCCGCCACCCGCGAGACGCCGTCGCAGCTGGGCGCGGCGCATCCGGTGCCGAGACATGCGCCCGCGTCGGGCCGCGACTCGCCGACGCACTGGGCGCCCGGCCCGCACACCCCGACCACGCGCGTGCCGCTGCACCCACTGGCGTTGGCCGCGTCACAGCTCAGCGCGTCCAGCGCCGCGCAGTCCTCGTGATCCTGGCAACAGAGGCCTGCGGCGCAGCACACGCCGCCCCCGCAATGGCCGCTCGCGCACTGCTCGTCCTCGCCGCAGGGCGCCCCGTTCTCGCCGGAGGGGATGCACTTGCCGGCCTCGCAGTAGTGCCCCGACGCGCAGTCGCTGCCGCCGCGACACGCCACCAGGCACCGCCCCGCCGGGCCACAGGTGTACGGCGAGCACTCGCGCGCGGTGTCCTCGTCCGTGGTCCCGTCGCAGTCGTCGTCGCGCCCGTTGCAGAGCTCGGCCAGCGGCCCGCGCTCTCCCTGGCAGCCCGAGACCTGGCCGTTCTGGCAGACCGCGAACCCGTCCATGCACGCCCCGACCCCACGCGTCTCCGCCGGATAGGTGTAGCAGCGCCCCTCGGTCACGCCGCTGCGCGGGGCCGTCTCGCAGCCGCGCGTGGCGCTGCACGAGTCGAAGGTGCACGGGTCGCCGTCGTCGCAGGGCGCATCGCCCGTCGACAGACACGCGCCCTCGCTGTCGCAGAGGTGCGGCCCCGCGTAGACCCCGCCCGGGTTGCACTGACCGCCGCGGCACACCTGGCCCGCGCAGCCCTCGGGGGACTCGACCTCGCGCTTCTTGCAGACCGAGTCCTCGCAGCGCCCGACGACCTTGACCCCCTTGCACCCGCCGAGCCCCGTGCCCGTGCAGCGCGCCTCGCCGTCGAAGGCGGCGCAGTCGCTGTCCTCGGCGCAGCACACCGTCGCCGCGTTGCCGCTCGCGCGCGTACAGCAGTGACCGTTGGCGCAGTAGTCGTTGTCGCACTCGCCGTCGTCCTGGCAGAGGGTCCCGTCGACCCCGGTGGCGAGGCACTCGTCGCGGCGTCCGTCGCCGTCCTTGTCGTCCTTGTCGCAGGCCAGACCGGGGATGCAGTCGGCGTCGCCCTCGCAGCGCGTGCGGCACCCCTCGCTGCCGGCGCACGCGAAGTCCCCGCAGCTCGGGGTCAGGGGTCGCTCGTCGGTGCGCCCGTCGCAGTCGTCGTCCAGGCCGTTGCAGCGCTCGGCCGAAGGCGGCGCGGCGTCGCAGCGCGTCGGGGCCCCACCGATCGCCTCGCAGCGGCGCGTCCCGGTGCAGAGCCCGCCGCCCGGCGACTCGACCCCGCAGAAGGTCGACGCCTGGACCTCGACGGCCAGCCCCGAGCAGGCACAGGTCGCGGCCCGGCACTGGCCGTCCTGGCAGGTGCTGCCGTCAGGACACGGCGCCAGTCCGTCGCCGCACGCGACCCCGCAGAAGCGGCCCTCGATGCCGTAGCCCAGGCAGCGGTTGCCATCGGCCCCGGGGACGCGCGCGCAGTCGGCGTGGTCGGTGCACGGCATACAGAAGGTGGCCGCCAGGTCGACGCAGATCGCGTCCCCCGCGATGAGGCTGCACTGCTGCCCCAGCGGGCAGCCCGTCCCCGAGCACGCCCACGCGCACACCCGGCCCGCAGAGGTCGGGAGGCAGTGCCCGGTCGTGCACTCGCCGTCGGCGTCGCACGGGGTGCCCGGCTCCGCCAGCGGCCCCGCATCGGGAACCGCGGAGTCCCCGCTGAGGGTGTCGTCGGCCGGCGCGAGATCGGGCGGCTCGCGGGTGTCGGCGCCGCCCTGGTCGAGGCCGCCGTTCACCGACTCCGAGCACGCCCCCAGCGCGAGCGCCAGCGTGAGCGCCGAGGCGAGCGGCAGCGCACGTGCAGGCATGACGGTCATGGCGTCCTCTCTTCGTTCGATCGACATCGCGCGGGCAGGATAGCCCCGATGGTCGGCAGTGTGCTCGAAAATGGCCCGATGCAAGGGGCTACTTGGAGCGCGCGCGCTCCTGCTCGAGCTTGCCCTTGGCGGCCTCGACCGCGGCGACCTTCTTCTTGTGCTCGGCCTCCTTGGCCTCGAGCGCCTTCTTCTCGGCGACGAGCTGGGCGTCGAACTTCGTCTTGCGCTCGGTCTCGGCCGGGCCGACGACGCCGGTCAGCTTGAGCAGCTCGTCGAGCTTGGTCACCTCGAGCTCGGCCTCGGCGACGCGAACCTCCTGCTTGCGCACGGCGAGACGCGCGTTGGCCTCGGCGAGCTCGGCCTGGTGGACGGCCTCGAGCGCATCGGCCACGGCCTTGCTGCCCTTGGCCGCGGCCAGCGCCGCACGGTTCTGCTCTTGCTGCTTGCCGTAGCGGTCGCGGATGTCGCGCGACTCCTTCTCGTACTGCTGCTTCACCTCGGAGATCTTCTGGTCACGCCGCGAGCGCGCCTGGTCGAGCTCTTTCTCCTCGGAGCCCTGGGTCGCCTCGATCGTGTTCGAGGCCGCGTCGATGGCGTCGGCCGCAGCCTCGCCCTGGCTCTCGGCCGAGGCGATGTCGCGCTTCTTGGCGGCGGTCTCGGAGTCGAAGGTCTGGAGCGCATCCTCGCGCTTCCTCACCTCGCCGCGCAGCCCCTCGACGCGCAGCGCGCCCTCGCCCGTGAGCTCGCGCAGCTCCTTGTCGTCGACGCGATACTGGAGGCCGGTCGGACCTCCACCGCAGGCGGGCAGCACCGTGAACGAGAGGCCGGCGAGCGCGAGGGACAAGGCAGGGCCGGCGAACAAGCGACGAAGCGACATGCGATTCTCCTGAGCAAGGAGGCGGGAGCCACGAGGCCCCCACCTACGATGACGGAAGGCCTATAGCAGCTCCGCCCGGTCGATGCGAGTCGCCAGGGCCGCCCCGGGCGACGCTTGTCACCGGGCTGTTTGGGCGTCGATCCCATGGTCCTTGCGGGCCTTGAGGCACTCGTCCGACCCCGCCGTCACGCGGCGGCACACGCTCGGGCGCGCCGAGTAGATCTTGCAGTGGACGCTCTGGCCGACCTGCCCCTCGAGGCACACGCAGCGGTGCTCGGCGTCGAGACGCAGGTGCACCTGGCCGCGCTCGTTCCGGACCGCATACAAGGACAGCAGGTCGCGTCGCCGCATGAGCCCGTCGTTCTTGAAGACCTCGACGTAGTCGAGATAGCCCTCGGCCCGGTTGTCCTCGGTGTTCACGCAACAAGCGCCGCAGCGCACGCAGTCGAAGGTCGGCATCGCGCCCATCTCGACACGCCGGGCGGTCGCGGTCAACGGCGTCGCGCCCGGTGGAAGGCGCCCCGGGCTCGCCAAGGACCCGGCTCTGGGGTTAGGGTCGCGCGCTTCGCGGCCTGCGGGGCGCGAACCCGACCCACAAGGAGATCCACGATGGAGCACGAGTTCTGGCACGAGCGATGGGGCGACGGGCGCATCGGCTTCCACGAAGGCCGACCCAACACCTTCCTCGAGCGACACCTCGCGGCCCTGGGCCCGGCGCGCCACGTGCTGGTCCCGCTCTGCGGCAAGGCCCACGACCTGGCCTACCTCGCCCAGCACGGCCACACGGTGCTCGGCGTCGAGCTCTCGCCCATCGCGGCCGAGGCGTTCTTCACCGAGCACGGGCTCGAGGCCGAGCGCGACACGCTGGGCCCCTATACGCGCTTCCGCGCTGGCTCCATCACCATCCTGGCCGGCGACTTCTTCGCGCTCACGCCGGCGCTGTTGGCCGCGGCCGGCGGCGCGGACGCGCTCTACGATCGCGCGGCGCTGGTCGCCCTGCCCGAGGCCATGCGCCGGGACTACGTCGCGCACCTGCGCACGCTGCTCGGCACCGGCACGCCGGCCCTGGTCATCACCTTCACGTACGCCCAGGACCTGATGGAGGGCCCGCCCTTCTCGGTGACGCCGGCCGAGCTGCGCGAGCACTACGCGGGGGCCGACGTGTCCGAAGTCGACAGCGCCATGACCGACCTCGGCCGCCTGCGCCAGGCCGGCGGTGCCATCGAGCGCTGCTATTCGATTCGGCTCTGACCAGCGTTGCTATTCGATTCGACTCTGGTACATGGGCGCCCATGATTCGCCTGGACCAGGTCTCAAAGCAGCACGGCCGCCAAATCCTCTTCCTCGAGGCCTCCCTCTCGCTCTTCAAGGGTGAGAAGGCGGGTCTCGTCGGGCCCAACGGCGCGGGCAAGTCGACCATCTTCCGCATGATCATGCGCGAGGAAGAGCCCGACGGCGGCGCGGTGGTCATCGAGAAGGGGCTCAAGATCGGCTACTTCTCGCAGGACGTCGGCGAGATGTCCGGCCGCAGCACCGTGGAAGAGACGATGGCCGGCGCGGGCGAGGTCGCGACCATCGCCGCCGAGCTCCACCACCTCGAGCACGCGATGGCCTCGCCCGACACGGACCCCAACGCGTTCGACGCCATCGTCGCGCGCTATGGTGAGGTGCAGGCCCGCTTCGACGACCTCGACGGCTATGCGCTGGAGGCCCGCACGCGCGAGATCCTGGCCGGCCTCGGCTTCTCGCCCGAGATGCAGGACATGGACGTCGGCAAGCTGTCGGGCGGCTGGAAGATGCGCGTGGCGCTGGCCCGCATCCTGCTCATGCGGGCCGACGTGCTGCTCCTGGACGAGCCGACCAACCACCTCGACATCGAGAGCATCCTCTGGCTCGAGCGCTTCCTCAAAGACTTCGACGGCGCCTTGCTCATGACCTCCCATGATCGGGACTTCATGAACCGGATCGTCACGAAGATCATCGAGATCGACGCCGGCGAGCTGGTCACCTGGTCGGGCAACTACGACTTCTACGAGAAGGGTCGCGAGCTCGCCAACCAGCACAAGGAGGCCCAGTTCGAGCGTCAGCAGGCGATGCTCAAGAAAGAGGAAGCCTTCATCGCCCGCTTCAAGGCGCGCGCCAGCCATGCGGCCCAGGTGCAGTCGCGCCAGAAGAAGATCGACAAGATCGAAAAGGTCGAGCCGCCGCGCCGCCGCGAGGTGGTCGAGTTCGACTTCAAGAAGCCGCCGCGCTCGGGCGACGACGTCGTCAGCATCGCGCGCGTCAAGAAGGCCTACGGCGCCCGCGTCATCTACGACGGGCTGGATCTCCTGGTGCGGCGCGGCGAGCGCTGGTGCGTCATGGGCGTCAACGGCGCCGGCAAGTCGACGCTCCTCAAGATCATCGCGGGCGAGACCAAGCCCGACGCCGGGGATGCGCAGATCGGGGCGGCCGTGAAGCTCGGCTACTTCGCCCAGCACGCGATGGAGGTCCTGGACCCCGAGCACAGCGTGCTGGACGCCCTGCAGCACAGCTTTCCGCGCGCGACCGTCGGCTCGATGAAGGGGCTCGCGGGCGCCTTCGGCTTCTCGGGCGACGACGCCGACAAGAAGTGCTCGATCCTGTCGGGCGGCGAGAAGGCGCGCCTGGTCCTTGCCAAGATGCTCTTCGACCCGCCGAACCTGCTCGTCCTCGACGAGCCGACCAACCACCTCGACATGGACACCAAGGCGACGCTCGTCAAAGCGCTCTCGGACTTCGAGGGCACGATGATCTTCGTCTCACATGACCGCGCCTTCCTGCGCGCGCTCTCGAACCGCGTCCTCGAGGTCTCGCCGAGCGGCGTCCACCGCTACGGCGGCGGCTACAGCGAATACGTCGCGGCCACCGGGCGCGAGGCCCCCGGCGTCGGCTGATTCTGGTATTCCTCTTGGAATACCTTCGATTGCGTGCCCTCGCGGTTGCGCGTGGGGCGGGATCCCCCTAGGCTCCAGGGACCCTCGCTCACAAGCCCCACTCGCTCACCCTCGGGAGTTCCGCGATGCGCACGCCACTCTTCCGTTCGCTCCGTCAGCTCGTGCTCGACCTCCGCCGCGCCAAGGTCACCGACGTCCCCACCGAGGCCGTGCGCGAGGCCCGCGCAGCCCGCGCTTCCGACGGCCTCTCGCGCCGCCAGTGGCTCGTCGGCTCGGCCGTGGCCGCGGGCGCCCTGGCGCTCCCCCGGGGCGCGCGGGCGACGCCGTCCGACGCCAAGATCGCCATCGTCGGCGGTGGCATGGCGGGCATGGCCTGCGCCAACGTGCTGGCCAAGCGCGGCATCGGCTTCACCCTCTTCGAGGCGAACAACCGCATCGGCGGCCGCATGTTCTCGAACGCCTCCGGGTACTGGGACGACGACCAGGTCACCGAGTGGGGCGGCGAGCTCATCGACACGGGCCACAAGACGATGCGGCGCCTCGCCCGCAACTTCGGGCTGCCGCTGGATGATCTGCTCGCGGCCGAGGCCCCGGGCGCCACCGAGACCTACAAGGTCTTTGGCAGCTACTACGCGAAGGCCGACGCGGACCGCGACTTCCGCGCGATGTTCGGCGCGGTCGAAAACGACGAGGCGGCGGCCGGCTACCCGACCCTCTGGAACGACTTCACCGCGGCGGGCCAGGCCCTCGACCGGATGAGCGTCCACGACTGGATCCGCACGCGCGTCCCGGGGGGACACAGCTCCCCGCTGGGCAAGGTCCTGGACCTCGCCTACACCATCGAATACGCGGCAGACACGGCCGACCAGTCCGCCCTGAACCTGCTGTATCTGCTGGCCTACCAGCCGCGTCCCGGGAAGTTCGCGGCGTTCGGGGAGTCCGACGAGCGCTTCCATATCCGCGGCGGCAACGACCAGCTCCCGCGCGCCATCGCGGCGTCACTGCCCGACGGCACCGTGCGCATGGGCTGGAGCCTCCAGCGCGTCGCGCGCCGCCCCGACGGTCGCACCCGCCTCACCTTCGAGGTCGCGGGCCAGACGCGCGAGGACACCTTCGACTGGGTCGTCCTGTGCCTGCCCTTCGCGATCCTGCGCGACCTCGAGTACGGGCAGGCCGGCTTCGACGACCGCAAGAAGAAGGCCATCCGCGAGCTCGGGCGCGGCCACTCCGGCAAGACCCAGCTCCAGTTCCGGGACCGCATCTGGGCGGGGACCGGGCCGTGGCCCGGGGTCGCCAACGGCTCGACCTACTGCGACAACGGCTACCAGGCCTCGTGGGAGCCGACGCGCGGCCAGCCCGGGCGCGCCGGGATCCTGAACCTGTTCACGGGCGGCGCCGCGACCGACGCGCTGAACGCCAACGTCGCCTTCAGCACCGCCGAGAACCCGAGGGCCCGCCAGGACGCGACCACCGGCCTCGCCCTGGTCAGCCAGGTCTTCCCCGGGCTGCAGTGGAACGGCCGGTCGACCTCGTCGGTCTGGGCCAAGAACCCCTTCGCCAAGCACAGCTACGCCTACTTCAAGGTCGGGCAGTACACGGCCTTCGCGGGCCACGAGGGCGCGCGCCAGGGCGGCGTCCTCTTTGCGGGCGACCACACCTCGCAGGACTTCCAGGGCTTCATGGAGGGCGCCGCGTCCGAGGGCGAGCGCGCCGGCAAGGATCTCCTCCAGCTCCTGTGAGGCGATGCGGGTCCCGGCTGTTCGGACTGCGCGGTCGGTCGTTCAGGCGCCGCGCGCGGCCTCGAGCGCCCGGTCGATGGCGCCGCGCACGCGCCCCGGGTCGTTGCTCATGACGCCGTCGGCGCCCAGCGCGACGAGGCTCGCAGCCAGCGCCGGGTCGTCGATCGTCCAGTAGTCGAGGCGCAGCCCAAGCTCGCGCGCGCGCTGGACCACGTCGGGGCGGTCGAAGCGCTGGCCTTTGAACTTCCAGGGGATCTGCAGCGCCTGACCCGGCGGCCGAAAGCGTCGCAAGAGGAAGCGCGGCGCCGCGACCACGAAGAGGCCCGCGAGACGCCCGAGCCCCACCGGCCCGCGGTAGCCCAGGGCGCGCACGGCCCGGCAGGTGGCGTCATCGACGCTGGTCAGGGTGACGCGGCCCTCGGCCCCGCACTGGCGCACGACCTCGATGACGCGCGCCGCGACCGACCGCCCGTGGGCCTTGATGTCGACGTTGACCGGCACGTCCGGGAAGGCGCCGAGGAGCGCGTCGAGGGTCGGCACGCGATAGCCGCGCCCGCCCATGCGAAGGCCACCGAGGACGAGCCCCTGCCCCGCGTCCCAGCGCCGGACCTCGTCGAGGGTGACCTGGGCGACTGCGCGCGCGATCCCCGCAGTGCGGTGTCCGGTGCGATCATGGTGCACCACGACGGCGCCGTCGCGGGTCACGTGGACGTCGGTCTCGAGGGCGTCGGCCCCGTCGCTCAGCGCGCGCGCGAAGGCCTCGAGCGTGTTCTCGGGCAGGATCGCCGAGGCGCCGCGGTGGGCGTAGAGGCGGAAGGGATGGGCCTGGGCGGTATCGGGCGAGGCGGTCTTGGACGTCATGGTGGGCCACTCTAGTGCCGTGACGCCGACATAGTCACCTATGTCGGTCCCTATCCTTCGGATAGGGCTTCGCTTCGCGAAGGTCACGGTCCTGTCCTGATTGGACAGGGGGCTCGCGCCCCCTTCGACCCCCGCGCCGCTTCGCGTCGCGCCTAGCGCTTCGAGCCGACGTTTCGGATCGAAACATCGGCGGCGAAGCACTAGCGGCGCGCGGGAGAACTCGCGAGGCTGGCGCGCAGGACGCCGCGCCGGAAGCCTGTTAGAGTCGCGCGGTGCCTGATGAGCGTGCCCCCCTGAGCACCCCGGCGCTGAGCGGCGCCACCCCCGCTTCGGCGGACGGGGCCCCGTCCCCGGCGGTGGAGGCTGCCCCAGCGGCCCTCGCGGTCGCGGAGTCGAGCCGCTACGAGCGCCGCCAGGTGCTCGGCGAAGGGGGCATGGGGCGCGTGGTGCTCGCGCGCGACCGCCGCCTCGGCCGCGACGTCGCCCTGAAAGAGGTCGCGCCGCGCGGCAACGACGCCGCCGCGCGACACCTCGGCTCGCGCCTCGCGCGCGAAGCCCACGTGACCGCCGGGCTCGAGCACCCCGGCATCGTCCCGGTCTACGACGCCGGCCAGAGCGCCGACGGCACCCCGTTCTACACGATGCGCGTCGTCCGCGGCCGCTCGCTCTCGGACGCGACGCGCGCCGCCCCCGACGAGCGCGCCCGCCTCTCGTTGTTGCGCCACGTCCTCGACGCGACCCAGGCCGTCGCGTGGGCCCACGCCCACGGCATCGTCCACCGCGACCTGAAGCCGGCCAACATCATGGTCGGCGAGTTCGGCGAGACCCAGGTCGTCGACTGGGGCCTGGCCCGCCCGGTGCGAGAGGCCGACGGCGCCGAGCCCGCGAGCGACGGCGAGCGCGTCGACGCCGCGCTGACCCAGCTCGGCAGCATCGTCGGGACCCCGCAGTACCTGAGCCCGGAGCAGGCCCGCGGCCTCCCGGCCGACCCGCGCTGCGACGTCTTCGCGCTGGGCCTGACCCTCTACGAGGTCGCCACCGGACGCCTCGCGCGCCCGACCGCCAGCGCCGATCTCGCCCTGGAGCAGGCCGTCCACGGCTTTGCGCTGCCCGGCGACGTCGAGCTCCCGCCCGAGCTCCTGGCGATCATCACGCGGGCGACCGCGCGCACGCCGACCGCGCGCTACCCCGATGCGAAGGCGCTCGCGGCCGACCTGTCGGCGTGGCTCGACGGGCGGCGCGTCTCGGCCCACGGCTACAGCGCGTGGGAGCTCTGGCTGCGGGTCTGGCGCGCGTGGAAGGCCCCCATCCTGGTCGGCGCCCTGGCGCTCGCAGCCGGGGCCACCGGCATCGGGCTGGCCTTCGTCGAGGTCCAGGACGAGCGCGACCGCGCGCGCGCCGAGGAGACGCGTGCGACCAGCGCCGAGCGTCGGGCCGACGGGGCGCTGAGCCAGGCCGAGCGCGACCTCGGCGCGGCGCTGACCGCGGCGGCCGTGGCCAAGGCGAGGGAAGGTGCGCGCGCCGACGCCGAGCTGCTGGCGGCCCAGGCGCTGGTGCACACCGAGAACCCCGACGCGCGCGGCATCCTCGTCGCGCAGGGCGGCAGCGAGCGTCCCGAGCGTCTCGAGCGCTGGAGCCTCGACGGGCTGATCGTGGGAGACCACTGGATCCCGACCCTCGATGGACGCCTCGGCGTGTCCTACAGCGCGAACCGCCTCGCCGTGTGGGACCTCGGCGGGCCTGCTCCAGAGTCCGCGAGTGCGGGCCCGACACGGCGCCCGACGCTGCGCTGGTCGCAGCCCATGACGATCCACAACCTGGGGGTCGACGAGGCGCGACGCGTCATCTGGGTGACGGGGATCCTCACCGCGGGGGACTCCGAGTGGGACACGGCAAGCGGGTCCTTCGACCTCGACACGGGCCGTCTCCTCGAGCGCTGGGAGACCGCTGACCTGCCCTTCCAAACGGCCGACAGTGGCGTCGCCGTGTACGCGACCCGCATCGGCGAGATCGTGCTCATGCCCGACACACCGCTGTCGGCGATCGACCTCCAGGGCGGCTGCTCGGGCGGCAGCGGGACCTCGGACGGGGTGCGCATCGTGCATCAGTGTCGCTCGGGCCAGATCCGCTATCGCGACGCGGGCGGCACGACCCACGACCTGCTCGTCGACTACCTCGGCCTCGAACCCGACGGGGCCATCGCCCTCGTCCCGGGTCGCGAGCTCGCCCTCATCGGCGGCAACAAGGGTCAGGTCCTGGTGGTGGACCTCGCGGAAGGCCGCGTCGACCGCATCATCACCGGCGCCTCCGGGCTCGTGCTGAAGATCACGGTGGCCCCCGACGGCCGCTTCGCCGCGATCCTCGACGACGGCCCCGGCGCCCTCGTCCTCGACGTGGCAACCCAGAGCTGGGTGGGGCGACTGCCGGCGCGCGACGAGCTCGGGGCGCGCTTCACGACCAAGCCGGACGAGCTCTTGACCTGGGGCGGCAGCGGCATGACGCGCTGGCGCCTCCAGACGACCTGGCCCTCGCCGCTCCAGGCCGAGGGCGGCATCACGAGCATCAGCGAGGCTGGCGAGCTCATGGCCGTGGGCGAGGGGCGCGAGGCGGTGGTGAGAGCCCGCGGCGGTGGCGTGCTCGTTCGCGCCGCCTTCTCGGACGTGGTCAAGGGCGTGAGCGCGCCCGACCCGCTCGGCGCGGTGCGGGTCGGCGTCATCGCGACCCCGGGCCTGACGCGCGTCGGGGCGGACGGCGTGCGCGATGGGACCTGGAACAGCGGCGTCGGCGGGGTCCGCCGCGTGATGGACCTCGGCGCCGGGAAGGTGTTCCTCGGGCTGGACTGGGGTGGCTTTCGCATCCTGGACGGGGCGCTCGACACGCTCTGGTCGAGCCCCGACGACTATGGGACCGCAGATGCTGCGCTGGCCGCGGGCGGGCATTACGCGGCGCTCATCGTGAACACCGAGCGCGCCCTCGTGGTCGTCGACCTTCCGCGCGACAGCGCGCCGGTCGTCCGGCGGATCGGCGCGCTCGACGACTTCATGGCGTGCGCGATCTCGCCCGACGGCATGCGCGTGGCTGGCGCCCGCGACGGGGTGGTCGAGGTCTTCGACGACGACGGCGACCTGCGAGCCTCATCGCAGCCCGTGGGGCAGATCACCGAGCTCGCGTGGAGCGGCGACGGGCGCTGGATCGCCGTCGGCACCAAGCGCGGCGAGACCTGGCTCCTGGCGTCCGACACGCTGCGCCTCGTCGCCCGCGTGGCCGACCAGAATGAGCGAGTGGCGGCGCTGCACTTCGATGCCTCGGGGCGCTGGCTCTACTCCGGGAGTTGGGACCAGACGCTCCGCCGCCGCGACCTCGCGTTGCTGGAGGCGCCCGCGACCGCGCTGACCCAGCGCCTCGAGCAGGAATGGGGCTTTGGGTGGAGTGCCGGGCTGCGGCGCTGACCGCCTGTCAAAGTGCCATTTTCCCCGGTCCTCTTTTTTGATGGCATTTGGCACATTTCGGCTGCCGCGGCAGAAATCCGGCTATCGGCATTGACCACAAAGGACTCGGCGTGCTTTGTTTCGCACGACGCCACTTTGGTAGTGCATTCGCGCACATTCTGGCGTCCGTCACTCTCGACTTCGACCGCCACTCAGGGTGCAAACTCCCACACCACGCCCTGTGTGAGGACTCACCCCCTCGACGCGAGCGGGTCCCGGGACGGCGCGAAACGCTTCCGACAAAGCTCGTAAATCCAGAAATTTCTGACCGCGCACCCGAAGTGCAGGACATTGGCCCCGAAGTTGCTCACGCCTTCCACGGGTGCGCCGACTCAGACGCATCCCTGGGTGTCGCATCACCGCTCACCCTTCCTCCCAACCGGGCTCCGCAGCAAACGACATGAACCCGTCACCCCCAAGCCAACGCAAGACCCGAGGCCCCCGCCGCTGGCGCGCCCCGCGAGGCTGGACGACGCTCTCCGCGTGCCTCCTCCTGAGCGTCCCGGTGGTCGCCCTCGGCGTGCCCGACAAGGTGCGGATCCCCATCGTCCGCGACCACGGCGCGGGCGACCCGCCGGACGCCGCCCTCTTCTCCCACTGGGATCACGACACCTTCACCTGTGTGTCCTGCCACCCCTCCACGTTTCCGCAGCGCAAGGTCGGCTTCACCCACGACGACATGAACCAGGGCCGCTTCTGCGGGTCCTGCCATGACGGCCGCACCGCCTTTGGTCCCAAGGACAAGGGCGTCGAGTGCGAGACCTGCCACGTGCCGACCAAGAAGCGCGAGATCGACGAGGACGACCTGTGGAAATGAACCCTCTATTGGTGCTGGCCGGCATCACCGCCGTCACAGCGTTTTCGACCTCGCCCGTCCGCGCCGACGACCCCCTCCCGCCGGGGCACCCTCCGGTCGCGAGCGGCGGCATCTCGCTTCCCGGCGAGGTGCGCCTCCACGGTCGCTTCGACGTCGCGTACGAGCGGCACAGCTACTCGGACGACCTCACCGAGGGCAAGGACGCCTTCCGCAACTACCACCGCTTCCTCTTCGTCGAGCGGCGCGCCAAAGACGACCCCTTCTACTTCAACGCCGAGGTCCTCGGTCTCAACTTCTATGAGATCGGCCTCCGCCTGCACGGCTCGCGCGAGGACAAGTGGAGCTTCTCGGCCGCGGCCGGCAAGGTCCTCGTGCCCTTCGGGTCCGAGCCCCTCTTCCACCACGCCTACGGCGGACGCATCGGCCAGGACCAGCGCTTCCTGCCCATCGTGTGGGGCGAGTTCGGCGTGAAAGCGGCGCTCGACCTCGACCTCGCGCCCGTCGGCCTGCGCATCGACGCCTACGCCGTGCGCGGCTACGCGGCGCGCAACGCGACGGCCAACATCAACCTGCAGACCAGCATGGCCCCGCAGGACGACCTCAACTTCTCGGGTGGCGGCCGCATCTCGGCGTCGCTCGGGCCCGCGACCGTCCACTACTCGGTCTACGGCGGCACCCTCGACTTCGACCGCTCGCTCTTCATGCAGGCCTTCGACGTGAGCCTCTGGCGCCTGCCCTTCCCGGTCCTCGAGGACATCGCCGTCACCTTCGGCGTGGTGCGGGCCGACGTCTGGGGCGGCGGCACGCCGGCCTACTACGACTTCGCGGACTATCTGCAGATCCGCTGGTACCCGACCGACTGCTTCTTCATCCAATATCGCGGCGGCCTCGACATGCGCGACAACCGCAAGGGGCTCTTCGCCGACGGGGACCGCCTCGACAAGCTCGACACCTCCGCCCACAGCGTCGCTGTCGGCTGGAACCGCGGCAACTTCACGCTGACGGTCCAGCACCACTGGCAGCTCGAGCTCGTCGACGAGCAGGACGACGACTTCTTCCGCGTGACCGCCACCTACGAGTTCTGAACGTGACGTACCGCACACCCATCTCCATCGCCTTCCTCGCGACACTCGCCGCGCAGGGCTGCGCCCTCCCCGACCGCGGCGACCCCCTCCCCGAGGTCGTCGACGCCCGCGACACGCGCGTCGCCGAGGTGAGCGACGCCGACTCGGTCGAGGAAGTCGACGCCCCGGACGAGGAAATCGACGCGAAAGTGCCGGTCTCTTTTGCCGCATCGGTTCATCAATTCCTGGTCGACAACTGCACCGCCTCGGGCTGTCACAGCTCCGCGGCAGGCGGCTTCGCGATCACCGGCGATGTCGACGCCGACTACGAGGCGACGCTGCGCGAGGTTACCGTCGGCGACGGCGAAGGCAGCAAACTCGTAAAGAAAACGTCTGGCGTCACGTCGCATACGGGTGGACCGCTGCTCCAACCCGGCACGTCCGAATATGACCTCGTCGTCGCGTGGATCAACGACGGGGCCAACCCCTGAGGCTCGTTCGCGGCCTGGCTCGACCAGCCGCGTGCGAATCAGAAAATCTGCTGCCGGCACGTACCGGCTCGAAACGGAGACTCCCCATGAAGCTCATGACCAAATCGCTCGCCGGCCTCATCGTCTCGGCCTTCCTCGCTCCCGCCGCGCTCGCGACCGGGCCCGAGGTCTTCACCGCCCAGAAGTGCAACAGCTGCCATTCGGTGAAGGTCGCTGGCATCGCGCGCCTGCCGAACCCCGACGATGACAAGGCCCCCGACCTCTCGAAGGTCGGCGCCGAGCTCGACAAGAAGGCCATCGCCCTGTTCGTGCTGAAGAAGTCCGAGATCAAGGGCGAGAAGCACAAGAAGGCGTTCCAGGGCACCACCGAGGAGCTCAAGACCGTCGCCGAGTGGCTCGCCGGCCTGAAGTGATGAAGCCCGCGTGAACCGGCGTGGCATCCCACGTCGGTTCGCCGGTGTCGCCCACCTGTGTCGCGTCCAGGAATCCGTCCATGAGCACACCGCTATTTGCGATCTTTCTCCTCGCGGCTGCGATCTTCGCAGTCTTCCTGTGGGTGCGCCTCCCCAAGCTCATCGGTGCCCGCTCGGGGCGGATCCTGTTGCTCCTGGCGCTGTTCGTCGCGCCGCTCCTGCTCATCCCCGTGGGCGTCGGCAAGTCGCTCCACGACTCGAAGAGGAAGGACTTCTGCACCTCGTGCCACGAGATGCGGGTCTACGACGTGAGCCTGCAGATCGACGACAGCGAGTACGTGCCGGCCAACCACTACCAGAACCGCCTCGTCCCGCAGGAGACGGCCTGCTACACGTGCCACACCGACTACACGCTGTTTGGCGACGTGAAGGCCAAGATGAGCGGGATGAAGCACCTCTGGGTGCACTACTTCGGCGACGTGCCGGAGCCCGGCGAGACCAAGCTCTACAGCCCCTACCCCAACGACAACTGCCTCCAGTGTCATCGTGGCGGGAAGCGCTTCGAGAAGAAGGGCTCGCACAACAGTGACGGCGTCACCGTCGAGATGCTCTACGCGAACCAGAAGTCGTGCGTGAGCAAGGGCTGCCACGACAAGATCCACGACATCTCGCACCTCGCCAGCCAGGACCTCTGGGGCGAGCCGCGCTGGCCGCTGCCCGAGTCGCTCATCAAGCGCGCCAAGGAAGAGGCCCCGGCCGCCGAAGACCCCTTCGCCGAGCCCGCCGGCGGTGGCGCCAAGGATCCCTTCGCCGACGAGAAGCCCGCCCCTGATGCTGGCGGCGGCGCGGTCGACCCCTTCGCCAACGAACCCGACGTGAAGCCCGCCGAGCCCGACGCCAAGCCCGCCGAGGGCGACGCCGCCAAGCCCGCCGAGCCCGACGCCAAGCCTGCCGAGGGCGACGTGAAGCCCGCCGAGCCGAGCACCACGCCCCAGGCCCCGAAGAACGGAGACGCCAAATGATGAAGCTCACCGGCGTTCAATGGCTGCGCTTCGCCATCGTCCTGGTCCTCATCGGACTCGTGACCGAAGCCATCACCCTCATCGAGCTCACGCCCCCGACCTTCGTCGTCTTCGCGTTCCTCGGCCTGCCGTGCATGATCGTCGGCATGCTGATCTACGCGGTCTACGTCCTGCGGCACCTCCGCAAGAAAGACGCGCTCTGAACCTCGCGCCGCCTCCCGCGCCGCTCCGTCCCTTTTTTCAGGAGATGGGCTATGTCCCGCTTCGCTGACTCACTCTCGCTCCTCCGTCGCGCCGCGCCTGCGGCGTTTGGCGTTCCTGTCGTCCTCGCGCTCGTGCTGGCCTCGGCCTGCGTCGAGTCCCCCGACGTCAAGGTCATCGAGACCCCACCGACACCGACGGTCGTCGTCAGCGGCACCCACGGCGTGCTCGTCGGGCAGACCCTCACGCTCACGGCGGCGACCGAGGAAGGCACCGACTCCGGCTACAACTGGGGCGTGGTCGACAACACCGTCGCGACCGTGGACACGGCCGGCGTGGTGACAGCGGTCGCCCCTGGCGAGACCACCGTCACTGCGACCGGCAAGGACACGGGCGCCGTCGGACGGCACGCCCTGGTCGTCGCCGCGACCCCGGCCGAGCTCCCGCCCGAGGTCACCATCACGGGGGTGCACAGCCTCGTCATGGGCACCACCTTGACCCTCGCGGCGGCCACCGTCCAGGGCAGCGACGCGACCTACACGTGGGCGAGCCTCGACCCCACGGTCGCCACCGTCGACGCGGCCGGCGTGGTCACCCCGGTGGCCGTCGGCGAGACCACCATCACCGCGACCGGCGCCACCACCGCCGCCGTCGGGCGTCACGCCCTGGTCGTCATCCCCGAGGGCGCCGCCCCCGGGCCGACCGTCCCCTACTTCGACAAGTGGTCGCGCTCGGGCCACGCCGACAAGACGGCCGAGCCCTTCAAGCACTGGAACAACGACGATCCCCCGGTGGTGCCGATCGACTGCGCCCGCTGCCACAGCAACAAGGGCTTCCAGGACTATATCGGCGAGGACGGCAGCGCGGTCGGCTCGGTCGAGCAGGCCGTCCCCGTCGGCTCCACGGTCGAGTGCCAGACCTGCCACAACGCGACCACCGCCAAGCTCGACTCGGTGACCTTCCCCTCGGGCGTGACCATCACCGACCTCGGGCCCGAGGCCCGCTGCATGACCTGCCACCAGGGCCGCGCCTCGACCGAGACGGTCAACACCGCCATCACCGAAGCCGCCGCCCCGACCGAGGACACGCCGAGCAACAAGCTCTCGTTCTTGAACATCCACTACTACGCCGCCGGTGCCACGCTGAACGCCGGCCGCGTGCGCGGTGGCTACCAGTACGCGGGCCAGGTCTATGACTGGCGCTTCCGCCACGTCGACGGCCTGAACACCTGCATCGGCTGCCACGACCCGCACAGCCTCGAGGTCAAGGTCGAGTCCTGCGCCCCGTGCCACTCGAACGTGAACACCAACGCCGACCTCCGCAACATCCGCATGATGGCGTCGAAGAACCAGGACTACGACGGCGACGGCAACCTGACCGAGGGCATCTACTTCGAGCTCGAAGGCCTCCGGAACCGCCTCATGACCGCCATCCAGGCCTACGCCAAGGGTGAGGGCCTCGGCCCGGTCTGCTACGACACGGCGGTCTATCCGTACTGGTTCAAGGACACCGACGACAACGGCACCTGCGCCGCCACCGAGTCGACCTTCGCCAACCGCTTCGCCTCGTGGACCCCGCGCCTCGTGCGCGCCGCCTACAACTACCAGGTCAGCCTGAAGGACCCCGGCGCCTTCGCGCACAACGGGAAGTACATCATCCAGCTCCTCCACGACGCGGTCAGCGACATCGCGACCGGCATCGGCCAGCCGGCGCTGCTCGGCAACGCGGTGCGGAACGACTTCGGCCACTTCAACGGGGCCAGCGAGGCCGCGCGCCACTGGGACGCCGACGAAGAGGTCAACGCGACCTGCTCGCGCTGCCACGGCGGCTCGGAGGGCTTCCGCTTCTACCTGCAGTACGGCGTCGGCAAGAACGTGAGCGAGCCCGACAACGGCCTCGACTGCGCGACGTGCCACACGACCTTTGGCAACACCTTCGGCCTCGTCCAGGTCGACAAGGTCACCTTCCCGAGCGGCATCACCATCGCCAGCAACGACTCGACGACCAACATGTGCTCGACGTGCCACACCGGGCGCGAGTCGAAGGCCACCATCGACGCGGCCATCGCGCAGAACAAGCTCGGCTTCAAGAACGTGCACTACCTCCCGGCAGCGGCCCTTCGCCAGGGCTCGGCGGCGCAGGTCGGCTACGAGTACACCGGGAAGACCTATGCCGGCCCGTGGGTCGGACACCCGGGCGGCGACGGCTGCAACAGCTGCCACAGCGGCAAGAACACCGAGCACTCCTTCCTGCCGAAGGACAACTTCGACACCTGCAAGACCTGCCACCAGACGGCGACCAAGGTCGAGGACATCCGTAGCACCATCTTCCACGCGCTCGACTACGACGGCGACGGCTCGTCCACCGAGACGCTGGCCGCCGAGCTCACCGGGCTCGGCGACAAGCTCATGACCCGCATGCAGGACGTCGTGGTCGCCGCGGGCGGCACGGGGATCTGCTACGACCCGGCCGTCTACCCGTACTTCTTCATCGACACCAACGGCAACCGGAAGTGCGACGGCGCGGTCGAGACCGCCAGCGCCAACGGCTTCAAGCCGTGGACGGCCGCGCTCATGAAGGCCGCCCACAACTTCCAGATGTCGAAGAAGGACCCGGGCGCCTGGTCCCACAACTTCAACTACATGGGGCAGCTCCTCTTCGACAGCATCGGCGACCTGGGCGGCGACACCTCCGGGCTGAAGCGACCTTAGCGCGGCATCAGGGCGGCTTCGCGCGTCGACACTTGACGCGCGCTGCCGACGCGTGAAGGGTTCCGCCACCAGCGCGCCGCGCTGGCTCGGAGGACTGTTGATGCCCCATCCCGTGACTGCAGACCGCGCAGCCGGGTCGCTCATCGCGATGGCGATCGGCGACTCGCTGGGCTTTCTCATCGCCGGCGAGTCACCGCGCTACTGCGCGGACTTCGCGAGCCACTCACTGGCCGTCGACGACCCACCCTGGCTCGAGAGGGACGAGCACGCGTTCGGACAGTACGGCGCCGACACGCAGCTCGCCCGCGAGCTCGGCCTGTCGATCGTCGCGGCCCGGGGCTTCACGCCGGTACTCTTCGCGGCGCGCGTGGCCGCGCTCTTCCGCGGCGGGCACGCGTTGGGCGCCGGCAACACGACGAGCCGCGCCGGCCGACGCCTGGTCGGCGGCATGGTGTGGGCCCAGTCCGGCGAGCCTGCCCCCGCTTCGGGCAACGGCCCCGCCGTGCGCGCGGTCCCGGTGGGACTGACCTTCCAGCGCGCCGACC
>JAEUKJ010000690.1 GCA_016792665.1 Deltaproteobacteria bacterium | reverse complement strand
TCGTCCGCCTGGCCGGCGACGAGGTCGTCGCGAGCGCGCCGCCGCCTGCCAACAACGGTGACGCCAGCCCCGCGCGGCGCACCAGCACGAAGCTCCCGACCCTCGACCCCGAGGTCTCGGCGCGCGTGCGCGGCGTCCTCTTGAGGACCGTGCTCGAGGCGGCGACGCGTCACGGCGCGACGGCCGTACCGCTCTCGCGTCTCAAGGACACGATGCAGGCCGTGGCCCCCGACTTCGACGAGGTCGCGCTCGGCTTCAAGACCTTCACCCAGTTCCTCCTGGCCTTCCCCGATGTGGTCATCGTCGACCGCCCGACCAACTCGGCGCGCCCCAACGAGGGCATCATCCCCGTCGGCGGCGAGCTCGCGCCGGTCGAGGGGGCCGGGCGCAGCGGCCCCGAGCGACGACGACGCCCGCGCAAGACCCGCGAGGAGGCCGCGGCCGAGGTCGCGGTCACCGGGGTCCTCGGCGGGCCTGCCGACCCCGAGGGCGAGGCGCGCGAGTCGAAGGACGTGCGCGAGTCGAAGGACGTGCGCGAGCCGAAGGACGTGCGCGAGCCGAAGGACGTGAAGGAGCCGCGAGAGCCCAAGGCCCGTGCGCCCGAGCTGCCGCTGCTGGTGCCGCCCGAGCCGCGCGAAGCGAAGCCCTGATGGCCGATCCGTCCTCCCGATCGAGCCGCATCCTCATCGAGCTCGAGGCGTCGAGCAAGCAGGTCGGCGCCCCGCCCGATCTCGTGCGGCGTCTCGTGCGTGCGGGCCTGGTCGTGCCTCTCGGCAAGGCGGAGAGCGGCGGTCGCTGGGTCGAGATCGACGCGCGCCGCCAGATCGAGCGTGTGCGTGCGCTGGTCGCCGCGGGCTACGCGGAGAAAGACATCGCGGTGGTCATCGGCAAGGTCGAGCGCCCCGACGCCGATCCGGGCAAGCATCCCATCCACTCGCTGCCGACCTTCGCCCGCATGGTCGCGGCGCCCGAAGACCTCGTGCGCAGGTGGGTCGAGGACGGCGTTCTCGAGGCGTTTGGCCGCACCGAGGACGGCGAGATCCTCTTCGGGGGTGACGCACGCGATACGGCGCGGCTCCTGCTCGCGCTCGATCACCTCGGCCTCGCGATGCTCGCCGCCGATCTCACGAGCGCGCGCTCGGGTGATCTCGACGCGGATCGCACGCGCGCCCTGCTCGAGACCCTGAAGCGCCGGGCTGTCCAGACCAAGGCTGCGCTCACCGTGCTGGACGCGGCCTTGCCGGCCCTCGAGAAGCGCCTCGCGCCCAGGCCGCGCCGCCTGCTCGCGCGCAAGAACGTCGGCACGACGCGGGCCCCCCGAACGCGCGCTACGTAGCGAAAGTGGAAATGCCGCGGTCCATGACTTAGGATCCGCGCCCGACGCGCGTCGTGCACGCGTGACCGGTCCGCCGTTCCCAGGTCCCTCGTTGCCAGGCCCCACGCGTTGATAGACCCACGCCTCGAAGCCCACGACGCCAATCAGCTCGAGCTGAAGCTCAGCTACATCGTCGACCCCGGGGTCAAGCGCCAGCGCTACCTCGTCGAGACCTTCATGTTCGTGCCGCGCACGCTGGGGATCTCGGGGCAGAGCTACGGCGTCCAGGGTTTCTTCGAGGACACTCAGACGTTTGTGCGCTTGAAGACGCCGACCGTCGCGCTCGAGGCGCTGGCCAAGGCCGGGCGCGGTGAGCGCTGGTTCTCACCGGTGCGGGCCGAGCTCGACCGGCTCTTGTCCGGGGGCTCGCGCGCGACCGATGATCGGGTGCGCAACCTGAAGCTGCTGGGCGGCATCTATCGCTCGGCGATCCGCGACGAGGGGCGCCTCCTCCTGTCGCGCTTCGTGGCCCTGGACGACGACGTCGAGGGCGCGATGATGCGCGAGCAGGAGCTCTGCCGCGCAGTCGGCGTCTACATCGAATACCTCGAGAGCGCGCTCACCCGGCTGCGCCACGTCGGCAGCCGCTGCGAGCACGCCATCGTGCCGCAGGTCGTGCGCGAGACCTGGGCCGCGGTCGACGAGTACGTCGCCATCTACGCCGAAGAGCTCGCGACGAGCCTCGTGCAGGCGTCCGATGAGCGCTTGCGCGGCGAACGACACGGCGGCGAGTCACCGCTCGGGGTGCTGCGCGAGCGCCTGGCCGACATCGCCATCGGCGCCTATCGCTATCGCCGGAGCCGCGGCTACCCGAGCTATGCCATCCCGGGCGCCCCCAACGAAGACCTGCCGCGGCGGCGCCGGATCTTGAAGCGCGTCATCTCGTCGGTCCTCTACCTCGACCTGCGGCACGAAGAGGGTGGGGCGGTGCAGCGCGACATCATCGCGGGCGTCGCGGCGGCCATCGCCATGCTGTTCGCGGCATTGGTCACGATCTGGGCGCAGCTCGAGTGGGGCAATTTCTCCTCGACCTTCGTGGTCATCCTGGTGGCGTCCTACATCATCAAGGACCGCCTGAAGGAGTGGGGCAAGCGTTACATCGGCAAGCGGCTGGCGCGCTGGATGCCGGACTTCGTGACCGAGGTGCGGACCCCGGACTCCGACGACGTCATCGGTCAGTGTCGCGAGTCGGTGAGCGTCGTCGATCCGGCGCGCATCGACCCGAAGATCGTCGAGCTCCGGCATATCGACCACCCCTCTGCGATCGCCAGTCATGGTCGTCCCGAGGTCGTCATTCGCTACGTCAAAGAGGTCACGCTCGACAGCGAGGGCCTGCAGGGGGCGTTGGCCGGGGTCGAGGGGTTGAACGACATCATCCGCTTCAACTTCGCGAAGTTCCGACAGCGCATGGACGATCCCATCGAGATCTATCGCATCGTGCATCCGACCAACCGAGCCGTGGTCGAGGTCCCGTGCGCGCGCGTCTATCATGTCAATCTCGTCCTGAAGATCACGCGCGGCGACAAGAAGCACGAGTCCTCGCACCTCGAGCGCGTGCGCGTGGTCCTGGACTCCGAGGGGTTGAAGCGCGTCGAGTCGATCGGCGGCGTGGGGCAGGTCACCCAGGCCGACGCGGTCATGGGCGTCTCTCTCGAGAGCGCCCAGCTCGTCGCGATGAGCCAGCTCCCGGGCGCTCCGGATCGGGCCATGCGGGTTCGAACTCCAAAACGCCCGTTGGCTTGAGCGCTCACTTCAATTAGAACGCGGCGTTTCCGACGCGCGCCCGCCCCCTGGTCGGCGTCCGCGCCGGCGGCAAAGGACCTCGCCATGAGCCACCTGTCCCTCGACACCACGGTCAGCGCTCCCTTGCAGACTGCCCGCGGACGAGTCGCCTCCGCCGGCGTGGCGCGCCCTCGCTTCGGCGCGGCGTTGCTCGCCGTGGTCGCCCTCCTGGGCTGCGGCGAGGACAAGCCCGGTAGCGACGCGGTCGACACCGTCGACACGCAGGTCGACACGACCCCCGACACCGCCCCGACCGGCACCGAGTGTTGCCCACTCGGGACGTGCTCGGACTCGAAGGCGTCGTGCGTGTCGGGCGCGTGCGTGCCGAAGCTGGCTGGCGGCACGAGCTGCTATGTCGATGGGCAGTGCCCGCTTGGCAGCGAGTGCCAGGGCGAGACCTTCTGCGCATGCGGTGCGACCGATTGCGTGCCCGCCGCTGGTCAGTGCGCGTTTCCGGAAGGGTGCTGCAACGGCGATGGCACTTGTGACGGTGGCAAGGCGTGCATCAACGGCGTCTGCCGCGCGCGCACGAGCGACACCTGCTGGCGGGACGACCAGTGCCAGAGCGGCCAGGTCTGCGAGGGCGTGCTGGCCCCTGCGTGCGGGCAGCGTGGGGCCGAGGCCCCCGGGCATTGCGGGCTCGCCGGGATTTGCTGCGTGAGTGACGCCGAATGTGGCGGTGGCAATTCGGCGGCGGTGTGTCGTGGCGGTCGTTGCGTCGAGCCGGCGCCGGCCGACCACTGCTGGACCGATGCCGAGTGCGGGGCGGGCAAGACGTGTCTCGGTGAGAGCCTCTGCGCGTGCGAGCCCGGGGCGTCGGACCCGGCCAAGTGCGCGCTACCGTCGACGCCGGGCGTCTGCGGGGTGCGTGCCGACAAGTGCTGCGGGGCCGCGACCGATTGCGGTAACGGCGAGGTGTGTGTCGAGGGCGAATGTGCCAAGGCGCCGGATCGCGCGAAGAACGAGTGCTGGGTCGACGGCCACTGCGGTGTCGGCCGGGTGTGTGAGGGCGCGAGCGTGTGTGGCTGCAACGAGGACGGCTGCACCGAGAGCGTGGTCGGCCATTGCAAGACCTCGGTGGTGGAGTGCGGCGGCGACGCCGAGTGCCCGTCGACCATGCGCTGCGTCCTGCCGGACCAGGCCCTGTGCCCGGACGAGGCCGCGCCGACCCGCGGGGTCTGCGTCGAGAAGGTCGACGGCGGCTGCTGGGATGCGGCCGACTGCCACACCGATCTGCGCTGCGCGGGCGAGAAGATCTGCCGCAAGCCGGGCGGATGTGACGCGCCGAATGTGCCTGGCAGTTGCATCGAGAAAGCCAAGCGCTGGCAGTGCTGCGATGCGCACAATGACTGCGCGGCCGGCTTCGATTGCCGCAACTCGGACTCGACCGTGACCTGCCCGCCGTCGGCGTCGGCGGTGTGCCTGAACGAGCCGATCTACGGCGAGAACTGCTGGAACGTCGAGGACTGCCCGGCCGGGCTGGCGTGTGTGCGCGTCTGGATCTGCGGCTGCAATGGCAAGTGCTTCTTCAATCACATGGGATATTGCGAGCCGCCGACCAATTGCCAGTCCGATATCGATTGTGGCGAGGGGGCCGTCTGCGCGCGCGACCCGGAGTGCTTCTACTCGCCGTGCACCACCGCGGCGACGTGCCAGATCGGTGGGCTGTGCCAGCCGAAGATCGAAGGTGGCTGCTGGACCCACGACGAGTGCGGGGCCGGCAACTACTGCGAAGGCTTGAGGATCTGCCCGTCGGACACGACCTGCAGCCTGCCGGACCAGCCGGGCCTCTGCGCCCCGCGCAAGAAGCTGGGCGAGTGCTGCACGTCCTTCCGCGGGTGCGAGGCGGGACTGCGCTGCCTCTCGCCGTCGCAGGGGACGGGGTGCACCCTCGATCTGACCTCGGTGTGTGTGCCGGCCTTGACGCCGGGCAACAGCTGCTACGGGGACGACGACTGCGACGAGAGCCAGCGCTGCGAGGGCGAGCGCGTCTGCCCCTGCGGGGTCGAGTCGTGCGCGACGCCACCCGCTGCCGGGACGTGTATCCCGCGCTGATCCGCAATGCTGGGCGTCGAGCCCGGCGCAGCCGACCTGGTTGTCGGTGAGGTCGAGGACCTCGACCTGGGCGAGGATCGGATCCGCTGCGAGCTGGGCGGCGCCCTCGGGGCCGAGGCGCCAGCCGCGGAGGTCGAGCTGCCTTTCACGATCTTGGTGAGGTCGGGGATCGAGAGGCTCATCGAGGCAGGTGTCACCTCGCCCTCGGGGGCCGTGTCAACTCGCTCGAGGCCTCGCTCTCTGGGATGCAGAGGCGCGCTCGCCGCGAGGCCACTCGCCATCCCCGACCGCTGCCCGCGATAGAACGCCAGCGCGCGAACGTGCTATGGATCCCGCCATGACTCAGCTCCGCCTCGATCCGCACCCGACGTTTCAGCCCGCACCCGGTCCGGTCGTCCTGGTGATCCTCGACGGGGTCGGCCTCGGCCCCGAGGACGAAGGCAATGCCTGGCACCTCGCGCGGACCCCGGTTCTCGATCGCCTGATGGGCGAGCGGGTGCGCGGGCGGCTCCTGGCGAGCGGCCCTGCGGTCGGCCTGCCGAGCCCGGATGACCTCGGCAACTCCGAGGTCGGGCACAATGCACTCGGCGCCGGGCGCATCTTCGACCAGGGCGCCAAGCTCGTGTCGCAGGCCATCGCGTCGGGGGCACTCTTCGAGGGCGAGACCTGGCGCTGGTTGGTGTGGCCGCTGGCGGCGACCGGCAAGACGCTCCACCTCATCGGCCTCTGGAGCGACGGCAACGTGCACAGCCACATCGACCACGCCTACGCGCTGGTCGAGCACGCGCTGGCCACGGGGGTCACCAAGGTCCGGCTGCACCTCTTGATCGACGGGCGTGATGTCGGCGAGACCTCCGCGCTCGACTATGTCGAGCCGCTCGAGGCGAAGATCGCCGCATGGCGCGAGGCCGGGCACGACGTCGCGGTCGCCAGCGGCGGCGGCCGGATGATCGTCACGATGGATCGCTACGAGGCCGACTGGCGCATCGTCGAGCGCGGCTGGAGGGCGCACGTCCAGGGCCTCGGGCGCCGCTTCGGAAGCGCGTCGGAGGCGATCCGCACGCTGCGCGCCGAGACGCCCGGCATCATCGACCAGAACCTGCCGCCGTTCGTCATCGGCGACGACACGGGGCCGCGAGGTCCGATTGTCGATGGTGACGCGGTGGTCTTCTTCAACTTCCGCGGCGACCGCGCCATCGAGATCACGCGCGCCTTCGAGACGCCCCACGGCGGGACGATCGGCGTCGGGTCACCGGCCGGGGACTTCCCGTACTTCGACCGCGGCCACGTCCCGGCCGTGCGCTACGCGGGGATGATGCAGTACGACGGCGACCTCGGGCTGCCGCGCATGTTCCTCGTCACGCCGCCGTCCATCGAGCGTACGGTCGGCGAATATCTGGCGCAGGCCGGTATTCGCCAACTGGCAATCTCCGAGACGCAGAAGTTCGGGCACGTCACCTATTTCTTCAACGGCAACAACTCCGAGCCGTTCTCGCGCGAGCTCGAACGCTATGTGGAAATCCCGAGCGACCGCGTGGACTTCGGAGAGCGGCCGTGGATGAAGGCGGCGGAGATCGTCGATCGGACACTCGTCGAGATCGACGACTTCCAACCGCATTTCGTGCGGCTGAACCTGCCCAACGGCGACATGGTCGGCCACACCGGCAAGCTGTTCTCGTCCATCATCGCGATGGAGGCGGTCGACCTCTCGCTGGGGCGGTTGCTGGACGGGCTCGCCAAGCGCCATGGCACGGCCATCGTGTTGGCCGACCACGGCAACTGCGAGGAGATGGTCGAGCGCGACAAGAAGACCGGCGCGCTCATCAAGAACGCCGACGGCAGCTACAAGCCGCGCACGAGCCACACGACCAACCCGGTCCCCTGCGTCATCGTGGGCCCGGGCGTCGACGACAAGGCGTGGGCGGGGGCAGCGGATGCAGGGCTGTCGAACGTGGCGGCCACGGTGCTCGCGCTGCTCGGCTTCGCGGCCCCTGACGACTACCGCGCATCACTGCTCGCGCCGCGCGGGCCGTGAGGCGTCTCGCGCGGTAGAGTTACCTGTGGCGGCGCCATCGGGCAGCGTGGCTTGGCCAGGCCTTCGGCGGGGTCGGCCATCGGGCAGCTTGGCCAGGCCTTCGGCGGGGTCGGCCATCGGGCAGCCTGGCTTGGCCAGGCCTTCGGCGGGGATGAACGCGGTCGCGTGGCCGGGTCGGGGCCTCCGGGTCACGGCAAAAATGCAGTTGACCGCGGCGGAGGTCATGGCTCTAAGGGGCCATGAAGTCGCCCTGCATTTCGCTCGTTCTTCTCGTCGTCGCGTGTGATGGCCCCGGTGGGGGTGGCGGCTCGACGGCCCTCCCGACCTGCAACAACGGCGTCCTGGACCCTGGCGAGATCTGCGACGGGACCTCGGTCGGCGCCAACACCTGCCAGACCGCCGGGTTCGAGCGCGGCCTCCTCGTCTGCAATCGCTATTGCACGAACTTCGACACCACGGGGTGTAGCGGCGGCAATGGGCCGTTGCCCGACGTCATCGGTGGCGACACGTCGAGCCCCGACACTGCGGGCGGCGACACGGCCGTCACGCCTGGCAACCAGGCGCCCCAGATCCTGTCCTTGACGGCCAATACGGCGACCCTCAGCGCGGGGTCGAACCTCGTCGTGACGGCCGTCGTCACCGACGCCAACGGCATCGACGACCTCATCGGGGGGCAGCTCGAGACGACCACAGGTGGCAGTTTCGGCGCATTCTCGACCTCGGCGGCCGAAGGCTCCTATTCGATTACGCTGACATGGGACGCGATCCAGACGGTGCGCGAGATCGATGCGCCGCCGAGCGGGGTCGCCCTCGACATGAAGGCGGTCTTCTACGACGTCGCGGGCGCGCGCGCCGAGCGCACTCTGCGTGTCACGCTGCGCTGTGACGCGAGTGGCACGCGTGGGCTCTGCGGTGGCGAGTGCACGGCCCTCTCGGAGGATGCCGAGAATTGCGGCGTCTGCGGCAACGCCTGTGGTGACGAGCCTTCATTCGTATCCCTGCCCGCGGCGGCCAGGTACCCGGACTCGGCGGCGACCTGCGTCGAGAGCACCTGCGCGGAGTACATCCGTGTCGATCCCACGCGTATGGAGGCGGGCGCCACCTGCAAGACCCTGTGTACCGCGGTCGGCCTGTCTTGCCCGTGGCCGGCGAGCGTCGACGTCGGCAACGTTACAGTCGACGACCGGCAGTACCTCCTCGGTTGCAACGAGACGACCCCTGCGGGGGGCGACGTCCAGGCCGGATACTGCGGCTGTGCGCCCGGCACCGGGGTCATCATCCCGCCCGACCCCGAGCCCGAGCTGGCGACCATCGTCGGCATCCAGTCGTCCTCAGCGAGCGTCGACTGCACGGCGTCCGGCGACCAGCTCATCGGCGCCGAGGTCACGATCGAGGGCGTCGTCACGGTCCCGCGCTTCAAGCTCAACACGACCCTTTCCGGCATCTTCGTGAGCGACGGCACCCAGAACGCGTACTCGGGGCTGCTCGTGCGCTTCCCGACCGCCCAGGCCTACAACTTCACCAAGGGCCAGAAGGTCCGCGTCACCGGCAAGCACTACGAGTACTACTGCATGACCCAGTTCGCCGCGACCGCGATCACGGCCGTCGGCGACGGCGCTGTCCCGGCCGTGCGCACCATCGGCAAGAACCTCCTGGCCGCCGACTACGAGAAGTGGGAGAGCGTCGCCGTCAAGGTCGACAACGTCACCGTGACCGACCTCACGCAGTACAACGAGGCCGAGACGAACGCGGGCGTGCTCATCGACGACTTCATCCTCGACACGAGCTTCTTGCCCCCGTCCATCACGACGAACTACGCCTATATCCGCGGCATCCTGGTCTACGGATTCGAGCGGTATCGCGTCGCGCCTCGCGACGACAGCGACTACTGAGCACGCGCGGCTGCGCCGAGCGCCGGCGTCCGGCGCTTCAGCCGAAGCGTTGGGCGTTCTTGATCCGGGCTTTGGCGATCTCGGTCTCGCGGTCGCGCGGCGCGGCGGTCGTCTCCAGCGAGTCGACGAGGCGTCGTGTGATCGCCTCGATCTCGGCGACTGCGGCGTAGAAGACCTCCTCGTTCTTGGCGCTCGGCTTGCTGGAGCCGCTGACCTTGCGCACATACTGGAGGGCGGCCGCGCGCACTTCCTCGTCGGTGGCGGGCGGCTCGAAGTTGAAGAGGACGCGGATGTTGCGACACATGCCCGCATCCTAGTCGCTGTCTCGCGCGCACGCACGCGCGCGACCGCCTCCCTTCATGGGCAAGCCTGCTCAATCTGTGGCCGCGCCGCGATTGAGCATCCAGCCGCGAGCGGGGACTGCGCTACCTCTGGGACCTACCCCGACACGGACCGGCCCAGGCCGGTGAGGAGGCCCCATGCGCTCGGAATCGATCCAACGTCGCGCCCAGAACTCGAACGACCCGAGCACCAAGGCCCGCGACCCGAGCGGCGCCGAGGCCCGCGCGTCGGTGCAGCGTGTCGCCCTGCGCGGCATGAGCTTCGATCAAGCGGTCCAGCATCTGGCTCCCGGCGCGCAGCATGAAGACGCGGGCGCGGTGCATTCCGCCGCGGCGCGTGGGACCTCGGGGGGCGGCGGGCGCCTGCCGCACCAGGACGCGATCCAGCGCGCCTTCGGCAGCCACGACGTGGGCGGCGTGTCGGCCCACGTGGGCGGCAAGGCCACCGAGGCGTGTGACGCGATGGGCGCGCAGGCCTACGCGAGCGGCAACTCGGTCGCGTTCGCAAAGAACCCCGACCTGCACACGGCCGCGCACGAGGCCGCGCACATCGTGCAGCAGCGCGCGGGTGTGTCGCTGAAGGGCGGCGTCGGACAGGTGGGCGACCCCTACGAGCGGCACGCGGACGCGGTCGCCGACGCGGTCGTGCAGGGCAAGAGCGCCGAGGGCTTGCTCTCGCAGATGGCCGGCGGCGGCGCCCAGGGCGTTCAGCGCGAGGCCGTGCAGCAGCGCGCGGTGCAGCGCGAGGACGCGGGCGAGATGCGCAAGCGCATGGCCAACACCGCGGTCGGCAAGATCGAGGCGGCCAAGCACATCCTGGTGTTCTTCGATCTCAAGAACGAGCTCCACAAGCTCGAAGGGGCGAACGCGAACAAGGCGGCCGACGCCTGCGTGAGCCGCATCCAGGCCTTCTTCGAGTCGAGCCGCCAGTACGCCTCGGCCTGCGAGATCGGAAAGACGCTCATCAAGGCCGTCAAGCCCGCGGACCTCGCCAAGGCGGCCGGCGTCCTGGCCCTGAAAGAGGCCTACCGCGCCTGGAAGGACGTGCGCCCCGAGGACAAGGGCAAGGGCCCGAAGGTCGTCTACGGCATCTACCGCAGCTACCTCGAGACCGACCTCGCCATCATCTCGTAGCCCGGGCCCGCGCCGCGCCACCGATCGGGCGCGACCGCTCGGCGGGTGAGCAGGTGTCTCGGACGACACCGCGGAGCCAGCGGTGCGCTGGGTCGGCGTCGAGGCGCGGGTGCCAGAGCAGGGACACCGTGAAGGTCGGCGCGGCGAACGGGAGCTCGAAGTCGAAGGTCCCGTCTCGAAGGCCCGCGGTGTGGCGCTCCGGCACGGTCGCAACGAGGTCGGTCGCGCGGGCGAGCGCGATGGCCGTCGCGAAGCCCGCCACGGTGGTGGCCACATCGCGTTCGACGCCGAGTGCCGAGGGATCGGAGCTCCCAGCGTCGAGCGGACCACGCGCCGGAGCCGAGCCCATCGGCGGCGGAGTCCGCTCCGCGCCGCGTCGCACGTCGATGTGTCGCGCGGCCAGGTAGCGCTTGAGCGTGATGCGCCCGCCGGCGAGTGGGTGTTGGGCGCGGATGACGCCGATCAGTCGATCGCGGAAGAGGGCCAGGGTCCGGACCTCGGGCCCCGTCGCCCCATCGACGACCCCGGTCTCGAGGTCGACCATGCCCTCGCGCATCGGGGCGCTGTCCTTGTCTGGCTTCTGCACGAAGCGCAGGTGCACGCGCGGGGCCTCGGCCGCGACGCGGGCGATGAGCGCCGGGCCGAAAGTCTCGACGAAGCCCTCGCTCGTCCGCAGGGTGAAGGTCTTGTCGAGGCTCTGAGGGTCGATGCCCCCCGCGGGGCGCAGCACCGCCTCCGCCTCGCGCACGAGGGGGCTCACCCGCTCGCGGAGCTCGAGCGCTCGCGGCGTCGCGACGAGCTTGCGCCCGGCGCGCACCAGCAACGGGTCGTCGGTCGTATCGCGGAGGCGGGCCAACGTGCGGCTCATGGCCGAGGCGCTGAGCCGCATGCGGCGTGCGGCGCGCGCGACGCTGAGCTCTTCGAGGAGCACGTCGAGCGCGAAGAGCAGGTTCAGGTCGGGGGGC
>JAEUKJ010000684.1 GCA_016792665.1 Deltaproteobacteria bacterium | reverse complement strand
GCCCCCCGCAGCCGACAGTGACGCGCGCTGCCCCGCAGTCGACAGTGACGCGCGCTGCCCCCTCGCAGTCGACAGTGACGTGCGCTGCCCCTCGCAGCCGCACGCTGCCTCGCAGTCGCGCCGCCCCGCAGTCGTCCGCGTCCTGGCTCGCCAGGCTCGAACCGGAGAGACCTCGCTTGAGCACGAAGGACACCCCCGAGCCCGCGCGCGCCTCGCACCCGCTGCCATCGCTGCCGAGCGCGCCGCTCCTCGAGGTCCCTGTCCTCGCGTTGGACGGGCTCACCCTTTTCCCCGGCACCCTCGTCCCCCTGCACGCCTACGAGCCCGAGGCCTGCCGCGCCCTCGCCGAAGCGCTCGCCGATCGGCGCCTCATCGTGCTGGCCGCGATCGACCGCCCCGGGCCTGACCGCCCTGTCCACACGATCGCCGGCCTCGGCCGCATCGTCTCGGATCGACGCTACCCCGACGGGCGCCTCGACGCCTTCGTCCACGGGCTCGAGCGCGTCTCCCTCGAGCGCCTGTCGATCGGAACCTCGGGCCTCGTCGCCGATCTCGCGGTCCTGCCCGACGAACGCACCGCCGCCGAGCCGACCTCGCGCGACGCCCTGGCCGGCCTGCGCCTCGTCTCGATCGCCACCGCCTTCGGCCAGGCCCTCATCGCCGCCGAGCGCACCGAAGAGGCCGAGTGCCTGCGCTCGCTCGTGGCCTCCAGCACTGACCTCGCCCTCGTGTCGAACCGCCTCGCCGCGTCCTTCGTGGTCGGCTTCGAGGACCGCCAGGCCCTCCTGGCCGAGGTCCGCGTCGCCGCCCGCATCGACCGCCTCGCGGCCCTCATCGGCTCGGCCCTCCTCGCGGTCGCCGCTCCAGACCGCCGCCGCCTGCACTGACCTGGGGCGCCGCGGGAAGACCTGGACGAGGCCACGGTTGTCGAACCGTCGCGCCCCGCATATGCTCTGCCCCGCGCTGATCGCCGCCTTGCCGACGGCCGCGCGTCCAACACCACGACCGGATCCGCGCTTGGGTCGCCCGGAAAATCCTGCAAAGACGCCAACATCCGCGACACCTTCGAACGGTGTCCCGGACGGCGAGCCGACCGACGAGGCGCTCATGCAGCGCTTCCGGAGCGGCGAGCGCGCGGTCTTCAGGCTGCTCGTCGCGCGTCACCAGGATCGCGTCTTCCACTTCATCCTGCGCCAGGTGAGGCAGCCCGAGACCGCCGCCGAGCTCGTCCAGGAGACGTTTTTACGCATTGTAAAGAACGCCGACTCGTTCCGTGCGGAGGCCCGGTTCTCGACCTGGGTCTTCACCATCGCGCGAAACCTCTGCGTCGACGCCCTGCGCCGCCAGAAGCACCGCAACACCGTGGCCCTCGATGCGCCGCTGCGCTCGGACGAGAGCGACGGCGCGACCATGCTCGACCGCGTGAAGGACCTGGACCCGCTCCAGGACGACCGCCTCGGGGACCGCCGCTTCTCGGCCGCGCTCCGCGAGGCGCTCGCGTCCCTCCCCAGCGAGCAGCGCGAGGTCTTCTTGATGCGCGAGCTCGAAGGTCTGAAGTTCCGCGAGATCGCCGATGTCGTCGGCGTGCCCGAGAACACCGTCAAGAGCCGCATGCGCTACGCGCTCGAAGCGCTGCGTCAGCGGCTTGGCGTCTTCGGTGTCGATTGAGCCGCGCAACGTTGGGACATCGACGCCGATCCCCCTCGCCACCGGCCCGGCGCGCGGCGACCGAAGGTCTTCCTTGACGCCACGCCGACCCGGGTCGAATAATCCTCCGGTCATGAACCTGCCCCGAGCCCCATATGTCGCCGCCGCCGCCCTCGCGGGGCTGGTCGCGTGCGCGGGCTCCGACTCGGACGAGCCGGCCGCGGCCCCGGCCGAGCGCCTGGCCGTCGTCGCGCTGACCTGGCGCGCCGACCAGAGCGGCCTCGCCCAGGCCTACGTCATCGACTACCGACCCGCCGCCCCCGGCCTCTTCGGCACCTCGCCCGCGCGCGGCGAAGCCGCCCAGCGTCAGGCCCTCGGCGTCCTGTCCCTGCCCGCGGCCGTGGCCGTCCTCGACGCCTCGCTCGCCGTCGAGCAGTGCCGCGTCGAGCGCGTGCCGACCAGCGCCGGCCCCATCGTCTTGCGCGACCTCGGCGAGGTCTCGGTCGAGAGTCAGGCCGGCCTCCACGCCCTCGCCTCGAAGTGGCTCTCCGACGACGGCGCCCTCGACCTCTCCGGGCCCGCCTACGCCGGGGTCCTCGCCCCCTCGGTCGGCACCGCGTCGCCGCTTGTCGTCACGGCCGAGGGCACCACCGAGGTCGGCGCCTTCGCCGTCGGCCTCACGCGCCCGCCTGCCGTGCGCCTTCAATCGATCGCCGGCCACCCCGTCGACCAGGGCCACGTCATCCTCGACGGCGACGGCTCCGAGCTGCGCGCCACCGATGTGTCGGTGACCTGGGACGCGGCCGATGTCCGGTCTTCCAGGACCTCCGACTCCCGCGACCTCGCCTGGGTCGTCTTCGAGCGCCGCGGCTTCGGCGAGGTCTGGCAGATCACCTGCGCGGCCAACGACGACGGCGCCTTCGTCATCCCGGCGGCCGCCATCTCCGCGCTCCCCGAGCTCGGGCCCGACAAGACCGACAAGGTCCTCGTGCGGCGCATCGATGCCGTCTCCTTCTCGGCGCGTGGCCTCCCCGATGGTCTCGCTCTCGCCGTTTCCGAGGACCAGGCCTACGTCGACTGAAGCCCCGTCTCTCGCCGCGCGCATCCTCCTGCGCGTGGTCCTGGTCGCGTCGCTGAGCCCCGCCCTGGGCTGCGACGACAAGCCTGCGCCACACCCCGAGCCGGTCGCCGCGCCCGCCCCGAAGCCCCGACCGACGGTCATCTTCGAGACCGCCAAGGGCCCGGTCCCGGTCGTGGTCGACGTCGCCGACACGGACGCCAAGCGCACCCGCGGCCTCATGTACGTCGAGTCCCTCGAGCGCGGTCGCGGCATGGTCTTCCTCATGCCGAGCGAGCGCATCCAGACCTTCTGGATGAAGAACACGCTCATCCCTCTCGACATGATTTTCGTCGACTCCAAGATGAAGGTCGTCGGCGTCGTCGCGCAGGCCGAGCCGCGCACCCTGGTGCCGCGCAGCGTCGACCTCCCGAGCCGCTACGTGGTCGAAGTCAAGGGCGGCTACGCGGCCGAGGTCGGCATCACGGCGGGCGTCGCGGTCCGCTTCGAGCACATCCTCTGAGCCAGGACCGCGGTCCTCTCGCGATGCGGTAGCGGGTGCAATTCGCACAAGGCCTCGCGGAGCGAGGCTGCCGGAGGTGCAAATCTTTGACGGGATCTCCGGGCTCCCCGATGCTCGCGCCGTCCCGAGGCTTCCCATCGGCCTCGCTGGGCCTCGCCGCCCCCCTTGGAGATCCCCCTCACATGAGTGAAATTCGCGCCATCAGCATGATGGGACGGGAGCTGCGTCTGCGCTCCGACGAACCCGCCGAGCACCTCCAGGCCCTCGCGCGCTACGTCGATGGCAAGGTGCAGCAGGTCTCGGGCAAGAAGCCCGACGGGGCCGACCCGCACCTCCTCATGGTGGCCTCGCTCCAGCTCGCCGACGAGGTCTTCAAGCTCCGCGCGCAGCAGGCCGAGCTCGCCGCCAAGCTGCGCTCGACCTCGCGCTCGCTGCTGGGTCGCATCCCCGGGTCGACCGACCCGAGGGCCCCCGAGCGCGACGCCCTCGCGCCCGCGCCCCAACAAGGCATCACCGTCCGCTCGTGAGCGCCGACGCGAAGCACGCAGGCCCGCTCGCCGACCCGGTGACGAAGGCGTCGCTTCGCAGAGACCTCCGCCGCGCGCGTCGCGGCCTCTCACCCGATGCGCGCCAGGCCGCCCACGAGGCCATCGCCGACGCCCTCGTGACCGTCCTCGCGGACCTGCCCGCGGCCGCACCGATCGCACTGTACGCGGCCCGTCCGGACGAGGTCGACCTCGCCCCACTCGTCGCTCGCATCGGTCGCCGCCTTGCCTGGCCGCGCGTCGATGGCCTCCTCCTGAGCTTCGTCGAGGCGCGCGCCAACGACCTCGTGCCTGGCTATCGCGGCCTCCTCGAGCCGCCTCCCGACCGCACGGCACTCGACCCCCGCGCGCTTGCCGCTGTCCTTGTCCCGGGGCTCGGGTTCGACCCCCACGGCGGTCGCCTCGGCACCGGTGGCGGTCACTACGACCGGACCCTGGCCGACCCTGCCTTCGCCACCGCGCTGCGGATCGGCATCGCCTATGCGTGCCAGGTCGTGCCCGCCTTACCCGTCGAGCCGCACGACATCCGCATGCAGCTCCTCGTCACAGACCTCGGCCTCGTCCCGCTGGACCCTCGCACCAGCGCATGTTAGGCGCCCCGCAGCACGCTCTGCGCGCGCCATCCCGGGAGCACGTGATGTCCTTTCCGCCCGTCGCCGAACAGCTCGACCTCATCCTCCGCGGCACCGTCGACTGCCCCGCCAAGGACGACCTCGAAAAGAAGCTCACCAAGAGCCTCGCCACCGGCAAGCCGCTCACCATCAAGGCCGGCTTCGACCCGACCGCCCCCGATCTGCACCTCGGCCACACCGTCCTCATCACCAAGATGCGGCAGTTCCAGGACCTCGGGCACCGGGTCGTGTTCCTCATCGGCGACTTCACCGCGATGATCGGCGACCCGACCGGCCGCAGCGCCACGCGCAAGCCGCTCACGCGCCAGGACGTCCTCACGAATGCCGAGACCTACAAGGCCCAGGTCTTCAAGATCCTCGACCCCGCCAAGACCGAGGTCGCCTTCAACTCGACCTGGCTCGATGCGCTGGGCACCGTCGGCGTGGTCGAGCTCACGGCCAAGTACACCGTCGCCCGCATCATGGAGCGCGAGGACTTCCGGAACCGCTTCACCTCGGGCATCTCGATCTCGGTGCACGAGCTCCTCTATCCCCTCATGCAGGGCTACGACTCGGTCGCGATGAAGGCCGACGTCGAGCTCGGCGGCACCGACCAGCTCTTCAACCTGCTGGTCGGCCGCCAGCTCATGAAAGAGTACGGGCTCGAGCCGCAGTGCGTGCTCACGACCCCCATCCTCGAAGGCCTCGACGCCCACCTCGAGGACGGCGTGCTCGTCGGCAAGAAGATGTCGAAGTCGCTCGCGAACTACGTCGGCATCCAGGAGGCCCCGCTCGAGATGGTGGGCAAGCTCATGTCGGTCAGCGACGACCTCATGTGGCGCTACTTCGATCTGCTGTCGACCCGCAAGACGGTCGAGATCGCCGCGCTGAAGGCGGCGGTCGTCGATGGCTCGGCCCACCCGATGAAGGTCAAGGGCGAGCTCGCGGCCGAGCTCGCGGGGCGCTATCACGGCCAGGACGTCGGCCGCGCCGCGGTCGACGAGTGGATGCGCATCTTCTCGCAGCGCGAGACCCCGACCGACATCCCCGAGGTCCGCGTCACGGCCGCGAGCGACGCCGGCCACGGCATCGTGCAGCTCATCCGCGACGCCGGCCTCGCCGAGTCGGGCGGGGAGGCGCGGCGCCTCGTCAGCCAGGGCGCGGTCCACCTCGACGGCGTTCCGGTCGCGACGGTCGATCACGTCGTGCCGAAGGGCGGCCCCTTCCTCGTGAAGGTCGGCAAGCGCCGCTTCGCCCGCGTGACCGTGGCCTGAGTCTCCGCCTCGCCCCCTGGGCGGCCCCGCTCGACCCACTCGGCGGGCCCGCTCCACCCATACAAAAATCATGACTTGATGGTCGCTCTTCACAAAGGCGTTGAAAAGCGACCGTGGTTCTGCAATTCGCTGCGGGCCTGGCGGAGCCAGGTTGCCGGGGATTTGCGATTCCGAGCCCGGCCTCCGCCACATGCACCCGCGATGAGGACCCCATGATCGACTTCGAGCTCGAGACGATGATCAGCCAGCAGCTCGTCGGTCGCGGCGTCACCGACCAGCGCGTCATCTCCGCCTTCCGCCTGGTCCCGCGCAAGCTCTTCGCCCCCGACTACCTCGAGTCGAAGGCCTACTCCGACAACGAGCTGCCCATCGGCCTCGGCCAGACCATCGAGTCCCCGTACATCATGGCGCGCATGCTCCAGGAGGTCCGCCTCCCTCCCGAGGGGCGCGTCCTCGAGATCGGCACGGGCTCGGGCTTCCAGTCGGCGCTGCTCTCGAAGCTCGTCAAGGACGTCTACACGGTCGAGGTCCAGCCCGAGCTCGCGGCCCGTGCGCGGAAGCAGCTCATCGACATCATGGGCTTCCCCAACATCCACTTCCACGTCGGCGACGGCTACTACGGATGGTCGGATCAGGCCCCCTTCGACGCCATCATCGTCAACGTCGGTGGCCTCGAGGTGCCCGAGCCGCTCATCGGCCAGCTCCGCCCCGGCGCGCGCCTGGTCATGCCCATCGGCGAGGTCGACCAGGTCCTCTACGTGGTCGACCACACCGAGGACGGCGAGATCGAGACCACCGTCCTCTCGAGCGACCTCTTCAAGGCGAACCTCGCGCTCCTCCAGGGCGACGTCGAGGACTTCTGAGGCTCGGTCTCGCGAATCGGACCATTTTGGTCCGAAATCGACCTCACCCTTGACCCAAGCCGCCCTGCGAGTAGAGTCTCGCGCGTCCGTGCCACTTGGCCGGCCCGACCCTGACGAGGTACGAACATGATCGAGATCACCGACTCCGCCGCCAAGAAGATCCGCGAGATGGCCACCCAGCATC
>JAEUKJ010000666.1 GCA_016792665.1 Deltaproteobacteria bacterium | reverse complement strand
CGATCATCGCGGCACCGGGCGCTCTGCCCGCCTCGGCTGTGCGGTCGAGGAGTCGCAGCTCTCGCTGAGCGGGCCGGGGATCGAGGCCAGCGAGTGGCCGAGCTGCCGCGCCACCGTGGTCTCGACCTGGGGCGACGCCCTCCAATACTTCTCGGCGACCGAGGCGGCCTACGACCTCGAGAGCCTCGTGCGCATGACGCGCGCCCCCGAGGACGAGGTCTTCGTCCTGGGGATCTCCTACGGCACCTACCTCGCGCAGCGCTACCTCCAGCTCTTCCCCGATGGGGGCGGCGTCGACGCCGTGGCCCTCGACTCGATCTGCCCGGCCGTCGGCTGCCACCTCTCGGACGAAGACCTCTGGGAGGACGCCGTGGCGCGCGAGATCCTGGACCTCTGCCCGTCCGACCCCGACTGCTCGAAGTACTACCCGCGCAACGGCCCCACCGTCTGGGAAGAGCTCGCGCGCCTCTACGACGAGGTCGCCACCGGCCACTGCCCCCTCACCGACGACCCCGAACTCGACGTCTATCTGCTGCGCGCCCACCTCGGGCAGCTGATGTTCAACTACGGCGGACGCCGCCTCGTGCCGGCCTTCGTGCGTCGCTACCTGCGCTGCTCGGAAGGGGACGTCGCCGCGATTCGTCGTAGCTTCATCGTCAACCTCGGCTTCGACCCCGGTGCCCTGAGTGTCGCATCGATCGATCTGCTGTCGCGCGCGGGCCCCGTCGCCACCGAGGCGAACCTGTCCTTCACGTGGGCCCTCGGCGTGAACATCATCGTGTCCGAGCTCTATGCGAACCCGGCCCCGTCCTTGGCCGAGCTGGAAGCACGCAACGCCGCGGCGCTGTCGTGTCGCGGGGCGTCCTTGCAGGTCGGTTATGCGGCCGAGGGGTGGCCGCGCTATCGCGAGCCGCTGGCCGACACGTGGCCCACGTTCCAGGTGCCGGTGCTCGCGATGAACGCCGACTACGACCCGGCCACGCCGGCCCGGTATGCGCGCACCATCGCCCCCAAGCTGACCGGGGCGCACCAGACCTACGTGGAGATCCCAGGGCACGGGCACACGGTCATCGCGCAGGGCCAGCTCATCGACGACCCGACGACCACCTGCGGCCGCGAGCTGCTGGTGCAGTTCCTGGCCGACCCGACCGCGACCCTCGACACCGGATGCCTCGCCGAGAGCCTGCCGATGCAGTTCAAGATGCGCCCGCAGGCCGTGCAGTACTGGTTCGGGGCGGCCGACCTCTGGGATGATCCGAAGCCCCTCTGAGCCGCTTCCCGTGCGGGGTTCGTGGACGTGAACCGCGCCGCGTCTTGACCGCGGGAGGGGACCTGCCAGAGGGTCGGGGCATGCCGATCCGCCCCCAGGAGGTCCTCGGTCGCGAGGCCGAATGCGCGACTGTCCTCGAGCACCTCGCCCGCGGCGCACAGCTCGTCACCCTGGTCGGCCCGGGCGGGGCCGGCAAGACCACGCTCGCGACGCTGATCGTCGAGCGCGCGCGCCCCCTCTTCCCGGGCGGCGTCGTCTGGGTCGGGCTCGGCGGGGCCGAGGATGCCGACGGTGTCTTGCACGCGGTGCACACCGCGCTCGGGTCCAGCGGCCCCGACGGGATCGCGCACGGTCTCGCCCGCGCCGGTCGCGTCTTGACCGTGCTCGATGCCTTCGATGCGCCGCGGGCCGGGGCCGAAGACCTCCTCGCCAAGTGGCTGGCGGCGGCTCCCGACGCGGCCTGGCTCGTGACCTCGCGGCGCGCGGTCGGCCTCTTCGCAGCCGGCGTCGAGCAGGTCGTGCACGTGCGCGGGCTGGCCGAATCCGATGCGGTCGCGTTGTTTGCGCGGCGCATGCGTGCCGTCGACGCGGTCGCGCCGCAGGTGATGGACGGCGAGGCTCAGCGTCAGCTCACGGCCCTCCTCGAGCGGCTCGATCGCCTGCCGCTGGCCATCGAGCTCGCGGCCGCGCGCGTCGCCCACCTCGGGGCCGAGGCCATGCCGCTCATCGCGCGTAACCCGCTGCCGCTGACCCAGGACGTGGCCGATGAGGAGCGGCACCGCGGCATGCACGCCACCATCGCCTGGTCGGTGACGCGTCTGCCCCCGCACGCGGCCGCCATGCTGTCGGCGGTGAGCCTCTTTCGCGGTGCCTTCGATCTCGCTGCGGCCGCGACCGTCGCAGCGGTCGACGAGGGTGCCGCGGCGCGGGCCCTGTCGGTGCTGATCGATCACAACCTCGCCTTCCGAACGCCGGCTGGGGTCCGCCTCTTCGACACGGTGCGCGCCTATGCCGAGCGGAGCGTCCCTGCGAGCGCGCTGGAGGCCCAGCGACAGCGCCTCCTGGACCTGGTCACGCGCACGAGCTTCGGCCTCTTCCATGGCGATGCACGCGCCGCCCGTATCGCCCTCGAGGCGGCCAGCGAGGACCTCTTCGCGGCCTTCCACAGCGCGTGCGCCGAGCCCCACCCGGAGGTTGCGCTCGCCGCTGCGACCTTCGCGCTCGGGCTCTCGCGCCTGTCCGAGTCGCACGACCCGGCCACCACCGAGCGGCTCGTCTCGCAGGCGGTCCTCGCCCTCGAACACCACGGCGGGCCGCAGGACCTGCTGGACGACGCGCGCTCGGCGTTGCTCGCCGCGCGAGCCCGGGTCCGCTATCTGCACGGGTCCAGCGCCGCGGGGGCCAACGATGCGGCCCTGGCGCTGCTCTGGGCGCGCTCGCGCGAGTCGCGTCGCGAGGCCTTGCTGACGGCGTGCCTGCTCGATCGCGAGACGGGGCAGAGCGACCGATCGATCCAGCGCGCCCACGAGGTCATCGCGCTCTCGGTCGGCAACCACGAGCTCGCCGGCGCCAAGGTGCAGCTCGCCTCGAGCCTGTTCGTCGCGGGGCGCCACGACGAGGCTCACGATGCCTACCTCGGGGCCTCGGCCCTGGCCCGTGACTGCGGGGCGCGGCGCATCGAGGCCCTGGCGATCGCCAACCTCGGCTACCTGGCCTTCGAGCGCGGCGACCTCGACACCGCCGAGCTGCGCCTCGCGGCGGCCTTCGAGCTCTTCGCGCAGATCGATGACCCGTTGCTCGTGCGTAAGTTCGAGATCATCGCAGCCATGACCGCGTTCGCGCGCGGCCGCTTCGACGATGCCCGCCGGCACGCCGAGTCGGTCGCGAGCGCGGCGCGGGTCCACGGCGATCGCGAGGGACTCGTGCGATCGGCGCTGGTCCTGGCGAGGCTCGATCGCCAGGACGGCGACCCGGCACGCGCGCGGGCGCGTCTCGAAGATGCCCTCGCCCTGGCGCGGCTGAGCGGCAATGCCCGCGGTGCCGATGAGCTCGTCGCGGAGCTCGCCGCGGGGGCCTCGGCCGTGTCGTCGCCGTGCCTGCGTATCGGTCGCGGCGCCTACTGGTTCGAGGTCGAAGGGATCGGTCGGGTGGAGCTCGCGACGCGCGCGCCGTTGCGGCGGGTCTTGGCGTTCATGGCGGAGCGCCGCGCCACGACGCCGGGGTTGCCCGCGAGCACGCACGAGCTGGCGGCGGCAGGCTGGCCCGGTGAGCGCATGCAGGCCGAGGCCGCCCAGGACCGCGTCTACACGGCGGTCGGCACGCTGAGGAAGCTCGGGCTCGGTGGGGTGCTCGCGCGCCGCGATGGGGGCTACGTGCTCGACCCGGCGATGCCCGCGCTGATTCTCTGACGTGCCCATGGGGTTCCTGTCGGCGAAACGGCCCTTGCGCGTCGAGGCCGGCCCTTCGAGAATGCGCGCATGAAGTTGGTCGTGATCATCGCACTCACGGTGGGGCTCTTCGCGTGCGGGGGCGACCCGGGCAAGCGCTTCTTCGCGCTCGAGGCCGAGATGCTCGAGGTCCTCGCCCCCTACCCGAACGACGCCGCCGCGGCCACGCGCGCGCTGTGCGCCTGGATGAGCGAGCACGAGGAGCGCATCGTCCAGGTGCGGAAGGAGTTCGAGGCGTACGAGCAGCAGGTCGAGGCGTCCAAGGACAAGGCCGCGATCGGCATCCTGCGTGCGCGCAAGGAGGTCATGTCCAAGCGCTACCAGGAGTCCTTCAACCCGCACGTCGACGACCCGGTCTTCTGGAAGGCCGGGTGGTGGTTCGCGAGCCCGAGCGGGCCGGTGTCGGCGGTGTGCCCGAAGGGGTGAGTGTGCTCAGCCGGAAAAGTGAGCAGGCGTGCTCTTGAGGGGCCGCGGCGCCACAGTGAAAGTGGGGACATGGAACACGGACACAGAGCGACCTCGAGAGGGATCGGCAGAAGCACGCGCGCACTCGTCGTGCTGGCACTGGGGCTCGGCGCGTGCGGGGCGAACCCGGGCGAGCGCTTCTTCGCGCTGGAGCGCGAGTACATCCAGATCGTGAAGCCGTTGTCGAAAGACCCGGCGGCCGCGACGCGTGCGTTGTGCGCGTGGCTCCGCGAGAACCAGGCCCGCATCCCGGAGATCAACCGCGAGTACGAGGCATATCGGAAGGATGACGAGCGGCGCAAAGGCACGACCGGCTGGGCTGAGCTCCTTGCGCTCCAGGCCGCGAACGAGTCACTGTTCGATGACGATTACGCCGCGCTTCTCCGGGACGAGACGTTCTTCGAGGCGTCGGCCTGGTTCCAGAATACCAGGCCGGAGCCCCTCCCGGCCGCGTGCGACCAGCGCTGAGTCCCGCGGACGCCAACCGCGCCGGCCGTTGCCGAAGTCGCCGCACCCGTGCCAGGCTGGCGCCATGGCAAAAGCAAAAGGGCTCACGTCGGACGAAGCGCTGGTGCGGTTGAGGGCGGCTTGCTACGCGATGCCCGCCGTGGAGGAGAAGCTCTCGCATGGCGCGCCGTGCTTCTTCGTGCGCGGCAAGATGTTCGCGAGCTTCGCCTCGGACCACCACGGCGACGGCCGCACGGCCACTTGGGTGAAAGCCGACAAGGACCGCCAGAGCGAGCTCGTCGCGGATGAGCCCGGCCGCTACTTCGTGCCGCCGTACGTCGGCGTGAAGGGGTGGGTGGGTGTACATCTCGGTGTACAAACCGACTGGGAGACTCTTTCGATACTCATCGAAGAAGCCTGGACCTCGGTCGCGCCGAAGTCGGCGCACGAAGCGCCGGTGTTGCCCCCGCCGAAGGTCGCGCCGCGCCCCAAGACCGATCCCGCGCTGTCGGCCAGGGTCTTCGACCGCCTCCTCGCGGTGTGCCAGGCGCTGGCGGGCAGCGAGTGCGAGCGCGAGACGTGGAGCGCGACCTTCCGCGCGAAGAAGAAGCCGTTCGCCTACTTCAATGACAACCACCACGGCGACGGGATCATCGGCGTGTGGGTGCGCGTGGACCCCCCGGGCGACAACGCGGTGCTCGCCGCGGCTTCGCCCGAGCGCTACTTCGTGCCGCCGTATCTCGGTCCGCGCGGCTGGGTCGGGCTGAGGTTGGACACGAAGGACGTCGACTGGGACGAGGTCGCGGCGCGCGTCGCGGCGAGCCACGCGTCGGTCGTGGGACCGGCCAAGAAGCCTACTCGAGGGCCTTCGTCATCAGGAGGCGCGGGTCGAAGCGGAAGCCGTTCCGTCGATACAACACCTGCGCCGTCGCGTTCTCGCCGCGCACGATGAGGTGGACGGCGCGCACGTCGTTGGCGCGCACGTGGGCCTCGACGGTGGCGAGCAGCGTCTGGCCGATGCGCTTCTGGCGGTGGCGCTCGGTCACGAAGAGCTCGCAGAGGAAGGCGTCGCGGCCCGCGAACTCGAAGTCGAAGGAGTAGGCGTAGACCGCGTAGCCGGCCGGGATACCGCCCACCTCGGCGAAGAAGATGCCGCCCCACTCGGGGTGCGCGAGCAGCGTCGCGAAGCTCTTCTCGAGACCCGCGCGCGTCCACGGGATGCCTTCGTAGACGTTGAAGGCCTCCATCATGCGCAGGATTGACGGGCCGTCGTCGGGGGTCGCCGGGCGCACCGCCGCGATACCGCCGTCGTCCATGTGCTCGCTCTCGCTCATCGTGACTCCTCGTGCGTACGGTCGCAGGTCCTCTCGTTGGGTCGGGCTGCGCCCCGCCTCATCATCGGCATCCTCATCATCATCGCATCGATGATGGGTCGACGTCGACCGGTGCCGCGACCTGGTCAGGGGCGAGGGTCACAGCTGGGCAGCTCGAGGGCGGCGCGGCGGACCCAGGCGGCCGCGTTCGAACCATCGCCGAGCGGGTTCAGGAGCGGGTCCCGGTCCCAGAGATTGCCGAGCAGGACGACGCCGGTGTGCAGCGGCGCGGCCGCGCGGATGGCGGGTCCGGGGGGCATGTCCCAGCGCGTCGGCGATGGGGTCGAGAGCACGTCGAGGTCGAGGCGGCCGAGCCATGCGCGGGTTCCGATCTCGAAGTCGGCGCCGGGGATCGGATCGGCCCCGACGAGCTCGAGGTGGTCGTCACGGACGAAGGCGGCCGCGATGTTCAGCGGCAGTTCGTAGAGGACCTCGCCCGAGGCACTGACGCGCCTCAGCCAGCCCGCGCCATCGCGCGTGCCGGGTTGCGAGGGGCTGCCGATGAGATGCACGCCCCACACGAGCACGCCGCCGTCGGGCAGGCCGGTGAGGCCGCGGGCGTCTTCGTCGCGGTCGGTGGGGATCGGTGTCTGCCCGAGGAGGCGGCCGTCGGCGGCGATGCGCGTGAGGAGGACCTCGCTGTGGTCGGTGTCGAGGTCGGTGCGGGTGTGGGCGGTCACGAAGACGGACCCGTCGGCAGCGTCGAGGGGCGTCACGTAGGGCGCGCCCTGCTTGGAACGACCGAGCGCGGTGGACACTGAGACCTCGGCTCGGACGTGGCCGTCGAGATCGAGGAGCGCGACACGCGGCAAGCCCAGCCCGAGATCACCCGCGTCGTACCAGGCCACCGCGACGAGCGGCACTCCTGCGCCGTTGCTTGTCGGCGGTGCGGCGACCGCGAGACGCGGGGACCATGGAGAGGAGGAGCTGCCGAAGGAGACATGCCACGTCTCTCCGAAGGTGGCGCTCAATCGTGTGACCCGAACGCCGACGTCGAAGCCCACCGTCAGCGCCGCGACGAGCACGCCGCCGTCGGCGAGGCCCTCGAGGTCTGTCACCGCGCCAGGGGCGGCCAAGGTCAGCGACCGTGTCGGCACGCCTTGCGCGTCGAGCACGAGGAGAAACGCAGTCCAGGGCGACTCCTGGCCCTGGTACCCACCCACAAAGATGGCGGCATCATCACGGTCGAAGAGGCTCGTGACGGCCTGCGCGTATCGCCATGGCTTCGCGTAGGTCTGCGTAAATCCGAGCACCTCGGACTCCGTGCAGGCGCCTCCTTGGCACTCTGCGCCGACCGCGCAGCTCCCCTCGGGCGGGTCACACAGCGCCGACAACGGAGCGCTGAGGCAGGTCCCATCGCTCTCGCAAGAGTCCTGGGTGCACGCGTTCTGGTCGTCGCAGTCGCGGGCGCGTCCAGTACACACGAAGGCGGTGGTGCAGGTGTCTTCGACGGTGCAGGGATCGCCATCGTCGCACGCCGTCCCGACGGGGGCTTGTACAGGGTCGCAGGGGCGGACCACGCGGCAGGCGCCCGCCACACAGCGTGGCGTGCCGTCCTGGGAGCAGCGGCCCTGGGTCCTGCACCAGACGGAGTCGAGGGACCCACAATCGGCCGGGTCGATGGCCGCCGCGGCGGCCTCGAAGGCGTCTCGAGCAGTGGCTGGAATCGCGAGATCGCAGAAGGTTCCGCAGCGCATCCGGCGCGTGACGCGCTCGCAGTCGTCGTCGATCTCGCAGGTGCCGACCGCGAGCGCCGCGGCCTCGAGACGCTCCTGGACGAGCGCGTCGATGTCTCCGCAGGCCGTGCAACCTTGGGAAGTCATGTAGTGGTCCGACCCACACCCCGCCGAGCAGTGGTGGATCAAGCAGGTGTCGTCGGCAACGCACTGCACTCGCCCGTTCGAGCATCCGCAGCCGCTTCCCTCGCTGGTCCGGCCACAGCAGCTCTGGGGCTGCAGACACCAGCCTTCGAAGTTGCAGCGTTCCCCTTGCTGCGAGTGACTCAGCGCGCAAGCCCTCTCGAGGTCCGTCAGGCCGTCGGGCGACGAGGGACCGCATCCAAGAGAAGTCGCGAGGGCGAGCAAGGTGGTCGCTAAGTCTGATGTGCGCATCGGTCCTCCGTGAGTGCGGCAAGCAGAGGACGTGTTCGTGAATTCGTGTTCACGAATCAAGCGCTATCAGCGACTCGCGGACCATGCGCGACGTGGACTACGCGCCGCGCGGGAAGCGCACGTCGACCCACGCGCGGAGCTCGGCGAGCTCCCTGCCGAAGCCGCTCGACAAGATGGGGAAGCGGCACCAGGTCTTCGGGTCGAGGTTCTCGTCGTCGAGGTGGAAGCTCGGGGCGTAGCGCTCGCGCTTCCACTGGTTGCGACACCAGAGATTGAAGAAGCGCTCGACCCAGGCGGCGAGCTGGCGCGGACCGATGGACGGGAACTGGATGCGCAGGAGGCGGAAGCACTCGAGCGGGTCTTGCTTGTCGCGGATGGCGGCGCGCTCGACGGCGTCCAGGACCGAGTACGGCATGAGGTCGTCTTCGTCGGTCTGCTTGTTCGATGGCGGTCGAAGTTCGGCGGTCGGCTGCTGCGCGTTGATCACCCGCGCGGCCGGCAGGGGCCCGAAGTCGATCGGGCCCGCGGCCTCGAGCCAGCGCAGCCACTGTCGGAGGAAGTTCTTGTCGACGCCGCCCAACGGGGCGAGCCCGCCGGCCGAGTCGCCGTCCATGGTCGTGTAGCCGACGGCCGCCTCGCTGCGGTTGCTGGTCGTGAGCAAGAGCGCGCCGCGCACGTTGGCGAAGATCCAGATGCTGGGGGCGCGCGTGCGGGCCTGGATGTTCTGCAGCGCGAGGTCGTCCTGCTCCCAGGTGAGCGGGCGGCCGAGTGCCTTCTCGGCGACGGCGAGGTAGCCCTGCAGGATCGGATCGACGTCGAGGACGTGGTGCTCGGCGGAGATGGCGTCGGCGATCGCCTGGGCCGCGTCGCGCGTGACCGCCCCGCTGTTGTGCGTGGCCTGGTAGGCCGTCAGCAGGAGGAGGTGGGTGAGGTTCGACGGGGCGGAGAGGTCGACGCCGGCCAGGCGCTTGTCGTAGGCCAGGCGCTGGGTGACGCCGTCCGGGCCGAGCTCGCGCAGCGCGCGGCGCACCATGAGCGAGACCATGATGGCGCACACCGCGGAGTCGGCCCCACCCGAGAGCGACACGACGAAGCCGCGCGAGAACGAGCGGCGCATGTAGTCGAAGAGGCCGAGCGTGGTGGCGCGGAAGAACTCCTCTTCCTTCAAGTGCGGCGAGGCCTCCCAGCCCGAGGCGACGTGGGTGCGGTCGAGCCCGACGCCGAAGGCCTGGCTGTCCAGGCTGACCACGGCCTCGGGCTCGATCTCGGGCCAGGCGAAGTCGGTCAGCACGCGTTCGGTCGGGGTCTCGTCGAAGCGCGGCCGGAAGCTCGAGGTCCAGCCCTGGACCATGCGCGTCTGCTCGACGTCGATGACCGCGTCGGTGAGCTCGAAGGGGCGCATGGTGAGGCGTTCGCCGGCCGCGACGAGGCGGCCCAGCGTGGCGATCATGGCGCCGCCGTCGTAGATGATGCGGCCCTCTTCGCAGCCGAGCAGGTTCGCGTAGACGTAGGTCACGCCGAAGGCGCGCGAGCCCTCGATGACGAAGCGCTTGCGCGTCTCGAGCTTGCCGAAGGCGAAGTGCGAGGCCGACGGGTTCAGGATGATGTCGACGCCGCGGCCGGCCATCGACGAGCCGGGGCGCTGTGCGACCCACGCGTCTTCGCAGATCTCGAAGCCGATCTTGACGCCGCCGACCTCGAAGTACAGGTCGCCGATGGGGTAGGGGACGCCTTCGACCTCGAGCTCGGCCTGGACCCCGGTGGGCCACGGCTTGAACCAACGCGGCTCGTAGTGGACGCCATCGCCGGCCAGGAAGCGCTTACAGACGAAGCCGAGCAGCTTGCCGTCGCCGATGAACGCGACCGCGTTGAAGATGCTGTTCCGCCACGTGAGCGGCAGCCCGACCGACACACAGAGGCCCTGGGTCGCCGGCACGATCTCGCGCATGAGCGTCTCCATCGCCTGGCGATGCACGCTCGGCGAGTGGAACGCGTCCTGGCAGCCGTAGCCCGTGAGACACAGCTCGGGCAGGCACAAGAGGGTCACCCCGCGCGCCCGTGCCTCGTCCATGGCCGCGAGGATGAGGTCGCGGTTGTGGGCCCACGCGAGCGGGGTCAGGTTCAGGGCGGCGGCTGCGACGCGGACGTTCAGCATGGCGTGGGGTCCTTCGAAGAGGTCAGGGCCGCGCTCGACGCACGCGGCCGCTCATGGTCAGCGCCGCGCTTCACGCGGACGCTCGAGGCGTTCGACATCGAGCAGGTCCACCGGGCGACCCGAAGCGCGCTTCAAGGCGATGAGGTCCTCTCGGCTCACGATGCGGACAGGTACTCCATCCCATTGGACCTCGACGCGTCGACCGAAGGCGTCCGAGAAGTCGCCACCCGGGGTCGCCTTCATCATGTCGACGCGGGCGGGTGGTCGCCCCATCCAGACCACGTCGAGGCCGGACGCGTCAGCGATGCCTTGGACGACTTCGGGAGGAGCCCCGAAAGACTCGAGGGCGCGGCGCACGCGCTCGAGGTTCTCGGTCGTGTCTTCGAGCCAGAGGCCGAGGTCTTTGGTGAAGCGTGGTTCGGCGTGGAAGGCGACGGCGTATCCCTCGATGAGGAGGTACGCGACATCTTCAGCGGCGAATGCCTCCAAGAGATCTCTGAAGTCGGTCTGGAGGCTCATGTCCTTGGATCAGCTCCGAATCGATGGCCATCTGTACCACGGCGTCGAGCCGCTCGCTCGGGGTCGCATCTTGCCAGAACCGGTGCTCGAGGAGGTCCTTGTCCGCTGGCGTCGAGCACGCCCCGCTGAGCCAGGTCGCGCGCCGCTTCGCAGCGCGAGCATGCTTGTCGAGCAGGGCCACGTCGGGCTGGGCACCGACCATGACCTCTGGTTTGAGATTGCCTTCGGGCACGGCGCGAGAGTACCTCAGATCACCTTCTGGCGCGCGGTGGCGAGCGCGTCGTGGATCATCTCGTGGCGCAGCTTCTCGTCCTGCCAGGCGGCCTGCATGTGCGGCGAGAGCTCGGAGAGCGGGTCGAAGTAGGTGAAGAGGCGCTCCTCTTTGACCGCGGGCGCGGTGTAGACCGAGATGCCCGTCTCCTGATCGTAGTGCTCGAAGCTGTGGGCGTCGCGCTTGCCGCCACCGCCGAGCGCGTCGACCACGAAGGTCGGCGTGTTGAAGCCGGCCTGCGAGCCGCGGAGGCGCTTCTCGAGGCGGATGGCGGTCGCGACGGTCGTGCGCAGGGCTTCGACGCCCTTCACGAGGTCGTGCACGTAGACGTAATACGGGTGGATGTTGATGTAGGAGAGGCGGCGCGCGAGCGTGACCTGGGCCTCGACCGTGTCGTTGACGCCGCGCTGCAAGACGCTCTGGTTCCTGACGAAGATGCCGCGCTCGGAGAGCACCTTGGCGGCGTCCTGCGAGAAGCCGGTGGCCTCGTTCGGGTGGTTGAAGTGGGTGTGGAGGACGACCTCCTTGCCGAGCTTGCGCCCGCGCTCGACGATCTCCGTGACGGCCTCGGTCCAGGGGTCGCCGGCCTTCACGCGCATCG
>JAEUKJ010000631.1 GCA_016792665.1 Deltaproteobacteria bacterium | reverse complement strand
ACGGCGCTTCCACAGACGCGCCGTCGACACCATCGTGATGGACGCGCACGTCGAATCGACGCGTGACGACTACCCCCGGGGCTCGTCCCACGCGGCGCCGTCCAATCGCTTCGCGCCGGTCGTGGCCACGCGCAGGTTGTTCTGGCAGTTCGAGACCCCGCCCGTGTCCTCCACAAGCTCGCCGGCCATCCGCTTCATTTGCAGCGTCGGCACGGTGCCGTTCAAGGTCGCGTCCCCGCCCTCGAGCGCGACTTCGATATCGCTCGCGTCGATCCCGTCGTGGTCCATCAGCCGCTGCGACGCCTCGTGCGTGATCTGCTCATCGCTGCGCGTGTAGTTCTTCGGCCCCTTGCCGCGATGGCTCCTCGGCACGCGGCTGAACCCCTCACTCACGCGGAAGTTCCCGCCCATGGGCGACCTCCAGCGTGGGTCAGGATGATCTGCCGCCGGACCACTCGGGGGCCATCCAGGCTCGCGGTCGCTCTCGTCCATCGCCCGCTGCCACCCATCTGGTCGCGCGCCCCGGGCGCCCCACGCCTCATGCGGAACGTCCGGGCCCTCGCCCTGAGAGATGCGGCCCCGATGGAAGGAGGCGCGGTTGCCGCCGTCGTCCTCCCATCGCTGCTCCGAAGAGCTCGGCGCGGCGAGGGCGCTGCGGCTGGCCTGGTCGTATTGCGGCGGCGCGCCGGGCGCTTGGTATCGGTCGTTTCGGGCCATGTGACTGCCTCCTTGGTGATTGCCGGGCCTCAGCCCGCTGGCCGGAGACTGCAATTCCGTCACCACCCCCATCGTCGCCCGGCCCACCTTCAAAGGGCTGCGTTTCGCTTCGAATCCGGACGTGCCTATGCTACCGCTCTCGTCCGTGTGTGCACGCTCGCCGGTCCTGCTCGTCCTCGCCGCCGTATGGGTCAACGCCCCGGCCTGCGCGTCGACCGGGCCCTCGGCCCCACCGGCCCACGCCAGCCCCGTCCTCCAGCACAGCCAGCGCACCGCGCCGACCGACGCGCGCTACGCAGCCCTGGCCGCGCAAGCCAACGACGACCTGCGCCGCGGTCACTTCGCAGCCGCGCTCGAGGCCGCCGACCACGCCCTCGCGCTGGTCCCCTTCGCCCTCGAGGCCGGCCTCGCCAAGGTCGAAGCCCACCTCCAGCTCGGCCAGCGGACCGCGGCCCTCGACTACGCCAGCCGCCTGGTCGATGCCCGTCCGGGCGAGGCGGCCACGCTCTACGCCGAAGGTCGGGCGTTGCTGTCGATGTCGCGCGCCCAGGACGCCGCGCCGGTGTTCCAGGCCGCGCTCGTCGCCGCGACTGCGGCCCGCGCCCCGCTGGACGAGACCTTCGCCCTGCTCGGCCTCCTCACCGCCCTCGCCTATGATGTGGATGTCCCGCTCGCCGAGCTCGTCTCGCGCGCCGATGAGCTGGCCCAGCGCGTCACGAGCGACCTCGATCCCCGCCCTGATGCGCTGCACGCCCTGGGGATTGCGTGCGAGCTGCGCAAGCTCGGCGACGACCGCGCCGCCGCGTTCTATCGCGACGCGCTCGCCCTCCGCCCGGACGCGCACCCCTACGCCCACTTGAACCTCGCCAAGCTCCTCGATGCGTCGACGGGACGCGCCGCGGCCCGCACGCACTTCGAAGCCTTCATCGCCCAGGCTCCTCCTTCGGCCCGCGCCGAGGTCGAGCGCATTCAAAAGCTCCTCCAGGAGGACACGCCATGAACATCCATCATCCCCCGCTCTCCATCGCCGCGCTCGCCGCCACCGACCCCGAGATCGCACGTCTCGTCGAGGCCGAGACCGCCTACCAACGCGACCAGGTGCGCCTCATCGCCAGCGAGAACTACGCGAGCCGCGCCGTCATGGAGGCCGCCGCGACGGTGCTGATGAACAAGTACGCCGAGGGCTATCCCCACAAGCGCTACTACGAAGGCCAACTCTTCGTGGACCAGGTCGAGGAGCTCGCCCAGACCCGCGCCAAGGACGTCTTCGGCGCCGACCACGTGAACGTCCAGCCGCACAGCGGCAGCCCCGCCAACCTCGCGGTCTACACCGCGCTGTTGAACCCCGGCGACACCATCCTCGGCATGTCGCTGCCGGCCGGCGGCCACCTCACGCACGGCTGGAAGGTCTCGGCCACGGGCCGCTTCTGGAACGCGGTCCAGTACGGCGTCCACCCCGAGACCCACCTCATCGACATGGACGAAGTCCGCCGCCTGGCCCACGAGCACAAGCCGAAGATGCTCATCTGCGGCGCCTCGGCCTACCCGCGCATCATCGACTTCGCCGCCTTCAAGGCCATCGCGGACGAGGTCGGCGCGCTGCTCCTGGTCGACATGGCGCACATCGCTGGCCTCGTCGCCGCTGGCGAGCACCCGAGCCCGGTCCCCTTCGCCGACGCCGTCACGACGACCACGCACAAGACGCTGCGCGGCCCGCGCGGCGGCATGATCCTGTCCAAGAAGAAGCACCAGAAGGCCATCGACCGCGCCGTCTTCCCCGGCCTCCAGGGCGGCCCCCACCTGCACGCCATCGCCGGCATCGCGGTCGCGCTGCGCGAGGCCCAGCAGGCCGAGTTCAAGACCTACGCGAAGGCCATCCGCGAGAACGCCAAGGCGCTCGGCGAGGCGCTGGTTGCCTGCGACTTCTCGCTCACCACCGGCGGCACCGACAACCACCTGATGGTCGTCGACGTCACGCGCCGCGGCATGGGCGGTGGGCGCCTCGCCAAGGCCCTGGCCCAGGCCGGCATCGTTTGCAACATGAACTCGATCCCCTTCGACACGCGGCCGCCCGCCGACCCCTCGGGGATCCGCATCGGCACCCCCGCGGTCACGAGCCGCGGCATGGGTCCGGCCGAGATGCGCACCATCGCGGGCTGGATCGACGACGTCACCCGCCACATCGACGACGACCGCCGCCTGGCCGCCATCGCCGAGGACGTCAAGGTCTTCTGCCGCCGCTTCCCGGCCCCGGGTATCCCGGCGTGAGGCTCGCGGCGCTGGGCCTCGCTCCCGTCCTGCACCCGCGTCGCGGCGCGGTCGCCCTCTCGGGTCTCTCGACGGGTCGCGTGCTCATCGGCGCGCTGGCCGTGCTGCTCGCGGTCACCGGCCCTGTCGGCGACGCGCGGGCGGCCCCCGTCCCGACCCAGAGGGCCCCCGCCAGCGGCGAGAGCGTCGCCCGGCGCCTCGACCGGATGCTGGCCCGCGTCGCGGCCCCGAGTGGCGCGTCGCTGGAGGCGTTGCTGTCTCTATGGGAGGCCGCCGAGCTCGCGCCGCTGGTCGCGGGCGGACCCTCTCGCGTCGAGGCCGCAGCGGAAGCCCTCGCCATCCGTGTACAGAAGAGCACGCCCGTCCTCGCGAGCGAAGCAGCCCTCGTCCTGACCCGCCTGCGGGCGTTGAACGGCAGCCCCCCCGCGCAGCGATCCCCGCGGCCCGGCCTCAGCACCGCCGCAGCCGCAGCGCTGGCGGGTCTCCCCACCGGCGGCCTCGTGCTCGGCCCCCTGCCCGGCCCGGGCTTTGGCTCGAAGGCCACCGGCGAGACCGGCAAGCACGGCCCGACCTCGTGGCGCCGCTTCGCCCTCGCGCCGACCGGCACCCTCCCCCTCGAGGACTTCCTGCCCTCCAGCGGTGATGCCCACGCGCACGTCGGCTTCCTCTTCGAGACGGGCGCGCTCACGACCCGGATCCTCCTCGGCAGCAACGGCCCGATGACCGCAACGCTCGACGGCCAGCCGCTGACCTCCTTCGACGGCGAGCGCGAGCTCGCGGACTGGCAGGCCTCGGTCGCGGTCGATCTGAAGCCCGGCGTGCACTGGCTCGAGGTCACGGTCGGCCATCGCAGCCTCGCCCCCGAGCTCACCGTGCGCATCCCCGGGGCCGACGAGTTCGGCGCTCCCGAGTCGCTCACCGGCCCGCCCAGCGCGACCGCGGGGTGGACCGCCGCGCGCCGCCTCCCGCCCTCGCTCATCGACCTCGCCGGCCCGGCGCCCCGCGCCGCCGCCCCCGCAGCGACCTCGCCCGCCGCCCTGGCACGCGACGCCGCCCTGGCCCGCCTCGCCTGGCGCATCGACCCGGCGCCCCCTTCCGAGCGACGCGCCGCCTCGCGCCTCGAAGCCGCCATCGCCGCCATCGCCGCGAACCCGATCGCCGCCCGCGACCAGGCCGCCCTGGCCGACCTCTACAACGACCTCGGCCGCGCCGAGACCACCGACCCGAGCCGTGCCATCGCCGCGTTCGAGGCGGCCGACCGCCTTGCCGGCGGCCACGCCCAGGCCCTCTCCGCGCTGCTCGACGTCGCTGAAAAGGCGGGCCTTCAGGCGCGTGCGGCCGACCTCGCACGCCGCCTCCGCACCCTCGACCCCGATCACCCCGCGCTCATCGGCCACGATCTCCTGCGCCGCTTCGAGCTCGGCGACGCGGCCGCCGCCCTGCCGCTCGCCGAGGCCGCGCTGAAGAAGACCCCGACCGCGCGGCTCTTGTCGCTCACGGCGACGCTGGCCGAGCGCGCTGGCAAGATCGAGACCGCCGCTCGCGCCTCGGCGGACGTCTCCGCGAGCCAGCTCGGCGCCTCCGAGCCGCTCGAGCGCGCGGCCCGCCTCTATCTGCGCGCGGGCAAGAAGCCGCTCGCCCTCGCCGCCATCGACCGCGCCCTCGCGCTGCGTCCGATGGCCGCCGACCTCCACCTGCTCCGCGCCCGCACCCTCGCCTCGGACGGGGACGCGGCCGCCCTTGGCGATCCCCATGCGACTCCCCACGCCCCCTCCGGGCTGCTCGTCGAGGCCATCGCCGAGCTCGATCGCTTCCGCGCCTTCCACCACCAAAACCCCCTCTACGAAGAGCTCCGCGGTCGCCTGCTCATCCTCGCCGGCGAGCGCGGCAAAGCCATCGAGGCCTTCGACCGCGCCCTCGAGCTCGCGCCGCAGAACCGCGAGCTCGCGGACTACCGCCGCACGCTGGTCGAAGAGCGCGGTCTGGCCGAGCGCTGGGCCGAGCCGATCGACACCATCGTGGCGCGCGCCAAGACCTTCCAGCCCCGCTCCGAGGGCGCCTTCTACCTCCTCGAGCGCACTGTCACCGAGGTCTTCCAGAGCGGCCTCGCTTCGCAGTTCCGGCAGCTCGCGATCCGCATCGACCAACCCAAGTCGGTCGACCGCTTCGAGGACATGATCTTCCCCTTCACCCCGGGCGAGGACCGCCTGGAGGTCCTCGAGGCCGAGGTCGTCAGGAAGGACGGCTCGCGCCTCCGCCCGCGGCAGATCGGCGAGCAGCGCCAG
>JAEUKJ010000626.1 GCA_016792665.1 Deltaproteobacteria bacterium | reverse complement strand
CTCCTGGACCCGACGCTTCAGGTGATCCGCGTTTGACCTCAGGTGTGCGTAGGGCGTGTGGCGTGATCGAGGAGGGCGCGGGCTCGCGGGAGGGAGCGCTCGGTGATGCGGTCCTGGGCGGTGGCGGAGACCTGCTCGAGGTCGGCCGCGAAGGCGTCGCGGGTCGGGCGACCCCCGGTGGCGAGGCCCCAAGCGAGGACGTCCCAGCCGAGCTCGGCGTGCTGGGTCTCGTCGTGGATGATGCGGGCCAGCGTCGCGCGGGTTTCGGGATCGCGGCTCGCGTCGCGTTCGGCCTGGGCGCGGACGACGGCGGCGCCTTCGCCGAGGCAGCCGTCGCGCCACGACTCGAGGGCGAGGCGGGTCACCTCGTAAGGGCTTCTGGCGTTGCGCGGCGAGGTTGCGGTGCTTGCGGGTGGGGTCGGTGGGATGAGTGCGTCGGCTCTGGCGCCGAGGAGGCGGCTCGCGAGGGTGCTGCAGAGGGCCGCGTGATGGACCTCGTCGCGGGCGGCGATGAGGGCGCGGCGGCGGAGCGAAGGGGGAGCGGCCGCGGCGCGGAGGTCGCGGGCCAGGGCGAGGAAGGCGGGCACGGAGGCGGCCTCCATCCGGGCGTCTTCGAGGCGGCTCAGGCCGAGGAGGCGGCTCTCGGTCGAGCGCCTGGGAGTGCGTCGGGGATCGGAGGGGAGTGCCAGGGCGACGGGGCCGCGGCAGACCTCGCCGTTGTTCCGGAGGGGGCGGCCGACTGCGCAGCTGATACCGCCGTCCCCGAAGAAGGCAGGCGTCCGGCCGCCAAGGCCGAGCTGCCCTTCGGTGACGACTTTGGCATTCTCGGGAAATGACACATTCACGTTCGCGAAGGCCTCGAGCGGATATCCCGCGAGGATGAGGCCGGCTTCGAAGCCGTGGCGACTCTGAAGGCCCGAGAGCAGGGTGTAGGTCCAGCCGAGGTCGAGATCCCAGGAGGTCGACTGGTTGTCGAAGACCTTGCCGCCGTGGACGCCGAGGGCCAAGCGGGCGCCCTGGCCGATGTACCAGATCGCCTGACCGAAGAAGCCGGCGCCGCCTGCGTCGAGGTTCTCGCAGCCGTCGCGGTTCACGATGTAGGTGGCGCGGAGGTCGAGCCCGAGCCCGAAGCGGAAGCCGTCGCCGAAGGTCACCGACAACTGGATGGCTGGCGAGAGGCGGAGCTCGTCCTCGGCGCGAGCTGGGAGGGCGGCCAAGGGGGCACCGAGGGTGCCCATGCCAATGAGAAATAGTGGTTTAAAGCGATTCATGCAGCGAAGGTACCGGGAGGGTACCCTCGCCGCAAGTCGCGGTGGTGGGTGGGGAGCGACGACCGGCCGCTCGCCTGGTGTCGCGCTGCGGGTGGCGAGGACCGGACGCTTGCTCGTGGGGTCGCGCGGGCGAGGAAGGCCTCGCCCCTACGGTGCGGAGGTCAGAGGATGTAGTTCTCGAGGCGGGGGTCCTGGACCACGTCGGACAGCGCGTTGTCGACGTATTTGGCGTCGATGACGACGACCTTCGGGTCCTGGTCGGGACCTTCGAAGGAGACCCGGTCCAAGAGGCGCTCCATCACGGTGTGGAGGCGGCGGGCGCCGATGTTCTCGTGGCGCTCGTTCACCTGGAAGGCAATGGAGGCGATCTTGGCGATGCCGTCGGTCGTGAACTCGAGGTGGACGAGCTCGGTGGCGAGCAGTGCCTGATATTGCCGGACCAGCGAGCTCTCGGGCTCGGTCAGGATGCGGACGAAGTCGTCCTCGGCGAGGCGCTCGAGCTCGACGCGGATCGGGAAGCGGCCCTGCAGCTCGGGGATGAGGTCGGTCACCTTCGTCATGTGGAAGGCGCCGGCCGCGATGAAGAGGATGTGGTCCGTCTTCACCATGCCGTACTTGGTGTTGACGGTGGAGCCCTCGACGATGGGGAGGAGGTCGCGCTGGACGCCCTCACGCGAGACGTCGGGCCCGCCGTGCTTGCCTTCGCGGCCGGCGATCTTGTCGATCTCGTCGAGGAAGATGATGCCATTTTCCTGGGCGCGTTGGAGCGCTTCGGCGGCGATGGCGTCGCGGTCGACCAGGCGCTCACCCTCTTCGCGAGAAAGGATCTCCAGCGCCTCGGGCACCTTCACGCGGCGACGCTTCGACTTCTTCGGGAACAGCTGCCCGAAGGTGTCCTTCATGTTGATGCCCATCTGGTCGAGGCCGGCGCCCTGGAGGGCGTCGAACATCGGCTGGCGATTCTCCTGCGTTTCGATCTCGACCTCTTTGTCGTCGAGCTGGCCTTCACGGAGGAGGCGGCGCAGCTTCTCACGCGTGGCGGCGCGGCCGGGGTCGTCGACCTTCTCTTCGTAGGGCTGGCGATTGGGAGCCGGGAGGAGGCGGTCGAGAATGCGCTCTTCCGCTTGGACCTTGGCGCCCTCTTTCACGCGCTCGAGCGCTTCGGATTCGACGAGCTTCACGGCGACCTCGACGAGGTCGCGAATCATCGACTCGCAGTCGCGCCCGACATAGCCGACCTCGGTGAACTTCGAGGCCTCGATCTTCATGAACGGGGCCTTGGCGAGCTTGGCGAGGCGGCGCGCGATCTCGGTCTTGCCGACGCCGGTGGGCCCGATCATCAGGATGTTCTTCGGCGTGATGTCGTCTTTGAGCGGGCCGGTGACCTGCTGACGCCGCCAGCGGTTGCGCAGCGCGATGGCCACGGCGCGCTTGGCGGCGCGCTGTCCGATGATGTAGCGGTCGAGCTCGGCGACGAGCTGGCGGGGGGTAAAGGATTCCATCAGCCGAGCTCCTCGATCGTGAGGTTGTGGTTGGTGTAGATGCACATCTCTGCAGCGATGCGCATCGCCTCGGTGGCGATTTCGCGGGCTTCGAGCGTGGAGTGGCGGGCCAGGGCGATGCCGGCGGACTCGGCGAATTTGCCACCGGAGCCGATGGCAATGACACCGTTATTGGCGGCGTCGGGTTCGACGACATCACCCGAGCCGGAGATGACCAGCGTCTCTTGCTGGTCGGCGACGATGAGCATGGCTTCGAGTCGGCGCAGCGCGCGGTCGGTACGCCAGTCCTTGGCGAGCTCGACGGCGGCGCGGCGGAGCTGGCCGGAGTGTTCCTTGAGCTTGCCCTCGAAGCGCTCGAAGAGGGTGAAGGCATCGGCGGTCGAACCGGCAAAGCCGATGACGACCTTGTGCGAGCCGACCGTGATGGCGCGGACCTTGCGCGCGGTGCCCTTCATCACCGTGTTGCCGAGGGTGACCTGACCATCACCGGCGACGACGACTTTGCCATTTTTCCGCACGGCGAGAATGGTCGTGCCGTGCATTTCGACTTTCATTTGGAATCCTGCGATTTTTTTGGGGGCGCTTTGGCGCGGGGGTGAGCGAGCGTGTGCACGCGCTGGAGCTGGTCGACAGAGACGTGGGTGTAGACCTGGGTGGTGCTGATCGACGCGTGACCGAGCAGCTCCTGGATGTGGCGGAGGTCCAATCCCCGATCGAGGAGGTGGGTGGCAAATCCGTGGCGGAGGCGATGGGGGTGGACGTGCTGGCCGACGGCGCCCTCTTTGGCGGCGCGTTCGACCAGGCGGCGCGCGGAGCGATCGGAGAGCGGGCCGCCGCGATCGGCCAAGAAGACGCGGGTCTTGGCAATGGGGTCGGGGTCCGGTCCGAGGACCGTGAGGCGCGTTTCCAGCCAGGCCGAGAGAGCCTCGGCACAGCGTGCGTGAAAGGGGACGTCGCGGGTTTTCTGGCCCTTGCCGACGACGCGGACCGAGCGGCGCGTGAGGTCCAGGCGATCGAGGGTCAGCTCGACGGCTTCGGAGACGCGCAGGCCCGAGGCGTAGAGGAGCTCGAGGAAGGCCTTGTCGCGGAGGCCGCGGGGGGTGTCCGAGGGTGGGGTGTCGAGGAGCTCGAGCGTGGTCGAGAGATCGAGGGGACGTGGGAGGGGGCGGCCCTGGCGCGGGTTCCGGAGACCGTCGGTCGGGGCGTCGGGGCGGGCACCGGTGCGCACGAGCCAGCCATAGAAGGAGCGCAGCGTGGCGAGCTTCCGGGCGATGGTTCGAGGCGATTGGGCGCGCTCCATGAGGCCGGCGAGATAGGCACGAAGGTCGCGAGCGTCAACGGTGGCGAGCGTGGGCTCGTGTTGGAGATCGGCGTCCGCACAAGGCCTGGCGGAGCCAGGCTGCCGGCGGAGGCTCAGGAAGCGTGAGAGATCGCGAAGGTCGGCGTCGGTGGCGCGCAGCGTGTGGGGCGAGGCGTGGTCGACGGTGCGCAGCCAGGTGAGGTAGCGGGCCTCTGCGGAGGCGGGGTCTGGGGTGCTGCGCGTCATCGCGGTGCAAGAGCTTAGTCGATTGTGCTAGCGTCGACGAGCGGCGTAAGCGGAGAGGGGTGAGATGAGCGTCTTCGATCGGTTGCGGCGGCTCGGGCGGGCGGAGATCGGGGCGATGAAGCGTGCGCTTGGATCGGCCGAGGTCGCGGGTGAGGGGGTGGCCGAGCTCGAGGCGCGGGTCGGGAGGCTCGACGACTACGAGGCCGATGAGCTGTCGTATGCCCGGGATGTCGCGTCGGCCGAGGCCGAGCTGATTCGCGACCTCGAGGGGCCCGATGAGCTCGGGCGGACGATCGACGAGGTCGAGGCCGGAGCGGCGCTGTGGGGTGGGGCCGCGGGCGCGGGGGCGGTCGACCCGGACATGGCGCGCGGGGCGAGCCTGTGGGGACATGCCGCGGCGCAGCCGGCGCCGGGCCCGACCGTCACGGGGCGAGGTGAGGCGCGGGCCGAGCCGGGGCGGACGACGTCGTTCCCGCGTGAGGTGCGGGATGCCTATGCGGCGCTCGAGCTGCCGATGGGTGCGGACCGTGAGGCGGTCGAGGCGCAGTTCCGGGTGCTCTTGTCGCGGTATCATCCCGACCGGCATGCGGGCACGCCGCACCTCGAGCGGACGGCACACGAGCTCACGATCCGGATCGGCGAGGCGCGCACCCTCTTGCTGGCGTTCCTGGCGGGGCGCAGCTAGCAGCCAGGCGCGACGCCGGGGTCGTGGATCTTGGCGATTGCCAACGCGATATGCGCTGTTAGAGTGCCCCTTCGAGGGTTTGCGGCTCGGGACGAGGGAGCGCTGAGCATGGCCTCAAGGGTTTTGGCGCCGGGTGTCTGGCCAGAGCATGGCCTCGAGGAGCCGGTCGAGCTCTTCGTCGATGACGACGACGAGCGGGTCGTGGCGGGCTTCGATGCGGCGCGCGGCGTGCGCGTCGTGGTGTCGATGCGCGATGTCGGGGCCGAGGTCTCGGCCGGATTCTGGGACGTCGAGGTCGCGAGGCTGGTGCAGGTGCGGCATCCGTCGGCGGCGCTGGTGCTCGATGCGAGGATCGTCGACGACCGGTTCTTCGTCATCACGACCAAGCTGCCGGGTGGGGCCACGAGCGTGAAGCAGCGGCTGGAGGTCGGGCCACTCGAGCCGCACGAAGCGATGGCGGTGATGTTGTCGGCGTTGGAGGTCGCGGGCGAGCTGCACGCGTTGGGGTTGTCCGCGTCGGGGATCCGGCTCAGGGCCGCGATGTTCGTGAGCTCGCCGGGCGGCGGCCTCGGCGCGATGGTGACGGCCTTTGGCTTGCGGGTCGACAATGACGTCGAGGTCTACAACGACCTGCGCGAGATTGCGCTGAGGGTGCTGGGTCTGGTCGGCGTGAAGCACGAGCGGGGTGGGCTGCGCTTTCCGGTGGGGTTCTTCTCGGGCGAGATCGAGGCGCTGTTCCGGCGTGCGGTGGGGGTCGAGGGGACGCCGATGGGAAGTGTGCGCGAGATGCACGACGCGCTGGTGGCGTTGACGGGCGCGAAGAAGCGGCGGGTGCCGGACCGGGTGCAGGTGCAGACGCGACCGAGTGGGCAGTCGGCGTCGGCCTTCGGGTCAGGGTTGCTGCTTGCCGAGGAGCTCGTCCCGCGTGTGATTCGCGACGAGTGATGCGTCTCGATGGCGTAGAATGCTGGCGGGGGCGGGCCCCGTGTCGTATGCGTTCGCGGGCGCGGCGCTGGCTCGGCCGACGTGCCGGCGCGAGGGGCTCGTGGTTTTCTGGGTGTGAGGTGTGCCGTGAAGGGGATCGGAGAGAGCATGCGGGGCGTCGGGCGATTCCTGGGTGTCGCGGTATTGATCGGCGGCGGGGCGGGCGGTCTCGCTGGATGTGACAGTGCGGCGGAGTCGGGGACGATCGAGGTCCGGGCTTACGGCGAGCCGTATGTCGAGGACAAGATCCCGGCCGAGGCGTTTGCCGATGGATGGTCGGTGGATTTCTCGCGCTTTCTGGTCGCGGTGTCGGAGATCACGTCGACCGCGGGCGGGGAGCCGGCGGTCGCGGATGGCAAGATCCATGTCGTCGATCTCGTGCCGGGCTCGGGAAAGAAGGGGCACCTCCTGGTCGAGACCGAGGTGCCGGGCGGGCGCTATGCGGAGACCGCGTTCACGGTGGCGCCGGCGACGACCGGGGCCGTGGCGGCGAATGTCTCGAGCGATGACGTTGGCTTCATGATCGGCGGTGGTCTTTCGATGTACATCGAAGGAACGGCGGTCAAGGACGGGGTGACCAAGCGCTTCGCATGGCGCATCCAGACCACGACGCGGTATGTCAAGTGCGCGTCGAAGGCGAAGGTGGACGGCGACACCGCGACCATTCAGCTCACGTTCCAGGCGGACCGATTGTTCTATGACTCGCTGGTGGCCGAGGCGCCGCTGGTGAAGTTCGACCTGTTCGCGAGCGCCGATGTCGACCAGAACAACGTCATCACGCTGGAAGAACTCGCCGGCGTGGACATCACCGGGTTGGCCGATTATCAGGTCGGAAGTGCCACGGAAGTGACCAACCTCAGGGCCTATCTCGAGGCGCTGACGCGGACCCTGGGGCATGTCGACGGCGAGGAGCCCTGCACGGTCGAGTGAGCGGGCGCGATCAGGGGTCGCGGGTCTGGCGCAGGGTGGTGTCGGGCGGGAGCGTCGTGCCGGTGAGCTTCGGCGTGCCGACGCGCTGCGACAGATAGATGCCGCGATGTCCGCCGAAGAAATAGGCGACGAACGAGGCGATGGCGAAATAGAGGAGCGTGCTCCCGCCTGAGCTCCACCCGTCTGGGTGTGGGCCGCCGCCAAGGCCGAAGAGCTCGACGGCCATGAAGGTGCAGGCGAGTGGGGTGTTGGCGGCGGCGGCGAAGACGGCGATGAAGCCGAGACCGGCGAAGAGATCGACGGGCGCGTCGAGGACGACTGCGAGGGAGTTTCCGAGCGTGGCGCCGATGAAGAACAGCGGCGTCACCTCGCCGCCTTTGAAGCCGCTGGCGAGGGTGAGGACCGTGAAGAGGAGCTTCAGGGCGAAGCTCAATGGGTCGGCGCCGCCGGGGTGGAAGGACGAGAGGATGGTCGTGGCGTGGGGGTCGGGCGAGGACACGCCGAGGCCGAGGTAGTCGGTGCCGAAGACGAGGGCGAGGCCGATGACGCCGACGCCGCCGAGAGCGGGGCGCAGGTAGGGCGCGCGGATGAGGCGGTCGAGGCGGTGCTTCAGCGCGTGGACGCCCTCGGCGAAGGCGCGGGCCGTGAGGCCGAAGAGGGCGGCGGCGAATGCCACCTTCATGATGAGGAGGCCGTCGAGGTGGGCGTGGTCGCCGAGGGCCGAGATGCGATAGACGGTGTGGCCGACGCCCCAGGCGCCACACGCCCAGTCGGCGACGACGGCGCTGACGAGGCAGGGGATGACGGCTTCGTAGGTGATGCGTCCGAGGGCCAAGACCTCCATCGCGAAGACGGCGCCCGCGATTGGCGTGCCGAAGACGCCGCCGAAGCCGCCGGCGATGCCGGCCATGAGCAGGATGCGGGTCTGTCGGGCCGGGAGGAAGGGGAGGGCGCGGGAGAGTGCCGCGGCGATGCCTCCGCCCATTTGCACCGCGGTGCCCTCGCGTCCGGCGGAGCCACCGAAGAGGTGGGTGATGAGTGTGCCGACGAGGACGAGGGGGGCGATGCGGATGGGGACGCCCGCGCCGGGTTGGTGGATTTCGTCGAGGAGGAGGTTGTTGCCACTCTCGACGGATTTGCCGAAGCGGAAATAGAGGAGCCCGACGAGGAGGCCGGCGAGGGGGAGGAAATAGAGAAGCCAGGGAAATTGCCAGCGGAGGTGGGTGACCTGGTCGAGCGAATAGAGGAAGAGGGCGCAGGCCGAGCCGACCGCGAGCCCGAGGGGGGCGATGAGTGCGACCGAGACGGCGAGCTCTCGGAGGAGGGGTGGGAGGTCGGAGAGGGGCCGTGCGGTTGGCGCCGGTGCGGGCGACGGGGAGGGCGAGTTCTTCAACGGGGACTCCTAACGAACCGAGGGCGGCCTCGGGCACGAGGTCGTCGGGGGTTGTAGGAGTTATCGGCTCGGGTTCGCGATGTCTCTCGCGGCCGGCGGTTGAAGGCGAACTCCATCGCCGAGGACGACGGTAGTCGAGGGCGATGGGGTCGTCAATCGCGTCGAGCGGCGCGGTCGCGAACGGTCACTTGGGGGCGGCGGCGGGCTGCGGAGAGTCGTTCAGGCCGAGGCGATCCCAGTCGAAGGCGGGGCCGGGGTCCCAGCGGTCGACTTCCCAGTGATAGTGGGCGAGGACGCCGTCGTGCTTGGCCGGGTCGTCGAGGGTGCGGTTGGGGACTTGACCTTTGGCGTCTCGCGGGGCGCCAATCGCCAGGGTCGGAAAGACGGTCGTGAGGGTCCGGAGGAGGGAGCCGAGGGCGCGATATTGGGCCGCGGTGTAGCCGAGCGTCGTGACCTTCACCCCGTTGATTTCACCGGACTGGGTGGGGCGGGCATATTCGGGCGATTGCATCTCGGCGAGGCGCGAGTGCTTCTTCGGGAAGTGCGGGGCCTTGGGCTTCATGTGGAGGAGGGGCGCGAGGTTGTTGAGGTCGATGCCGATGCCCTGGTTGTTGGCTTCGCCCGCGTGATAGGCGCAGTCGGCGACGTCGAGGCCCTGATAGATGGTGCCGTCCCAGTCGATCATGAAGTGGACGGAGAGGCTGTTCTTGACCTGGTCGGCGAAGCTCTTGGCGGAGTCGTCTGCGGTGTTGAAGTGGAGGATCGCCTGGTGGATGGCGTTGGTGTGCTCGAGGACCTTGCCGGGCTCGAGCTTCTGGCCCGGGGTGAGGTAGCGCGGACCATGGAGGGGCATGCCATCGGGCCCCGTGGACTTCGCGACGAAGTCGAGGGCGCCGGGGTCGCCGGGGACGACGAGCTTCACGTCGGCGTCGAGGGGGTAGCGCTTGCCGCCGATGAGGATGCCGGTGGTGACGCCCTTCCGGAGGTAGGTGGTGCGACCGGGGGCGATGGCGACGCGCAGGCCGGGCGTCTCGTCGAAGTTGTAGACGCCGACCGGGACGCGGCCGACATCGTCGGGGTGGAGCGCGTCGCCACCGGCGATGGGGCGGAGGGGGAGGTCGGCGGGCGTGCCGTCGGCGAAGAGGAGGAAGCCTTCATCCGGGTCGAGGCGCGCGGCGTCGAGGCCGAGCTCGAGGGTGGGATCGATCTCGAGGATCTTCGCGGCGAGGCCGGCGAGGCGCTGGAGGGCGGCGAGTCCGGCGTGGGTGCGGGCCTTGCCGGTGATGCGGAGGCCCTTCGCGGTGACCTCGATCGTGCCGGTGTCGAGGAGCATCGAGGCGTCGAGGAGCGCAGCGAAGGCGTCTCTGTCGGGGTCGGTGGCACCGGTGAGCGCGGTGAACTCGAACGACTTGGCGTCGAAGGCGTCGAGGCGGCCGCGGATGGACGGAGGCATGACACCGTCGGGGACGGTGCCGTGGGCCTCGAAGGCGTGGGGCTTGCGCTTGATCTCGAGGGTGAGCGCGGCGCGAGGCTTGGGTGGAGTCGGGGTGGCGTCTGCGGCGGCGTCTGAGACCGGGGAGCTCGAGGTGCTCGGGCCCTTGTCGCAGGCGGCGATGAGCAGAAATGTGGTCAAAGTGACGAGGTGCGCGCGCATGCGTGAGTCCGGTCCGAGGGGAGAATCAATGGAGACAGTTGCACGGATCGGATGCGGAGAGCCAACGATGGCGAACGGGTTGGGCTTGCATCGGGTCGGCTGCGGGTGGACCATGCGGGCGGTTTCGGGCTCGGTCGGGTCGGAGGGAGCATGCAGCGCTATCGGCATGGGCGTGTCGTCATTCACGAGGTCGACATCACTCAGGTCGCAGTCGACGCCATCGTGTGTTGGGCGACGCCGAAGCTGAGCGGGCTCGGGACGGTGGAGCGGGCGATCCACGAGGCGGCCGGGCCGGAGCTGGGCGAGGCATGTCGGGAGCTGAAGGGATGCGAGCCCGGGGAGTGCAAGGTCACGGCGGGGTTCAGGCTGCCGGCGAAGTGGGTCGTGCACTGCGTGCCACCGATCTGGCAGGGAGGGCGCGCGGACGAGGACGAGATCTTGCGGCGCTGCTACGAGGTCGCGGTGTGGCGCGCGATGGAGCACGGGGCGACGACGGTGGCGTTCGCGGCGCTGGGCGGGGCGTATCCGAAAGAGAGGGCGGCGCAGATCGCGATCTCGACGGTGCTGGAGAGCCTGGAGCAGCACGCGTCGCTGGAGGGGGTCACCTTCTGTTGCGCGTCCGAGGTCGAGTCGGCGATCTACGAGAGCGTCGCCGAGGAGTACCTGTGAGCCTTCGGGGTGCTCGGGCTGCCGGAACTTGTGGCGTGAAATCAATGGTTTATGCGGCGGGCGCGGAAGAGGGCTGGACGTGCGACTGAAAGCGTGTTCAGGTATGTCCATTGTTCTCTCTCCAAAGAACACGTCCGGCTGCGGTGCTCGAACAAGCCACGGGCCCGCGGCCGGACCCGCTTCACGCGTGAGCGTGGAGGGGCTGGAGCGATTCCGAGGTCGTTGGGGGACGGCGTGAGGGGTGTGGAGGGGATGGCAGATCCGTTGGGCGGGCTCGACCTGCGTATCGATCCGTGGGGGATCGAGCAGGGCGGCGAGGTCACGATCGACGCCGAGGCGGTCGACGGGGACGCGCACGAGGTCGACCTGGATGTCGAGGTCGAGGCGGCGTCGTGGGCGGCGCTGCGACCGGTGGCCGGGGTGCTGCCGGAGTCGGTGTGCTTTGTCGACGGGGTGCGGCGCATCGATCTCCGGGTGATGCGGGTCGTGCGAGATTCGCTTGGGATCGCGCGCGTCGGCTATGGCGGGTTCGGGTCGTTCGCGGTGGGTGCGGTCGAGGTGCTGGGAGATCCGCGGAAGGCGAGCTTCCACTCGGAGGAGGTCGGGCGATGCCTGGTCGTCGGAGGCGGCGACGAGGTGCCGGACGTGGTCCTGTCCGAGGGGGCCCTCAGTGTCATCTATCTCGGTGAGGCGAGTGAGCAGAACGAGCCGACGACGCCGCAGGTGAGGTTGCATCGGCGCATGCGGCTGGCCGAGGAGCGGTTCGGTCGGGCGCTGGCGGATGCGCTGCCGATGGGGCAGCGGTTGGTCGTGATGGACGGGCCGCTGTCGTTCGAAGACAAGGTAAAGGGGCTGGCGGTCGGCGCCGTGAAGCGGCTGCACGAGCTGTATGTGCCGCGTGAGAAGCAGGTCGTCCTGGAGGCGCTGGGGCCGGGGGAGCGGACGCCGATGTTCCATATCGGTGGGCGATATCCGCGATATTCGTGGTTCCTCAGGTTGTCGGCGACGGGGCCGCACGAGCCGCCGTGGTCGGGGCTCATGCGGATGGAGGTGCATGACGCGATTGGGCGGGAGGCGTCGAAGCGGCTGGCAGATCTGACGGCGAGTGCCCTGCCGGTGTTTGCGCCATCGCGCGCCGCCGATCCGCGGGCGCCGCAGAACCTCTTGCCGATCGGCGCCCTGGAGATGCATCTTCGGCGCGCGTTGGGTGATGCGACGTTGCTGAGACGACAGCTGGAGAGCCTCGTGCGGAGTCGCCGCGCGGAAGAACGGAGAGGGTGATGGCGTACGAGGCGATGGAAGATCTGTCCGGCGAGGAGTCGGTCGGGGTGGTGTTGGGGTCTCAGGACGCGACGCCGCTGGAGTGTTGGGTCGCGGTGCGGGCGGGGTCGGACTTGATGCTGGACGACCTCGTGGCGATCGAGAGCGCGGATGCTCAGAATCGGCCGGTGCGGTTCTATGGCGTGGTCGATCAGGTGAGGAAGCGGTACGAGGGGACGCAGTTCGACTCGGACGCTTTTCGCGTGAAAGAGGGGACGTTGCCGGCCGAGGTGAGCTACGCCGGGCACGTACGGGTGACGCGGGTCGAGCCGGAGGTGTTTTTTCCGCCGACGCCGGGGGACGAGGTGCGGGTGGTGCGCGGGCTCGCGTACGAGAAGGCGCTGTTCTTCGACGAGATGGAGAAGAAAGTGCCGATCGGGCTGACCCGATCGGGGCAGAAGGTGTTTGCCGATCTGGAATTCCTGGACGGAAAGCGCGGGGCGCATGCGTCGGTGAGTGGCATTTCGGGCGTGGCGACCAAGACGTCGTACGCGACCTTCCTGCTGTACTCGCTGTTCCGGTCGGGGGTGCTCGGGGTGCAGACGGCGAACACGAAGGCGGTCGTCTTCAACGTGAAGGGCGAGGACCTGTTGTGGCTGGACAAGCCGAGCAATCGGCTCTCGCCCGAGGACCGGCAGCGGTGGGATCGGGTGGGACTGCCGGTGGGGCCGTTCCCGTCGGTGGGATTCTATGCGCCCGCGAAGAAGGGCGTGAGTGTGCCGATGCCGGACACGGGCGAGCGGCAGGACGGGGTGTCGGCGTACGTGTGGACGCTGAAGGAGTTTGCCAGAGAGGGGTTGTTGCGGTTCGCGGTGAGTGACGCCGAGGACACGCGGGCGCAGCTCTCGTTCGTGGCAGAGCGGGTGGCGTCGTATCTCGAGAGTGCCGCGAAGATGGATCCCGATCCGGGGCCGGGGTTGACCATCGAGGGGACGCGGGTCGCGAACTTCGACGAGCTGGTCGAGGTGATCGATGCGCGACTGCCGTCGATCATGGCAGGTCAGAGCATGAGCGGCGGGACGCTGGACGCGTTCAAGCGGCGGATGCGCTTTGCGGCGGGGCGGATGGGGCACCTCGTGAGGGCGGACCACGATGGATGTCGGGACGCGAGGATCAACTGGGAGCGGCATCAGGTGACGGTGGTCGACCTGCACCGGCTGCATGCATCGGCGCAGACGTTCGTGGTCGGGGCGCTCTTGAAGCGGCTGATGGACCGCGAGCACGGCGGGCCGTTGACGTTCGTGGTGCTGGACGAGCTGAACAAGTATGCGCCGCGCAGTGGGTGGAGCCCGATCCAGGATATCATCCTGGATATTGCCGAGCGCGGGCGGAGCCTCGGGGTGTCGCTGTTCGGGGCGCAGCAGACGGCGTCGGAGGTCGAGCGGCGGGTGGTGGCGAATGCGGCGCTGCGGATCGTCGGGCGGCTGGATGCGGCCGAGGCGGAGCGGGGCGAATATGGGTTCTTGACGCGGGCGGCGCGGGACCGGGCGACGATCTTGAAGCCGGGGACGATGATCGTGTCGCAGCCGCAGATCCCGACGCCGATGTTGGTGACCTTTCCGCGGCCCGGGTGGGCGACGCGGCGGAGTGAGGTGGCGCTGGCGAGTCGGCCCGACCCGTTCGCGGGGATCGATTGACGGGAGTGGCGCATGCGCATCGTTCACACGAGTGATTGGCACGCAGGGCGTTTGTGGCGGCGGGTCAACCGGATTGGTGAGCTCGAGGCGGCCCTGACCTCGATGTGCGAGTGGGTCGAGGGAAACGCGGTCGACCTGGTGCTGATGACGGGGGATGTGTTCGACAATGGGTCGCCGCATCCCGAGGCGGAGCGGTTGGTCTTCCGGGTGTTGAAGCGCCTGGGAAAGGTGTGTCCGGTGGTGTTGATCGCGGGCAACCACGACGACCCGCGGCGCATCGAGGCGTGGGGGCAGTTGGCGGAGCTGGCGCAGATCCACTGCATCGCGAAGCCGCGGCGGGTGGAGGCGGGCGGGATCCTGGAGTTTCGATCGCGCGATGGGCGTGAGCGGGCGAGGGTGGCGCCGATTCCGTTTGCTCCGATCAAGTGGTTCGTCGAGGCGGCGGGGATTGTCGACGAGGGCAAGGCGATGGCCGGCTACGCCGAGAAGGTGAGCGGACTGGCGGCGCATCTGGCCGAGGGATTTTCGGCGGATGCGATCAATATCCTGATGGCACACACGCATGTCGAAGGGGCGAAGCTGGCGCGTTCTGAGCGGGCGGCGACGGTGGGAGAGCAGTGGGCGGTGACGCCGGAGAACCTGCCACTTTCGGCGCAATATATCGCGTTGGGGCACATTCATCGGCCGCAGGCGGTGAGGCATGGGGTCGAATATGCCGGGTCGCCGCTGCAATTGGATTTCGGTGAGGAGGGCGAGGAGAAGTCGTTCGTGGTGATCGACGCGACGGTCGGGGTGCCGGTGCGGGTGACGCGGGTCGCGTATCTCGGGGGTACGCCGCTCAAGACGTTCGAGGGCAGCTGGGCGGAGCTGGAGGCGGCGGCCGGGTGGTTGAAGGACGCGGGGCACTTGCGGGTGCAGCTGAAGCTGGACAAGATCGAGCCCGATCTGGTGGCGAATGTGCGGCGGTTGGTGCCGAATGCGATCATCGTCAAGGCGAGATTGCCAGAGGTCGAGCGGGTGGCGAGTGTGCACGCGAGTGACGCGACGCCGCTGGATCGGTATCGCGTCTATCACGCGAAGCGGCACGGCATGGGGCCGGACGCGGCGGTCGAGGAAGCGTTCCGCGCGCTGTGGGAAGAGGTCACGGCATGAGGCCCTTGCGACTGGAGGTGTCGGGGCTCACGTGCTTTCGCGAGAGGACGGTGGTCGATTTCTCGGACATGTCGGTCCTGGCGATCGAGGGGCCGACCGGGGCGGGGAAGTCGAGTCTGCTGGATGCGATGATGTTGGCGCTCTATGGGAATGTGCCGCGGATCGGCAAGCAGGGACTCTCCGAGTTGGTCTCGCATGGGCGCAGTGGCTTGTCGGTGGTCTTCGACTTTCAGATCGGAAGTGCGACCGGGCCGGTGCGCTGGCGCGTGTCGCGCACGGTGCATCGGAGTGGCAAGGCGGCGCAGGCGATCTTGGCGCAGCTCATCGCGGGCGAGGACGGGCAGGTCGTCGAGAAGCGGCTCTTCGATGGGGTGCAGAAGGTCCAGGAGGAGGTGAAGCGCCTCCTGGGGATCGACGTGGACGCGTTCCAGCAGGCGGTGATCCTGCCTCAGGGCGAGTTCCAGAAGTTCCTGAAGGCGACGCCGCGGGAGCGGCGAGAGGTATTGAGCGCGCTTCTGGGATTGTCGTTCTACGAGGCGATGCGGGACAAGGCGAGCCGGCTGGCGTTGGGGTTGGAGGCCGAGGTCGGGCACCTGGACCGGCAGTTGGCGGGCGACTTCGAGGGGGCGACGGCGGAGGCGGTCGAGACGCTGGCGGCGGAGCTCGAGGTGGCGCGGGTGGCGCTCGGGGCGGCGCAGGACGAGGAGGCGCGGGCGCGCGAGGAGGTGGGGAAGGTCGAGCGGCTCTTTGCGATGGGCGAGGAGCTGGGGCGGCTGGATCGGGAGCTGGCCGCGCTGGAAGCCCAGGCCGAGGCGATGGCGGAGGAGGATCGACGGCTGGTCGCGGCGCGCCGAGTGGCGGGCGCGGTGCCGTTGATCGCGGCCGAGGAGGCGGCGCGGATAAAGGTGGCGCGCGACGCGGGGCGGCTGGAGGGGGCGGAGGGGACCTTGGCGACCGCGCGGGCGCGGCTGGAGGCGGCGCGTGAAGAGGCGGCGCGGGCCGAGCTGGGGGCGGGTGAGATCGCGGCGGCGCGGCAGCGGCTGGCGGTGCTGGACGAGGCGCGGGTGCGGATCGAGCAGCGCGATGGGCTGAAACGCGAGGTGGAGGCACTGCGCGCGGAGCTGGGGCGGGCGCTGCAGGCGCGCGAGGCGGCCGGGCAGGCGGTGGCGGCGGCGGAGGTCGAGGTGCTCCTGGCGGAGCAGCGGCTGGAGGCGGCGCGGGCCGAGGCGGCGCGGTCCGAGGGCGTCCAGGCCGGGGAGCTCGAGCGGTGGCAGGCAGCGCGGGTCGTGGCGGCGCGGCTGGGAGCGGCGCGGGCCGAGCTGGGGCGCGAGGTCGAGGCCGTCGCGGGCGCGGTGGCGGCGGTCGGGCGCGCCGAGCAGGCGCTGGACGCGAGCGAGGTCGAGCAGCGCAGGGCGGAGTTGCGGGAGGCTCAGGCGGCGGACGCGAGTGCGGTGGCGCAGGAGGGGCTGCGGGCGGCGGAGCACGAGGCGCGCGTGGCGTTGGTGCGCTCGCACCTGCATGTCGGGGGCGCCTGTCCGGTCTGCGAGAATACGGTCACGAGGGTGCCCGAGGCGGGAGTCGGGGAGTCGGCGGTCGAGGAGCGGCGAGCTGAGGTCGGGCTGCGGAATACGGCGCTGGAGACGGCGCGGCGGGCCGGAGAGCGGGCGCGGCAGGAGGCGGCGTTGAAGCGCTCGGCCTGGGGCGAGGCGCGGGCGCGGCTGGGGGAGCTCGAGGCGGCGGTGGCGCGGCGCAGAGGCGCCCTGGAGGCCGACGAGAGCGCGCTTCGCGTGGTGATGGGCGAGGCCGAGGCGGGTCGCGCGGGCGGCCTGGAGGCCGACGGGGGCGCGCTTCGGATGGTGATGGGCGAGGCCGAGGCGGGTCGCGACGGCCTGGGCGGCGCGACGGTGGCGGCCGGTGGGTCAGAGGCGATCGAGGTGCGCTATGGCGTGCGGTTGGCGGCCCTGGAGGCGGCGGCGCGCGAGGGGGCCGAGCGGGTGCGAGCGGTCGAGACGCGGGCGGCGGAGCTCGAGCGGGCGCGGGCGTTGGCGGAGCTGAAGCGCGGTGCGGCGGGCGCGGCGGCGGACAAGTGCCAAGCGGTCGAGCAGCGGGTAGGCGAGGTGCATGCGCGGCTGGCGGGCGAGGACGCGCGGGTGGCGGCGCTGAACGTGGTCGATCCGAAGGCCGAGAAGGGGACCTTGGAGGCGCGCATCGCGGGGCTCGAGGCGGCGGTGAAGGCCGCGGCGAGCGAGGTGTCGCGGCGTGAGGTCGCGGTGGCGACGGCCGAGGCCGAGGCGCGGGCGGCGCGGGAGGCGGGCGAGGAGTCCAGGGCGTCGTGGCAGGGGGCGGAGGCGGCGCTGATGGCGGAGCTCGGGCGGTTGGTGATGACCGTGGACGAGGTGCGGAGGGCGGCGCTGAGCGGCGAGCAGATCGAGGCCCGGGAGCAGTCGGTGGCGGCGTTCAGAGCGGGGCGGGCGGCGCGAGAGGCGCAGCGGATGGCGCTGGCCGAGGCGTTCGGGCGGGAGCTGGAAGGGGTGGGGAGGCAGGTCGGGGTCGGGGCGGCGGAGGTCGCGGCGGCGCGGGCGGCGGTGGAGGCTCGGGCGGTGGAGGCGCGGGCGGCGGGAGAGCGGGTCGGGGTGCTGGGCGAGCGGTGGGTGCAGGCCAAGGACAAGCTCGGGCGGGCCGATGGGGTGCGGGCCGAGCGGGTCGAGAAGGCGGCGCGGAGGGACGTCTACAAGCGGCTGGCCGAGGACCTGAAGTCGAACAACTTCCAGGACTATGTCCTGGGGGAAGTGGTCGAGGACTTGTTGCGCGGGGCGTCGGAGCGGCTGTTCGTGCTGTCCGGAGGGCGCTATCGGTTGGCGAGTGGGGATGGCGGTGGGCTGGTGGTGGTCGACCTGGACCACCTCGCGGAGACGCGGAGCGCGGACACGTTGTCGGGGGGCGAGACCTTCTTGGCGTCGTTGGCGTTGGCGCTGGAGCTGAGCGAGCAGATCCAGGCGCGGACGGGGCCGGTGCACCTGGACTGCCTGTTCATCGACGAAGGGTTCGGGTCGCTGGACGCGGAGACACTGGAGACGGTGGCCGAGGCGATCGAGCAGCTCGGGAGGTCGGGGCGGCTCGTGGGGATCATCACGCACGTGGCCGAGCTGGCGCGGCGCATGCCGGACCGACTGGTGGTGGCGAAGTCGCCCGAGGGGTCGACGGTGCGTGTCGCTGCGTGACGAAGGCGGGTCGCGCATGACGGTGGCGGCTGGGCGCGCGTGACGGTGGCGGCTGGCGCTCGCGGCTTGAGCGCGCGACCCGTGGCGTGGTAGGCAGCGCGTGGAGGCGGGTACGACGTGAAGGGCGGTCGACAGAGTTCAGCGGGTGGGACCTTGGTCTCCGCCTTCGCCGTTGGTAGGGTCGACCGAAGGCTCGAGCCAGGCCCAGCGCTTGCCGCGCGCGGCGTGGCCGGGGAGCGGGCCGCGGAGGCCGAGGAAGAGGCCCTCGCGATGAAGGTAGGCTTCGATCAGATCGGGGAAGTCGTCGCTGTCGTGCTCGGCCGGATGGGCCTGCGTGATGGTCGGGTGCTTGACCACGTCGAGGGTGTGGAACTGCGGCAGGTAGCGCAGGGCCTGGACGGCGCGGGCGATCGCGAAGGTGTCGAGGCGCTTGCGGTCGTCGGGGTCCATGTCGTCGGGGCGGGTCATCATGCGCCGCATGATGGCACGATGCGGGCGCGGTTGGAATCGCGGGGTGGTGCTCGGGGCCGTGGGGTCTGGGCGGCGCCATCGCGGGCGGTGCGCGGGTTCGTGTGGGCGCTGTGCGCGGCGGCCGGGATGGCGGCGTGCATCGACGACACCTTGCCTGGCGACATCGGGATGGACGCGGTCGGCGATGCGTCTGGCGATGTCGACCGTGTGGATGCGGCGTGCGAGGGGGCGGCGAAGGTGCCGCCGCCGACG
>JAEUKJ010000590.1 GCA_016792665.1 Deltaproteobacteria bacterium | reverse complement strand
CCCAACGTCAGGCCACCCATACATGAGCCACGCAAGCACACAGTAAAGCGCGAGCGTAATGCCGACGAGTCGCGACACGTGGTGGGTTCGGTTCAACATGTCGCCGAGTGAAGAGGGGAGCGCCTGCGATGTCAACGCGAGGGGCGCGCGTGGGGTGTTCAATCGCGGGCGAGGTGTGCGTCACTCGGGCCATGGGACCTCTCGCGATCATCGTGGCGTCGTTGGTGTCGGCTCCTCCCCTGCGTGCGCCGGTGGCGGTCGGTGCGAGCGCGCTCGCGGTCGGCGATCGTCACGCCTGCGTCGTCGAGGCCGGTCGCGTCTTGTGCTGGGGTGAGGGACGCTTCGGGCAGCTCGGGCCGGGGGTGGCGCGAACGGAGACGCCGGTGGCGCTGCCCGGGGTGCGCGACGCGGTCGAGGTCGCGGCCGGACTCACGACGAGCTGCGTGCGCACCAAGGGCGGTGAGGTCGCCTGCCTCGGGTCCGGGTACGCACCGATGAGTGATGCGCCGAGCGTGCCCTTTCTGCGCGAGCCGGCGCGGGTCGTGAGCGCGGTCGCGTGGGCCAGGGGCGTCGCGGTGGGGGGTGAGCGCGCGGCGGTTGTGACCGCGTCGGGCGAGGTGTGGTTCTTCGAGACGCCGAGTGAGCGGCCGATTCCGAAGCCGGGGATGGACGACGCGGTGCAGGTCGCGGTCGGCTGGGAGAATGTCTGCGCGCGCGGTGTCGCCGGGAACGTCCGCTGCTTCGGGCCGAACTGGGGCGGCGAGAACGGCAACGGCGGCGACGGCGAAGACCTCGACTGGGTCGATGTGGTGAGCGCCGTCCTGCCGGATGCGGCCATCCTCGACGGGGCCTATCACGGCTGTGGTGGGGCGGTACCGGCGGTCGCCAAGGCCTGCGAGTCGCGGCTCGAGGGTGCGGTCGACCTGGCCATGAGCGGACGCATGGGGTGCGCCGCGCTGGCGAGCGGGCAGGTCGCGTGCTGGGGCGTCGGGCCCGATGAAGGGCCCCTGAACCTCGGCAAGCTCGGGTTCTCGCGGACGCCCTTGATCATGGCGGGCATCGCCGACGCGGTCGAGGTCACCGTCGGCGACGTCTTCGCGTGCGCGCGGACGCGCGGTGGAGATGTCCTCTGCTGGGGGCAGAACGCGCGCGGCGAGCTCGGTCGCGAGGGTGCCGGCAGCGGCACGCCGAAGAAGGTCGAGGGCCTGGGCCACGTGGTCGAGGTCGACGCGGGCGACGGCTTCGCGTGCGCGCGCGACGAGGCCGGCGCGGTCCGGTGTTGGGGTGAGCGGCCCGGCCGCGGCGTCGCACCGACTGTGCCGTGAGCGCGGGTGATGCGCGCGTTGGACCCGAGGCCGGTGAGGGGGTACGTTCGCACGCGATGAAAGTCGTCGACTCCGTTCGTCATCGCGCGCTGCTCGCGTCGCTCTCTGGGATGCTCATGGTCATGGCGCTGGGGTCCCCGGCGGTCGCGGGGCCACCCCGACCGCTCTTCGGGGAGGGCAGCGGGATCGAGCGGGTGCCGCAGCGGGTCGGCGGCGTGCGCGTGCGCGGGGGTGGCGAGGTCCTTCGTCGCGACGCCGCGGGGCAGGTGCTCTGGCGATCGGGTCGCGACCTCGAGGTCACCGTGTCGACCGTGCCGCGTGTCGATGTCGCGAGCGCCCTGGCCCAGGTCGCCCCGCGGCGCGTGGTCTCGCGCGAGCTCGTGGTGCTGCCGTGGCGGCCGGGTGGCCTGCTGGCCTGGGAGATCGTGGTCGCAGGCATGCCGCCCGAGCGCGTGGTGGTCGATGCCCACAGCGGGGCGGTCCTCGCGTCGGGGACGATCGCGCACGAGGTGCGCGGGCGGGTGTATGCGCAGCACCCGAAGGCGGGGGCGCCGATCGAGGTCACGCTCGAGGGGTTGGCCGCCGGCGCGAGCACGTTGCAGGGCGACGACTTGTACGTGGCGAGCCTCGTCTTCAATGGGGGTGGCGAGCCGGGCGTCCTGCAGCGCGCCGTGGCCGATGCGAACGGGGACTATCTCTATGACCCGGACGCGGCCATCGACGACGACGCCTTCGCCGAGGTCAACGCCTGGTGGCACGTGACCAACGTCGGGCGCTTCTTCAAGGACACCTTCGGGGTCGACCCGTTGGCCCAGACCTGGGTCACGGTGAACTACCGCGAGGCCCCGGGCGAGCCGTACGAGAACGCCTACGCCTACATCGACCCCGAGGCCGACCGCTTCATCATCGTGGCGGGGCAGGCCGACGGCATCGACATGGCCTACGACGGGATGGTGCTCGCACACGAGTACGGGCACCCGGTCTTCGATCTGCTGACCGACATCAGCGAGAACAACACCTACCCCATCAACTCGGACGCGAAGGGCTTCCACCCGGCCCCGCACGCGATCAACGAGGGTGCTTCGGACTACTGGGCGGCGAGCCTCTTCGACGACCCCATCGTGCTCGCGACCTTCGACGAGGAGATCTCCGCGCGCCGCCTGGACAACGATCGGCGCTGCCCGAACGACGTGTGGGGCGAGGCGCACCTCGATGCGCCGCTCGTGTCGGGCACCTTCTGGAAGGTGCGGGAGGTCATCGGGCGCGAGGACGCCGACGCGCTGGTCTTCCAGGTGCTCTCGTGGCTCTCGGACTCGCCGACCTTCGACGAGCTCGGCACGCGCATCGACGACGCGGCGCGTTCGCTCGAGGAGCTGGGGCGGCTGACGGCGAGCGAGGTCGCCGCGGTGCACGAGGTGGTCGTGGCGCGGGGGCTCGTCGGGTGTGGGCGCGAGATCGCCATCGCCGACGACACGCCCTTCACGGCGAACATGCCCGGGGCCGAGACGGCCGCGTCATTGGCGGGTGTGGGGCCCGAGATCTGCGACTCGCTGCGCCTCCTCGGGGTGCAGATCCCGCTCGCGTTCTCGTACAAGACGACGGCTCCGAGCGTCGATGCCGCGCGCCTCGAGGCCCTGGAGATCGACCTGTCCTTCGTCCGTGCCGACGGCAAGCCCGTGGCCGAGGGCGACCTCCAGTACCAGCTCGTCGTCCGGAAGGACGCGCCGGTCGGGCTCGAGGTGCTCTCCATCCCGTTCAGTGGGCAGCAGTTCCAGCTCCCGATCCGCGCCGTCGACTACGATGCGGTCGTCGACGGCCAGCCGACGCACGTGCGGTTCACGGCGGCCGAGCTCGAGCTCGTGCCGGGGGCGACCTACTACCTGAACGTGCTCGCGCTGAACTGCCCGCTCACGACGCACACGACGACGCTGCGCTGGGTCGTCGCCCCCGAGGCCAGCGAAGACGTGGCCGAGGCGGAGGTGGTCGAGGACGACGTGGTCGAGGCGGACGCGGAGGTCGGTGACGTGGTCGAGAGTGACGCCGCCGAGGGCGCGGCGGTCACGGTCTCCGGCGGGTGCGGCGGGTGCGCCGGCGGCGGGCACGAGGTCGGCCTCGGGCTCGGCGTGATGATCATGATGTCGATGGTCCTCCGGGGCC
>JAEUKJ010000535.1 GCA_016792665.1 Deltaproteobacteria bacterium | reverse complement strand
CATCGAAATGCTTTGACCCCGGCCTTCGACTCGACTAGAAACCGCGCCGCGGTTGGCTGTGTAGCTCAGTTGGTTAGAGCGAACGACTCATAATCGTTAGGTCGACAGTTCAAATCTGTCCACAGCCACCACCTCCTTTCCCCAGGCTTTGGCAGCGTGCGGGAGAGCTTGTCTGCGTCCCTTTCTCCGCGGTCTGCAAGAGCGCATCGCTCGGTCGCGTCGTGACGAGGAGCGTGGGCGGTCAGGAACCGGGGCTCGAGGTCTTCGCGGCCGCGGATCGTCGACGTGTGGCGCGGCGCGCCGTCCATGGCCGAGAGCGGCCCGTGGCCAGGTCGCGGTGTCAGGGCCGGAGGGAGTCGCGTCATGCAGCGCTGTGGTCCGTCCCAGGGCTGCGGTGTCGGCGGTGGTGGTGAGGCCGGGAGTGGGCTCGCGACGGCGACGAAGGCGGTCAGCGCGAGCGCTGCGGCGAGGTTGGAGACCGAGTCGAAAGACAGCATGCCCGCGTGGGTCAGCACGCCGCGTGCCGACCGGCCGCCTTGCTGGCAAGGCGCGTGAGGACCGCCTGCGGCATGGGTGCGGGGCCCGTGCGGCGACCGACGGGCGTCCCACGCGTGTCCCAGACTGTCCCAAGACTGTCCCACGATCGGGACAGTGCCGCGGCCGGATGGCATCGATCCGCTCGCAGCACGGCGTGCGACGCGAAGCGGCCCGGGGCTCGAAGGGGGAGCAAGCCCGCGGTCCAATCGGACCAGAGCCGTAGCCCGCGAGTCGGTCGACATTCGAAGGACGGCGGCGAGGCATGGTCCATCAGGCCTCGGTCACGGCACCGGGTCAGTGCTTCTCCTCGACGCGCTCGAACTCGAACTCGAGGCCGGCGGCCGTGCGGAGATCCCAGTCGAAGTAGCAGATCATCAGGATGCGCTCGACGGTGGGGTCCATATCGCCAAGGATATCGCAGGGGTAGACGTCGCCGCTCTTGTTGCCGTAGGCGCCCTCGGGGCGGACCTTGTCGAGCTGGACGAGGAGGCGGTTCTTGAAGACGCAGCGCATCTCGCCCTCGATCTCGGCGGCGAGGAACTTGCCGTCGGGGTTGCCCGAGAGGCTCTCTTTGAAGCGCGTGCCGTTGATGACCAGCGTGTCCGCGTAGTTGGGCGTGCGCGACTCGCCGACGAACTTCCAGGTGCCGGACAGCTTCGGATAGCCGCGCGAGCAGTCGTTCTTCAGCGCGAGGGTCTTGTACTCTTCGATGATGCGCTTGCGCTCCTCGGGCTCGGGCGGCGCGGCCTGCTCCTGGCGCGGCTGCGGCGCCGCGGCGAGCGTGTCGCTGAGCGTCGTCGGCGTCGCCTCGACCGCGGGCGCGGTCTGCTCGACGGCGACCGGAGTCGGGCGCGGCTCGGGGGTGGCGCAACCGATGGCTGAGAGGCCGATCAGCGAGAGGAAGCCCGGAATGGGGCCGAGCCACGCGCGGAGGGGGGCTCGGGGCGACAGCGTCTGGACGGGCGTGGGGTCTACCATGGGCGTCTCGAAGTCTGGAGGTGGCGTATCAGAGGGCCATTGGCGGGCGGCCAGGTCAAGTCGAGGAGCTCGGCCATCGTGACCAGCCTGAGCTCGGCGGCGGCGAGCGGACGAGGCGTGGAGCCTGCCACGGTTTGCGTTTCGTAGAACAGCAGGAGGACCGTTCGCCCCGGATATTCGAAGAACGAGAAGGTCAGGGGAGAAATGCCTTCGACCTCGACCCCGAGCTCCTCGCGCAGCTCGCGCCGGAGCGCATCCTCAGGCTTCTCGCCGGGCTCGATGCGGCCCCCGGGCAACTCCCAGGCGCCGCCGAGGTGGGCGTCGGGATGGCGACGGGTGACCACCCAGGTCGGCTCACCCGCGCGATCGCCGTGCCTCACCAGACCGACCGCGACCAGCCGTGGCAGCGCGGGTTCGCTCATGGGTCGCCTCGACGGCAGGCCTCGAGCCACCGGGCGCGCTCGCGCTGTACCTTGTCGAGGAACGGCTGGCGCGGCGCGGGACGGCCGGCGCGATAGGCCGCGTCGACGCCGCGGGCGCCCTGGGCGTAGGCCGCGAGTGCATAGGGCTCGGAGCCGGCGTAGCGTTCGAGGAGGCGGGCCAGGAGGCGGGCGCCGCAGCGCAGCCCTTCCAGGGGCTCGTAGAGGTCGCCGCAGCGCAGCCCGCGTGCGGTGGACGGCATGACCTGCATCAGCCCGCGCGCGCCGGAGCGGCTCTTGGCGCGGGGATTCCAGCGCGACTCGACCGCGGCGACGCCCGCGATGAGGCCGGGATCGACCTGGGTCTCGGACGCGACGCGACGTACGAGCGGTCCGAAGCGGCAGGTGCTCGGGCGGCCGCTGGGACCCTCCTCGGCGACGTAGGTCGAGGCGCAGCCCGTGACGAAGAGGAGCCCCACCGCCATGAGCACCGAGGCACCCCGGAACCAGCCTCGCGACCCGCTCGCGGTGGCCCGGGCGGGGTGTCTCAGGGGGCCGAGCGACGTCACGAGGCGCCCCCGGTGTTCTCGATGAAGAACGTCTCGAGCGTCGTGCCAGTGGCGCTCAAGGCGTCCAGGGCCGCGCGGTCGAGGACCTTCACCACGCGACCCTGGTCGATGAGGACGACGCGGGTGCAGAGGCGCTCGAGCACATCGAGGATGTGCGAGACCAGGACGATGGCCGTGCCGCGGGCGAGCTCTTCGCGGATGACGGCCTTGACCTCGGCCGCGGCGCGCGGGTCGAGGCCGTTCAACGACTCGTCGAGCACGAGCAGCGGCGGATTCCCAAGCAGTGCCGCGCAGATCGAGAGCTTGCGCGCCATGCCCTCGCTGTACTCGCGGGTCATACGGTGGGCGGCCGGGGTGAGGCGGAAGCGCTCGAGCAGCGAGTCGATGGCGGCCTGGGCCGTGGTCGCGTCGAGGCCGCGGATGGTCGCGACGAGCTCCAGCAGCTCGCGCCCGGTGAGGAAGGGGTAGAGCTCGAGCTCCTGCGGGACGTAGCCGGTGGCCCGCTTGGCCGCGAGCGGGTCGCCTACGACGTCGTGGCCGCCGACCCGCACCTGGCCGCGATCGGCGAGGAGCTGCCCGGTGAGGATCTTGACCGTCGTCGACTTGCCGGCGCCGTTGGGGCCGATGAGGCCGACGAGCTCGCCCGGGAAGACGTCGAGGTCGACGCCGTCGACGGCCACCGTGGCGCGAAAGCGCTTGGCGAGGCCGCGGATCTCGAGGGCAGGGGTGCGCCTCGCCTGGCCATTGCTGGCCGGGGCGAGCGGGAGACCGGACTGGGGCGCGTGGTCAGCGGGCTTGGAAGTGGTCAAACCAGTCCTCCGGCGATCAAACAGAGGCTCGCGATGGCGACCCGCCAGAGCGATGCGGTGAGGCCCGCGCGGCCGCGACCGAGCTCGGCCAGGCGGTCGCTCGCGACGAGCAGCGCGGCGGTCAGCCCGAGCCCCGCCCCGAGCACGAGCGCCGCCGACCCGACGTCGCCGGTCGTCAGCGCAGCCAGCGTGGCGAGGCCGAGCGCCACGAGCGGGTGGTGCGCGGTCGCCGCCAGGCGCCCGAGAGCGGCCATGCGGCGGTTGTCCGGCAGGGTGCGGTCGAGCCAGGGCGAGGCGAGCTCGCCGCGGAGGCGAAAGGCCGACACGATGAAGACGCCGTTCATCAGGGTCAGGGCGATGACGACGCGCCAGCCGGGCGCGGGCCCCCCGTGGGCGAGCTTCAGCGCGGCGACGAAGAAGCCCAGGACCAGCACGCGGTCGAGGCGGTGCCTGCGGCGGATCTGTCGAATATCGCGAAGGAAATAGGGCAGGGTCGCGGGCGGGAGGAAGCGGCCGAGGCCCTCGCCGGGGACGACCTTGCGGACGCCGTCCTCGCGATAGGGCGGGGGCACGTCGACCTCGCCGAAGCGCGGCAGGATGAGGTGCAGCGAGGTCGCGGCGATCTTGCGCGCCTGGACCGTGGCCCACACGCCGATGGCCAGCCCGCCGAGCAGCACCGGCGCCAGCAGCGAGGTCTTCTGGCGCATCAACGCATCGCGCAGGAAGAGGTCGACGAAGATCCCGCCGACGAGGGTCGCCAGCAGGCCGACCGCGGGCGCGTAGACCAGGAGTGCGGCATCGTCGGGGACCGAGGCGCCGGCCAGGACCTTGCGGAGCCCGTTGGACTGGCCCAGCAGCGAGCGCCCGGCGAGCAGATGCAGGCAGATCGCCACCGGCAGCCCGAAGACGAGCTGGATCGTCGGCACCAACAAGGCGTAGAGCGCGGCGCCCGGTGGGTGCGGGCCCGGCGAGGTGGCAAAGCCCCAGGCGAGCGCGGCCGCCGGCAGGAGGAGCGGCAGGTGGAGCAGCACGGCGCGCACGAAGAGGTCGTCGAAGCGCGCGGCGCCGGGCACCGGCAGGGCGGCGAGGAGGCGCGCGTCGGGCGCGCGGAAGAAGACCTCGAACGAGGTGTAGCTGAAGACCAGGGCGGCCAGCGTGCCGGCCCAGAAGACGGTGTCGCGGACCTGGACCTCGGTCGCGAGGCCCGCGGCGAGCGCGGGGCCGGCGTAGGCGAGGCCGAAGACGGCGAGCCCGACGAGCAGGACCGCCACGAGGCCGACCGGACCGCGCAGGCGGCGCGTGAGCATGCGCCAGCGGGCGCGGAGGAACGCTCGCCGGACGCTCGGAGTCGGAGCCGGCACGGTCTTCATCGCTCTGCGTCTCCCTTCGGGCGGATTCGGTCGGGGCGGCGGTCGCACGCCCGGCCGCGGTTGCATTCAATTCGCACAAGGCCTCGCGGAGCGAGGCTGCCGGCGAGTTCAATAACAGGGGTCGGGACTTCCCGCCAACCCGGAACCTCGCTACAGAACGGGCCGTGACTGCTCCCGCCATGTGTCCTGTCTGCGCCGCACCCGCCCCGAGGGTCGGCCCGGGCCTGCTCTTCCAGGGGCTGCGCTGGTACTTCTGCGGCATGCGCTGCCGCCTGGACTTCAAGCGCGACCCCGAGCGCTGGGCTGCGAGTGGGGCCGAGGCCGGTCTGCCCCTGGTCGCGACACCCATCGTCGGGGTCGGCCCGCCGCGCGTGAGCCGGCCGAGCCCGTTCGTCGTGCGCGCGGGGACGGTCGCTGGGCACGCTGACGGCGCCCCAGCGCGTGGGGGCGACCTGGCGAGCTCGCCCGAGCCGTCTCCGAGTCAGGCCGCTGCCAGTTCCAGGACCGATGAGCCCGGGCCTGGTCGCGATGGGTCACGACCGGAATAGTTGACGGATGGCGCGACCGGCGCCAGTCCAATGGACTTGGTGGCAGCGCGTTCGCGCGTGACGCGCGGCGCGACGCGGGATAGGTTCCTCGACCCTCCAGCGGCCGTTTCGCTGGAGCCCCGGATTGGGTTTCTCAGCGAAACAATCGAACCCGTTCCGCCACTATTGTTCACGTTCCCGGAGCCCCTCTCGTGTTCAGCATCGTCGAGCTCATCGGTCGAAAGCGCGATGGCCAGCGCCTGAGCGATGACGAAATCCGCCATGTCATCGAAGAGTTCTCGGCCGACCGCATGCCGGCCTACCAGATGTCGGCGCTCGCCATGGCGGTCTTTTTCCGCGGGCTCGACGACCGCGAGACGGCCGCCTGGACCGACGCCATGTTGCGCTCGGGGCGCGTCCTCGACTTCGGCGTGGCGGGTGGGCCGCTCGCCAGCGAGCCGCGCCAGCGCTTCATCGACAAGCACTCGACCGGCGGCGTCGGCGACAAGGTGAGCCTGCCCCTGGCCCCGGCCGCAGCCGCGTGCGGCGTGCTGGTGCCGATGGTCGCGGGACGCGGGCTCGGGCACACGGGTGGCACCATCGACAAGCTCGAGGCCATCCCGGGCTACGACGTCGCGCTGCCGGCCGACCGCTTCGCCGCCGTCATCGCCGAGGTCGGCGCCAGCATCATCGGGCAGACCGAGGAGATCGCGCCGGCCGACAAGCGCCTCTACGCGCTGCGCGACGTGACTGCGACGGTCGAGTCCATCCCGCTCATCTGTGCCTCGATCATGTCGAAGAAGCTCGCCGAGGGCATCGCCGGGCTGGTCCTGGACATCAAGGTCGGCCCGGGCGCCTTCATGAAGACGGCCGCCGATGCGCGTGAGCTGGCGCGCCGCATGGTCGGGGTCGGACGCGAGATGGGCACGCGCGTGGTCGCGTTCCTGACCCGCATGGACGAGCCGCTGGGTCGCATGGTCGGCAACGCCAACGAGGTGGTCGAATCGATCGAGGTCCTGGAAGGCCGCGGTGCGGCGGATCTCGTCGAGCTGACCGAGGTGCTGGGCGGGGCCATGGTCGAGCTGGCCCACGGCGTGACCTTCGAAGAGGGGCGCGCGCGCATCGCGAAGTCCTTGCAAGACGGCACGGCGCTGGCGCGCTGGGACGCGATGGTGCGGGCCCAGGGTGGCGACCTCACGCGGCTTCCGGTGCCGACGGGCGAGACCCCGGTGCTGGCGACGCAGGACGGCTTCGTGACCGACATCGACGGGCGCGAGGTAGGGCTCGTAGCCGTGACGCTGGGGGCCGGGCGCGCGCGGCGCGAAGACCCCATCGACCCGGCCGTCGGCATCCGCATCGACCGGAAGGTCGGCGAGCGGGTGCGCGCTGGCGAGCCGCTGGCCACGATTCAACACGGCGCGCGGGGCGCCCCGCCCGAGGCGCAGGTGCAGCGCCTCCTCGCGGCGTTTTCCATCGGGGAGGCGGCGCCCGCCGAACGCCCCCTCATCCTCGAGCGCATCGGCTAGAACGCCGGATCCGGAGACCGAGACCCCATGAGTGATGCGTCCCCACAGCTGACCCTCTCCCGCCTCGACGAGGCGGCCACGTTCCTCCGCTCGCGCACGGCGATCGTCCCCGCCCTCGGCATCGTCGCGGGCAGCGGGCTCGGCGCGCTGGCCGGCCTGGTGCTGGGCCGCGACCCCGCCGCGGTGCGAATCCCCTACGCGGAGATCCCGCACGCGCTGGCGCCGACCGTCATCGGTCACGCGGGCGAGCTGGTCATCGGGCACCTGGCCGGGTTGCCGGTCGCGATCCTGTCGGGGCGCGTGCACGGCTACGAGGGGCACGGCCTCGACGAGGTGGTCTTCAACGTGCGCCTCGTGGCGCGGCTCGGGGCCAAGCGCTTCCTGGTGACCAACGCGGCCGGCGGCGTCGATCCGTGGCTCCTGCCCGGGGCGCTCTGCCGCATCGTGGACCACCTGAACCTGACCGGAAAGAACCCGCTGGTCGGGCCGAACGTGGCGGCGCTCGGGCCGCGCTTTCCCGACATGTCGCGGGCCTACGACCCCGAGCTCGGGCTCGTCCTCGAGCGTGCCGCGGCGACCGCCGGCGTGCCGCTCTTCGCGGGGATCTATGCGGGTCTCAGCGGGCCGAGCTACGAGACGCCGGCCGAGATCCGGATGCTGCGCGTCCTCGGCGCGAACCTGGTCGGGATGTCGACGGTGCACGAGGTCATCGCGCTCTCGCACATGGGCGTGAAGGTCGCTGGCCTGTCGTGCGTGACCAACCATGCGGCCGGGGTCTCGAGCCAGGCGCTGGACCACAGCGAGGTCGCGAGCACCGCCAACGAAGCGGGGCCGAGGCTCTTGGCGCTGGTCGAGGGGTTCTGCGCGTTGCTCGCCGAGGCGCCGGGCCAGGGGGAGTCGCGATGAGCGCGCCGCTGTCCCAGGCCGACAAAGACGCGCTGGTCGCGGCCGCGCGGGCCGTGCAGCACCGGGCCTATGCCCCGTACTCGGGCTTTCACGTCGGGGCCGCGTTGCTCACCCGCGACGGCAAGGTCCACTGCGGTGTGAACGTCGAGAACGCGAGCTATCCGGTCGGGGCGTGCGCGGAGCGGATCGCCATCGGGGCGGCCTTCACGGCGGGGGATCGCGACATCATCGCGGTCGCCGTCGCGACCGATGCGCCCATCCCCGTGATGCCCTGCGGCATGTGCTCGCAGGCCCTCTTCGAGGTCTCGCCCGAGCTCCTGGTCATCGCCTCGGGCGCGGGTGACCAGCGGCGTGAGGTGCGGGTGCGCGACGTGCTGCCGTTCGCGTACCAGGGCGAGGGGCTCACACCGGTCGAGCCCAAGTCGGAGACGACGCGATGAGCGGCGCGACGCGGACGCTCTTGAAGGGCGGCGTCGTGATGAGCCTCGACGACGCCGACACCACGCAGCGCGCCGACGTGCGCGTTGTGGGGCGGGAGATCGTCGAGATCGGGGCGGACCTCGACGCGGCCCCGGGCGAGCAGGTCCTCGACGCGCGCGGCGCGGTCGTCCTGCCGGGCTTCGTCCAGACGCACATCCACCTCTGTCAGACGCTGTTTCGGAACCTGGCCGACGACCTGGCGCTCCTCGATTGGTTGAAGCACCGCATCTGGCCGCTCGAGGCGGCGCACACGGCGGCGAGCCTGCGCGCCTCGGCCGAGCTCGGGATCGCCGAGCTGCTGCTCGGGGGCACGACCGCCATCGTCGACATGGGCACCGTGCACCACACCGGCGAGGTGTTCGAGGCCCTGCTGGATGGCGGCCTGCGCGCGGTCGCGGGCAAGTGCATGATGGACGATCCGGCCGGGCCCGACGGGTTGCGCGAGCCGACCGAGGCGAGCCTCGCCGAGTCGATTGCGCTGGCCGAGCGCTGGGACGGCGCGGCCGGCGGGCGCATCCGCTATGGCTTTGCGCCGCGCTTCATCCTGTCCTGCACCGGGCCGTTGCTCGATGCGGTCGGGCGCGAGGCGGCTGCGCGTGGGCTCTTCGTGCACACGCACAGCTCCGAGAACGTCGACGAGATCGCCATCGTGCACGCGCGCTCCGGGGCGCGCAACGTGATGGCGCTGGCCAAGCACGGGATCCGCGGGCCGCGCACGGTGCTCGCGCACTGCGTGCACCTCGACGAGGCCGAGGTCGACGAGCTCGCCGCGGCAGGCACGCGGGTCGCTCATTGCCCGAGCAGCAACTTGAAGCTCGGCAGCGGGATCTGCGACGTGCCGGCGCTCGAGGGGCGCGGCGTGCACGTGTCGATCGGGGCCGACGGGGCGCCGTGCAACAACCGCCTCGACATGTGGACCGAGCTCCGCACCGCGGCCCTCTTGCAGAAGCCGCGGCATGGGCCGACCTCGATGCCGGCCGGCCATGTCCTGCGCATGGCGACGCGGCACGGGGCCGAGGCCATCGGGCTCGGCGATCGGCTCGGTCGGGTCGCGGTGGGGCAGCTCGCCGACCTGCAGGTGGTGGCCCTGGATGATCTGCTGGCGGGCCCGGGTGGGGCGCTGGCCTCGCGGCTCGTGTACGCGACCGAGCGGCGCTCGGTGCGGCACGTGCTGGTCGACGGCGCGGTGTTGGTCGCCGACGGCAAGCTCGTGCGGTGGGACCGCGAGGCGATCGCGCGGCGCGCCAAGCATGAGCTCGACGGCTGCGTGGCGCGGGCCGGGCTGGTCGGAGCGCCGGGGGTCTGAGTCGCGGCCGATTAGAAGGTCGAAGGGCCCGTGGGACGTCGCTCGGGGCAGGCGAGCCCCGCGACCTGACACCGTTCTGACAGCGGCTCGGCCTGGGACGAATCGGGTTGAGGGCGCGCGGACGATACCTCATGAACTGGGGCTCGATCTGCGCGTCGCCTCGGTCGGCGGCGAGTGGGTCGACCCCAGTCCCGAGAGCGTCCATGTCGCGTTTCCTGCTCGTCGCCCTGTTCCTGTTCGCGTCTTGTGCATCGACCCCGAAGGTCGGCGCAGGGGGTGCGCAGTCGCCCGAGCAGGCCTGCAGCTTCAAGCCGAAGAACTGTCCTGCCATGTCCGAGGAGGCCTACGCCGAGTGCGTGGGGGCACTGACGAGCCGGCAGGGATCGGCGTGCTACCCGCAGCTCCTCGGGATCAAGGACTGCTTCGCGAAGATGGCGGAGTGCGATGGGTCTGGCGAGCTCATCGAGAACGACAACGGCATGGCCGACTGCAACTACGAGAACGGTGAGCTCGTGGCCTGCTGCGCCGCGCACCCGGGCGACGCATCCTGCGAGATCTGAACCGATTCCAGTGCGCTGAACGAGGCATGGTGGACCTGCTGCGAGCGGACCGATGCGCTCCGGTCGCAGCTCTCGTCGCGTCGGGGTCGGAGGCCGCTTGAAATGCAGCGCGCTCCGGGCGACCCTCGCCGCGTGGTGCGAACGACCCTCGGCTGGCGGCGGCATCCGGCGGCAGCCTGGCTCCGTCGGGTCTCCTGCGGATTGCGCGGCGCGTGGCTCGGGCCGGTGCTCGCGCGGCGCGGCGCTTGGCTCGGGCCGGTGGTCGCGCGGCTCTGCCTGCTCTCGGCGAGCCTCGGTGGCGTCTTGGGATGTGGGGCCGACGATCTCGTCGCGCCGTATTCTGCGCCGCCTCCGAAGTGCCCCAAGGCCGACGCCTATCTCGAGCCGCTCTATGCGCTGGAGGAAGCAGGGAAGCTCGCGAACCTGTCGAACGCGATCTCGACGCGTATTCCGGACGACGCTCGGCGCGACCTCGTCGACGCGCTCCTCCGCGTGGCGTCGTCTTTCCAGGACGGCGACTTCGCGGCGCTTGCCGACCTGCCCCCCGATGACCCGACGCGCGCCGGGATCCAGGGGACCCTCGGCAAGGTCTTGCGCTGGCTCAGCGCGACCGGGCCTGGGGCTCCGAACCTGCCGCTGAACGGCGTCTTGCGCCGCGCGCTGGGGACCTGCGAGGGCGGGCCGATCTTCGCGCTGCTGGCCGAGGCCGTCGATGATCCCGAGCTGCTCACCGCGCTCGGGGACCTCTTCGGTCGGGCCGATCTCGGGGCCGCGCTGGCTGGCCTCGACTTCGAGGGGGCCAACGGACGCGAGGCCACGGCCTACCTCGTGCGCAACCTGCTCGTCGCGGCCAGCTCGGACACCTTCGAGGTCGCGACCGTGCTGGACCTCCTGGGGCTCCTGGTCGACCTCGGCGAGCCTCCCTACGACGCCCTGGATCGCTCGCTGCGGAGGCTCCTCGACGACGAGGGGATCGTGCGGCTGCAGGGCCTGCTCGTGTGTCTGGGGCGGGTCGACGACCAGCTCGTGCTGGGGGGCGTCCTCTACGATCTCCTGACCTCGGGCCTCCTGGCCGAGCTGATCCCCGCCGACGGATCCTCGCCACCGCCCCTGCCTCCCGCGCTGCGAGCCATCGGCAAGACGCTCCTGACGGCGCTCGCGACTGACGCCGATGCGCGTCGCGCGTTGGTCCCCGCGATCCTCGCCTTCCTCGCCGACGACCTCGCGCCGGCGGTGCTGTCGGACGTGGCGACCTTGCTGGAAGCCAAGGCCTTCGACGGGATCCTGGAGCTCCTGGCCGAGCTCGCGACCCATCGCTGTCGCCTCGCCAGCCCCGCCGCGGGAGGCACGCCGTGAGCGCGCTGGGGTGGGTGCGGGCCACGCTGGTCGCCGGGCTGGTCGTGCCGAGCGCCGCGCGTGCTGGGACCTTCGACATCTTCGGGCACACGCCGCGCGATATCGGCATGGGCGGCGCGATGACGGCAGCGGTCATCGGCTACTCGGCGCTCTACTACAACCCGGCCGCGCTCACGCGTGACAAGCAGCACAGCCTCGGCCTGGGCCTCCACCTGTCGGCCCCGTTCCTCACGATTGACCGCGAGTCGCCGGCGGCCACGCCCGCGGCCGTCCTGCCCGACACGCACGTGGGCGTGTCGTTGGGCTGGGTGAAGCCCTTTGGCGGCATCTTCGACGACCGCCTCGCGGTGGGCGTCTCGGTGTCCTTGCCGATCGAGCGCCTCGTGCGCGTGCAGGGCTACGACCCCGCGGCGCCGCAGTTCTATCTGTACCAGAACCTGCAGGACAAGCTGCTCATCCACCTCGGGGTCGCCGCCGATCCGACCGACTGGCTGTCTCTCGGGCTCGGCGTGCAGATCCTCGCCGACGTCATCGGCAAGGCGAACCTCGACCTCGACATCGTGGCCGGCACCTTCACGCGCCGCACGGTCGGCGTCACCCTCGAGCCGACGGCCTCTCCGTTCGCGGGCCTCCACATCCACCCGGCGCTCGGCGAGGGTGGCGGTCAGCTCGGGATCGGCCTCGCCTTTCGCGGCTCGAGCGAGCTCGCCTTCGACCTGCCGGTCATCGTGCGTGAGGGCGAGGCGCTGGACCTGCGCATCGATGTCTCGCAGACCGTCCTGTGGACGCCGCACGAGCTGGCGTTTGGGCTCTCGTATACGCTCGACGACCCCGCGCTGACGCTCGCGATGGACCTCACCTATGCGTGGTGGTCGGACGCTCCCGACCCGTCACCGCGCCTCTCGGTGGACCTCGGCGGGCGCCTCGTCGCAGCCTTCGGGCTCGACAGCGCCCTGGATCTGTCGGTCGATCGCAAGCCGCTCGACCTCGGCTTCCGCGACACGCTCACCGCGCGGGTCGGCGTCGAGTGGAGCCCCTCGGGGGCCGTGACCCTGCGCGGCGGCTACTTCTTCCGCCCCACGCCGGCCCCTCCCGCGACGGGGTCCCAAGCCTATCTCGACAACGATGCCCACGTGGTGTCGCTCGGGCTGGGCCTGGCCTTCCAGAACCCGCTCAAGGGGGCGCGCGCCGCGGTCGAGCTGGACCTCGCGGTACAGGCGACGATCCTCCCACGACGCACCGTCTACCGCGCCGCGGCCGAGGACCCGGGCGGCGACCTCAGCCATGGGGGCGTTCTGTTGCACACCTCCATCGCCGCCACCCATCATTTCTAGGCACTCTTAGGCACTTCCAGGCAGCGTGTTGACAAGCGGCCATCTGCGGCGTCGCCCTGTCGCACCTTCGAGCCTCTCGGCCGTCTCGCTCCTCGACCCCATTGCGACCCGCTGTGCCGAGCGCTGGCGTCGAGGGACGACGAAAAAGCCCCGCGCGGCGGACCGGCGGGGCTTCATCGGGACCGCGAAGACTCGCGACCATCCCGTTGGGCAGCCTGGCTGAGCCAGGCCTTGGGCGGAGATCAGAGCGTCTTCAGGTACTCGACCAGGGCTTCCTTCTCGACCTGCGAGAGGTGCGAGGTCTTGCCCATCGACTCCGAGGTGCGGTCGAGCACCTCGAGCAGGGTCTTCGCGCTGCCGTCATGCAGGTACGGGGCGGTGTAGAAGAGGCCCTTCAGGGTCGGCGTGTCGAGGCGCCCCGGCTCGCGCGTGTCGGGGTTGATCTCCTTGGCGAACGCGAAGGTCGTGAGCTCGATCTGGCTGGCCGTGCCGACGTCGTGCGAGAAGCCGTCGGTGAAGTTGCGGCTCGGCTGGTGGCAGCCGGCGCAGCCCGCTTCCTTGCTCTCGAAGATCTGCTTGCCGAGCTCCTGCTTGGCCTTGGTCGCCGCGTCGACCTCGAGGTTCGGGTTCTTCGGAGCCTCGAGCCCGTAGAGCAGGAACTGCTCGAGGTCGGTGAGCTCCTGGTTCGTGAGGCCCTTGCCGCGCATGCGCTCGACCGTCTGGGTCATGTTCTCGGTGAGCGCGTCCTTGCTGCCGGCCCAGTTGAACGGCGCCGTCCCGAGCAGGCGACCCGCCAAAGAAGGGGTCTGGCGCGGGCCGTCCGAGATGAACCACACGAGCTTGTCCTCGGTGCCCTCGAAGTGGCAGGTGCCGCACGCGAACTCGCCCGCGTGGCTCAGATTGCCGTTGCGCGCGAACGTGAAGGTGCGCGCGCCACGACGGATCTCGGCCGGCATCGGGTCGGTGCCGTAGGCCTTGGCCGACTGCGCCTTCAGGCGGATCGGCGAGACCTTGGCGCTGCCCGGCGTCGGGTCCGAGGTCGCGAAGGAGTTGGCGCCCATCTGCGACTCGCCGGCAAACGCCGCATCGCGCGCGCCCGCCATCGGAACCGGCGTGGTCGCGCTGCCGTCGGCGCTGCCGGAGCTCGTGCCCATGACGCTCGACCCGTCGGCCATCACCTTCATCGACATGAGCGGCGTGAGGTCGACGACGCTCACGGTGAGCTCGTGCTCGTTCAGGACGTACGCGGTCTTGCCGTCGGGCGAGAACGCGATGCCGCGCGGGGCGTGGCCGACGTCGATGACCGCCACCGGCGAGCGCATCGGATCGCCCTCGGCGGTCGAGCTCACGAGCACGTTGTCCGACCCGTACCCGACCATGAAGAGGAGGCTCCACGAGGGGTGATGGGCGATGTCGACGGGCTGGTCGACGAGGTGGGTCATCGGCTCGCCGGACAGGGTGTCCTGCACCGGGAAGTCCATCTCGGCGGGGGCGACCTCGCCGTTCATGTCGGTCGACGTGACCGTGACCTCGACCGGGCGGGTCGGCACCTGGAACGTGGCGCCCGGGGTCGACGAGCCATAGCCGTCGCCGCCGCCCGAGGAGGTGCCGTCGTCCTTGACGCCACCCATGGCGGTGTTGAGGAAGTCGCTCTCGGTGCCGGGGGCCGCGAGCACGTGCGCCACGTAGGCCGCGCCGGTCTCGGGGTTGACCGTGCCGGCGAGCGCGCGGGCCTGGTGGAGGGTGCCGAGGCGATTGCCCATGAGGTGGTCGACCGGGTTGCCGGCGCGGAGGCCGGTGGCCGTCTGGTCGACGGGCAGCCCGGTCTCGGGCGAGAGCGTGACCTGGAGCGCGGGCGCGAACTGGTGGACGACCATGGCCCAGCCGTTGGGGCTCACGGTGACGCCGCGCGGCGTGTCGAGGACCTGCGTGCGACCCAGGATGGCCAGCTCGGCCACGTCGAGCGAGACGAGCTCGTGCGCCTGGGGCAGGGTCACGAAGGCCGTGTCGCCGTCGACCGACAGCGCGATGCCGTAGGCCTCGGTCGTGGTGAGCTTCACGCGCTGCTCGATGACGAGGTCCTGGGAGACGCGCAGGACTTCACCCGTCGAGCGCATCGTGACGAGGATGCCGCCGTCGGGCGCCACGACGAGCTGCTCGGGCTTGCCGCCGAGCGAGACCGCCTTCTGGCGCGCCAGCGTCTTGCGATCGAGGCGGACGAGCTCGCGGTTGTCGCGGTCGACGAGGAAGAGGTGCTGCTCGGTCGCGGCGAGCGGGTGGCCCGTCGTCCACGCCGGCGCCTGGGACCGCGAGAGCTCGCGCGGGGCCTCGGGGAAGCTGTGCGGGAACTCGACCAGCACGGGCTCGTGCACGTTGGGGTCCTTGCCACAGGCCCCGAGCATGGCCCCGGGGAGGACGAAGGCGGCGGGGACCGCAAGGCTCAGGCTCTTCTTCGCGAGGGAGAGCCAGAAGCTCTGGCGGGACGAGGTCGTTCTCATGGGGTGCCTCCGGGGACGGTCCGGCGTGGCGGCTCTCATGCAGCGCCACGCCGAGCGAGGGTAGGGGGGTTCGGTCCAGCGAGTCAACGGCGGGACCCACTGACGGCTATCGTCCGATAGACACGTGAGCGAGCCTCCGTGGACAGCGACATGTCGCGTCGGTTGACCCCCGACGCGGCGTGAAGCGCATGGCTATAGGGCAAGAACCATGCCCCGATTCGGTCTCGGGCTCGCCCCTGATAACTCTTGGCGAATCACCGTGTGGCCGCCGCAGCGACGCCGTTTCGCCCTGTATAGCGAGTTGCCAGCGTGGGAAGGCTTTGCCGCAGGATCGCCCGAACGGTACGCCACCGCCTCGGCCCCAGGAGGCGTATCCGGCTGCGCGCCCGGAGCCGAGATTCAGTCGAAGCGGATCGTGTAGAGGCCGGCCTGACCGGGGCTCTCCTCGACGGAGACGGTCAACGCTTTCAAGCGCGCGTCCGGGATGCGGGTCGGCAGGATGCGCAGCGCCTCGCGCGCGATGAAGGTCGCGAGCATCTCGGTCGAGGTGTTGGGGATCTCGACGACGCGCACGTCGCGCTTGGGGAAGCAGAAGTACGAGCCGTCGCGGTGGCGCGCCTCGACCCGGTCCTCGCCGACCACGACCTCGAGGTGCGGGTTGTTCTGGGGCAACAACGTCCGGTGATCGAGGGAGTCGCAGATGCCTTTGATGATCGGCTTGAAGAGGATGAAGTCGAGCACCAGGTCGCCAGCGATCGTCTCGCCCTCCACCTCGACCTCGACCTTGTAGTTGTGGCCGTGCAGCTCCTCGCGCGAGCCGTCCCCGAAGATGAGGAAGTGGGCCGACCCGAAGTTGAAGTACTGCTTGTAGACGCGGACGGCGTACGACTCGGTGTAGGGGCGATCGGTGAAGCTCATGTCGCGTCCTCTCAGGAAGGTTTGCGGGCGCCACGATAGGTCGCGCGCGTCTCGGGGGTCTCCATCACGGTCACGGCCGCCAGCGCCGGCAGCGCGGGCGCCAGCCGGTCGTAGACCCAGCGCGCGAGGTACTCGCTGGTCGGGTTCTCGAGCCCGGGGACGTCGTTCAGGTGACGATGGTCCAGGGCCTTGGCGAGCGGTGCCCAGGCGGCCGCGATGACGTCATAGTCGACGAGCCAGCCGACCTCGGGGTCGACCTCGCCCTCGAGGGTGACCTCGACCACGAACGAGTGCCCGTGCAGCCGCGAGCACGGATGGCTCGGCGGCAGCTTGGGCAGGGAGCGCGCGGCCTCGAGACGAAAACTCCGGGAAATCGTGACCCACATGGCGTGCATGCATAGACACCGGTGCGCCCGCTGGCAAAGGCGAAGTGAGTTCTGGCCCGAGATGCGACGAAGCGTGGACGGCAGCGGGCGCCGCGGATACTGTCGCGGCCCTGCCATGGCCGTCTCCCGAAAATCCGCCCGTCCCGACAAGCGCCGCTACCCGCGCCGCGCCAAGAGCATCCGCTTCCGGTTCGAGCAGGGTGGCGACCAGCACTTCGCGGTCTCGACCCTGGTGAGCCTCTCCGGGGCCTTCCTCAAGGCCAGCCACATCCCCAAGAAGGGCACCGTCCTCACCCTCCTCGAGCGCTTCAACCCCGACGCGATCGACCTCTACCTGCGCGGGCAGGTCGTCTGGACCCACGAGACCCCGAGCCTCGAGCACCCCGACACCGGCTTCGGCCTCCGCTTCATCGAGCTCTCGACGCGCGCCGACCCCGCGCACATCGAGGAGTTCCTGCGCGCCCTCGACCCGTCGAACCCCGAGGTCCGCTCGCCCGAGATCCACTTCGAGGAGCGGGCCCAGGGCGCCTACGCGGTCTATCGCTTCGCGACCGGCCCCATCGAGCCCGAGGCCTTCGCCCCCGAGGAGCCCGGCTTCCTCGAGCAGGACGAGCCGGCCGTCGTCGACCTCGACCGCGAGCTCGACCGCATGACCCGCGAAGACGCGCGCGGCCGCTCGACCCCGCCGCCGCCCCTCGCGCCGGCTCCGATCCCCGCCGCCGAGCCGCCTCCGGTGCGCGCCCCGAGCCTCGCCGAGCCGTCGCGCCCGGAGGGGCCGCCGAGCGACGTGGCCAACCGACAGCGCTCGCGCCGCCGCAGCGTCACCGGGATCTTCACGGCACTCTTCTCGCGCAACAAGGGCGGCGACCTCCCGGTCGATCGATCCGACGCGACGCCCGGCTTCGTCGACGCCGGTCAGCGCGTGAACGACGCGCGTCGCCCGAAGGTGCTGCTCGTGTGGGGCTCGCACAGCACGGTCGCGCGCCTCGAGACCCTGAGCCGGCAGGCCGCCACCCTCTGGACCTCGGACATCGCGCCGACGCGCGGCCTCGACGTCGAGATCCACCCCGTCGGCACCCCGCCCGGAATGGACCTGGTCATCCATGGCAGGGTCGAGTCGCTCCAGCCGCCGACCCTGGCGGGCGTCTCGTGGGTGCAGGTCGCGTTCTCGCGCGTCGACGAGCGCGGCAAGGCCGGACGCTTCCAGGACTACCTGCGCCTCTTGAACGGGCCGGGCGGCGACGAGAAGTAGCGCCCTCATGTGAGAGTCACTCTCACTTCTGTCAGGCGTCCGCAGGCGGGCGACCGGCCTCGACCTCGCCCCACCACCTGCGTGCGCGGGCCTGGGACCATGGGCGCTCGAAGCTCAGTGCCGCCAGGAGCTCGTCGACCGCCTCCATCGTCTGCGGGCGGGCCGACGGGTCCTTGGCGAGGCAGCGCATGACCACCGCCTCGAGCCCGGGATGCAAGGGGCGGCCGACGCGCTGGGACGGGGTCTCGGGGTCGACGTCGACGTGCGCGAAGAGGAGCTGGGCCTCGACGTCGCCCGCGAACACCGGGCTGCCGGTGAGCGCGTGGAACATCACGCAGCCCAGCGCATAGATGTCGGCGCGCTGGTCGATGCTCGCGGTGCCGACGATCTGCTCGGGGGCCATGAAGCCCGGCGTGCCGGGGCGGGCACCGGCCACCGTGAGCTGCTGGCGCGGGCGCTTGCCGGCGACCGGCTCGTGCGAGTCGAGCTCTTTGACGAGGCCGAAGTCCAGCACCTTGAGGAAGTCGCGGTCGCGGCCGAGGTGGGCGACGAAGAGGTTCTCGGGCTTGAGGTCGCGAT
>JAEUKJ010000508.1 GCA_016792665.1 Deltaproteobacteria bacterium | reverse complement strand
TCGGCGACGCCAAGACCGAAAAGCGCATCCCGATGTGGCCCGAGCCGCTGCCGTGGGCGCTCGGATTCCTGTTGGGTGACGTGCTCTTGCGGCGCGTGCGGCTCTATGGGGCATCGGTCGTCAAGTGGTTGTAGAGGACGCTGACGACGTCCCCATCGCGTTCGGCGACCCCAATGGAAGAAGCGCGGTGGGTGTGAACCACGGAGACACGGAGAGCACGGAGACGCCATCCGACTCCATGCCTCCGCGGTTCCAAGACGTCAGGCGACGAGGGCGCTGACGTCGATTGCCTTCGCCCCGAGGAAGCGGCGGGCCTTTTCGGCGGCGGCCTTCCACTCGGCGCGGCGGTCCGCGAAGTCGCGCTCGAGCAAGGCGAGCACGACGGCGGTCGCCGCGTGGTCCTCACCGAACTGGAGCACGACCTCGTTCCACGCCGCGAGCGCCGTGATCGCCGTGGGCACGACGCCGGCCACGAAGGCGCCGTTAGCGCGCTGCCCCATGAGGAAGCTGTACAGGGGGTCGGTCACCACGGGCGCGGGCGCGTGGCCGGGCGCAGCGGAGAGCGGAGCCGCCGAGGGGGCGGAGCGCGGGGCGGGCGGCTCGTCGATCTGGAGGTCGTCTTCGCCTTCGGAGGGCATCAGGTCGAAGGCCGGCCGTCGCATGCGAGCGGGCTCGGCGCTCGGCGCGGCTCGCTCGTGGTCGGCCTCGGCTTTCGGCGAGAACACGTCGGCGACTTTTTTCGCCATGCGCTTCATGAGGCCGCCGGATTTGGCTGCGGGGGCCGGGGCTGCCGAGGGCTGCGGGGCGCTCGAGCGGTGCATCGTCTGGTTGGCGCCGAGATGTCCGTAAAAGGACGACGTGAGCGCGGCCCCGCCCGCGGCGAGTCCCCCGCGCACCGACCCGATGCCGTGCCACCCCGCGGTGAGCGCGATGGGCACGCGACGCAAGGTCGACTGCGAGGCGTCGACCCGATCGGCCGCGGCGCGGACCTCGACGGCGACATAGCTCGTCGCCGAGGACACGAGACCGAGCCTGCGCCCGAGCTCGACGAGCTTCTGGGTCTTGAGACCCTCACGTTCGGGGCGCGCCTGCGACGAGCCGTGGCGGCCGGTGTCACTCTCCAGGTCGCGGATCGCGGCGCGCCCCCACAGCGCCGGGACCGGGCCACCCAGGCCCGCGCGCTCGAGGTCGACGGTCGTGGTCCAGCGACGCCCGCCGCCGCTCAACGCCACGTCGATGCGGGCCAGCGAGGCGTCGCTCTTGACCCGCGCCCACACCGTGAGCGGCTCGCCGGAGAACACCGTCGGCACCGTGCGCGGGGCCTGCTCGACCTCGAGGCCGCCCCAGTCGACGGCGATGTCGGTGAGCGCCGGGGATCGCACGCGCCCGAACTGGCGCAGCACCTTGGGCTCGATGCGCTCGCCGGGGTAGATGAGCTCGACCTCGCCGCGGCTCTGGCGCGCGACCTCGCGCACGAGGTGCTCGGACACGCCGGCCCCGATCCCGAACGCGAAGATGCGGCCGCGGTCGGCGTGCTGCTTGGCGAGCGCGATGACGTCGCTCTCGTTGCTGACCTGCCCATCGGTGAGGAGCAGCACCTGCCGCACCTTCGTCGTCGCGTCGCGCGGGCGCTCGAGGATGTGGCGCAGGGGCTCGAGGATCTCGGTGCCGCCGAGGTTCGCGTCGGTCGCGCGCACGTACGCGACGGCCTGGTTCAGCGTGGCCTCGTCGTAGGCCTTCGCCTGCCCGAAGAGGCACTCGAAGGTGCTGCCGAAGCGCACGATGTCGAAGCGGTCGCGCGGGTCCAGCGCGCGGATGCAGAGCTCGAGCGCGCGGCGCGCCTCGGCGATCGAGTCGCCGCCCATCGAGCCCGAGCAGTCGACGAGGAACACGACCTCGGCGCCCTCGCTCTCGCCCGCGAAGTCGGGGACGAAGGTGACCTGCGCGTAGCGGTGGCCCTCGCCGTCGCGCGCGACGATCGCGTGCGGGCGTGAGGGCTCGCGCGGCTCGACCAGCAGCACGATGTCGCGGTCGAGGGCGACCTCGGTCTGGCCGAAGGTGATCTGCGCGCCCCCCTCGGAGAGCCGCGTCTCGATCGGGTGCGACGGCGAGGAGACCGCGGCGACGACGCCCTCGACCTCGACGGTCAACGTCAAGCCATAGGGCACCGACGTGCGACGCTCGGGGTTCAGCTTGTCGTCGTCGGGCTGGCCGACCTCGACCCTCGGCACAGCGCTGACCTTCGGCGTGTAGCGCGGCGACACGGTCGTCGGGACCTGGAAGCGGACGGCCGCGCCTTCGAGCGGGCACGACAGCACCCAGCGCAGCTCGACCACCGCGTCCTTGCCCGGCGGGAGATTGCCGACCGAGACCGTGAAGACGTTCGGGCGCTCCTGGTCGACGAGGAAGGCGCCGTGCCCGTCGGCCAGCGCGTCGTCGTAGGTCTCGAAGGCTTTCTCGCGCTCCTCGACGCGACCCTCGATGCGGCGCCCGTCGATCTCGACACCAAAACCCGACACCGCCGCGTCGGTCGGCAGCGGGAACAGATAGACCGCCTCGATGGGCCGCGCCTCCGCGTTGACGAACCGCTGGCGCATGACGACCTCGGCCGATGGCCCGGCCAGCCGCGCGGCGATCGCGACGCCCGCCAGCGGTACGGGCACGGGGCCCGTCGTAAGGTCATCGGTCGGCTTCACCCACAGTCCTGCGTTCATGGTTCCTCCTCGCCCTCGTCCTGCTCGACCCGCGCGCGTCGACCTTCGCCGCGCGCCTCGTCCGTGTCCTTGCCCGCGCCGCTCGCCGCGCCGCCTGCCGTGCCGCCCGCGCGCAAGGCGCCTCTCAGCGCGTCCACCAGCGCCCTCCGCTGCGCCGCCGGGACGCGCGAGGGCTGCACCGCCAGCTCGACGCCGGGCGCCAGGGAGAGCCGCATCCAGGGCTCCTCCCACGGGTCGTCCGCGGCGCGGGGTGCGCCCGGTGGATGCGACTCTCCATCGTCGTCCCCGTCCAAGGTGCGCGCGATCTGCTCGAGCGGCAGCCCCGCCTCCTGCAGGCGCTTCAGCGACCGCAGGCGCTCGAGGTGCTGGCCCGTGTAGAACGCGCCGCGCCCGCCGCCGAGCGGGGGCGCCAGCAGACCGCGCTGGACATAGAAGCGCACCGCGCGACGCGACACGCCAGCCGCCTCGGCCAGGTCGCCGATGGCGTAGCGCGCGCCCTCGTGAGCGGGCGCGTCGTTGTCGGGGTCGTCGAGCATGAACGCAAAATGCGACGCCGTGGTGTCGCATTTCAAGTGTCATCTTCTCGTCGCTGCCGGCCGATCTCGAAAAGGCTTTCGAGATCGGACCCTTGGCAGGCGAAAAAAAGTCGTCGCTACTTGGCGGCGACCTCGACCCTCCAGCCGTCCTCGAGGATGGACGGCGAGACCCGGACGACGACGCCGTTGGGGCCGGCGAAGGTGTACTCGGGCTTACCGTCTTCCAGCTTGCTGGCGGTCGGCTTGCCGAGCAGCGCCGCGATCTGGGCGAGCAGCTCGTTCTTGAGGTCGTCCTTCTTCTCGTGGCTCAACTCGAACGAGTAGTCCTCGATCTTGCCCTCGCTCCAGGAGGGATGGACGGTCGTGAAGTGCTCGTCGGTGGCGGCGGGCGGGAGGCTCAGGTTGACCTTCGCGTCCGCGGCCCCGAGCGCCGCCGCCTTGGCCTGGGTCTCGGCGTCGAGGCCAGCGGCCGCGAGCTCGGCCTTGGCCTTCTCCGCGGTGGTCTCCTCGATGAGGTCGGGGAAGCTCGTGCGGAGCTCGGCCACGGTCTTGCCGATGATCGCCTTCGACACGATGCCTTCGGCCCCGAGGAGGTCGGTGAGCGGCGTGTACTGGACGAAGTAGAGCTTGTAGCCCTCGATCTTCTCGTCCTCTTTCGTCTCGGCGTTGGCGCGGTCGTACGAGTCGGGCTCGGCGACTGCCATGATCTTCGCCTCGGGGTTGTACCAGCGGAAGCTCTTGTCGCTACCGTCGACGATCTCGACCGGCTCACCCCAGCCCGCCTTGAGCAGGTCGAAGGCCTTCTGGTCGATCTTCTGCGAGAAGCGATAGATCTTGCCGGCCTCGTTGAACCAGAACGAGGTCTGGAGGCGGAACGGGGACTTGCCGAGGTAGATGTACCCCGAGTCGCCGCTGAACTTCTTCTCGGCCTTGCCGGTCGTCTCGGCCGCCGCGCGGTCCATGCCGAAGGTGATGCCTTCGAAGGTCGACGGGATCTCGGGGCAGGCCGGGACCGCCCAGCGCAGCGCCCACGGGTCCTTCGCGTCGGCCACCGGCGGGGTCGCCGCCTTGTGGCACTCGAAGAGGCCCTTGGCCTCGGGGATGGGAGGGGCCTCGGGCGCCTTGGCCTCGGGGGCCGGCTCGGCCTTGGCGGGCTCGGCCTTGGCAGGCTCGGCGGCCGCGGGCTCGGCCTTCTTCTCGCCTTCGACCTTGGCGGGCTCGGTCTTGGCGGGCTCGGTCTTGGCGGGCTCGGTCTTGGCAGGCTCGGCCTTCTTGTCGCAAGCGCTGAGGGCAAGGAGGGACGGGATGACGAGGTAACGCAGGGCTCTGATTTCCATGCGCGCGCCGTTAGCACGCGCCTTCACGCACGCCAAGGACCGGATGTCGGCCACGCGTCCGGGTCGCCTCCGCCGCGTCCCACATCGTCAGCGCGGCTGTCGGGTGAGTGCCATGTGCCCGCCCTGCGGGAACGCGACCGCGCCAGTGATGCCGCTTTGCCCGTAGCTGCCGGCGAGCTGGTTCTGGTTCGAGTAGAGGCGCACGGTCTCGGTCTTCGGGCCGAGGTAGCCGGGCAGCTCGACCTGGAACTCGACCCACCCGTCGCCGATCGTGACGGGCACCGTCGCGCCCGCGAACTTCAGGAAGTCCGGGCAGCTCAGGCAGCTCGTGCTGCCGAACCTGGCCCAGAGGGTGCCGTTCTCGACGGCCATCGATGCGTCGAAGCTGAGCTCGTTGCCCCCGATCTCCAGCGTCCCTGCATACTTGCCGACCAGCGACTCGCGCTTGGTCTCGAGGCAGTACCCCTGGACCGACAGCCCCGCCACGCCCGGGGGCGCCGGTATCGCCGCTCCGCCTCCGCTCTGCGTGAGCTCCCAGCTCCCGAGACCCGTGCCCCACGCCCGATACCGCACCGTGACCTTCGCCGGCTCACATGTCGTCACGACCTCCTCGCACCCCGAGGCCGCGCAACCCCATCGCACCGTCTCGCTCGGCGTCGCGGCGGGGGCGCCCCGCAGCATGAGCTCGGCTGGGGGATTGGCGTCGTCCCGCAGCGCTGGCGGACCGACGCAGCCGCAGTTCGGACCGTCGCTGCAGACCAGAAAGCTCGTGTGCGGCGCGATCTGACCGACCACCTTCAAGGCGGCGCCCGACTGCCCGTTGCGCAAGGCCTCGGCCACCTTCATCGTGCCGGCCTCGACGCACTCGGGGAGGCAGTCGCCGATCGGAGCGAACAGGCACCCGTTCGCCGTGCACGTGTCCACCGTGCATGGGTTGCCGTCGTCGCAACCGCCCTGGCACCCGCCGCAGCCGGGGATGACCTCGGTCACGCAGTAGCTGCCGCCGGCGTTGCCGCAGCCCCCGGGCCAGGTCACGCAGCTGTTGGTGGTGCAGGGGTCGCCGTCCTCGCACGAGGTGTTGCCCGTGCACTCGATGGGGGCCGGCATGCCCGGGTCACCCGCGCTCGGCAGGCCGAGGTGCTCGCACTCACCGGTCTCGGGGACGCAGCGGTCGTAGGTACAGTCGTCCTGGTCATCGCAGGTCTTGCCGAGGCAGAGGTCCACCGTGTCGGCATCGACCCCGGTGTCGGCGCTCGTGTCGGTGCGTGTGTCGGCCACGTCGCCGTCAGCCGTGTCCTCGTCGAGGTGCCGCCCTTCGGACAGACACCCCGCCGCGAGCCCCGAGATCCCACAGACCACCAGCCACATCCGCGCGCCGCGCATAGGAAACCTCCGTGCTTCCACCCAGGTCCGAGTCTGCCCCGCCCCGACGTTCGGAGCAAGACGCGCTTCTCGTGCGTCAGCCGCGGGCGCGCTTCAGCGTGTCGGCGGGACTCTCACCGTAGCGCTCGCGGTAGCGCAAGCTGAAGCGCCCGAGGTGTTCGAAGCTGCACGCGAGCGCGACCTCGGTCACACTCAAGTCATCGCCGCTGGCGAGCATCCTGTGCGCGCGCTCGAGGCGCCGCGCGCGCAGGTACTGGAGGGGAGACATGCCGCGGTGGGCGCGGAAGGCGCCCTGCAGGGCGCGCACGCTGACGCCGGAGACCACGCCGAGCTCGGTCAGGGTGAGCGGATCGGCGAGGTGGGCATCAATGTAGGCCTCGACGCGTCGCACGTAGCCGATCCCCGGGTCGCTCGTCGCCTCGTCGCTGCTCGTCTGGGCCCAGATCAACGCATGCACCAGGCTGTCGGCGAGCCTCGCCGTGATCGATGGGACGGCGCTCACCACGTCGTGCTCCAGCTCGTGCTCGATGACCTGCAGGAGGCGCATGGCCGCTGCGCCGCGCGGCGACTCGAACGCGACCGAGGGCTCGAGGTGGAGCTGCCGCGCCTGGCGACCGGTGAGCGCGGTGTACGCGGACTCGACGATGGCGCGCGGGATCACGAGCTCCAGGCCGACGTGGCCCGCGTGCATCGCGACCTCGACGGCCTGGCCGGGCGACGTCAGTGACCCGAAGCGACCCGGGTCCATGGGCAGCACGCGCCCGCCATTCCGGAGCTCGATCGCGCCGACCCGCCCGAGCGCAAGCACATAGACGTCCCGGCTGTGCGGGGTGTGCGCGCGCAGCGCCCCAGCGGTGGCGAACGAGTGCAGGTGCAGCGGCCCGAAGGTGGTGTGGTGCATGCGCACCCCGAAGCGGCGCGAGCCACCCACGGGTTCGAGCGAGATGGGGGTCGTCTGTCGGGAGTAGATCTCGCGCACCTCGTCGGCCGAGTCGCTCACCAGCGACGGCGTGCGAGACAATGGCTGTCGAAGTCGGCGAGGTGCAGTCATGACGTTTGGCGACTCAGACGTTGGGCGCGGTGACTCCAGAGGCTAGCACCGACCCGCCGCGGACGCGACGTGTCAGAGTCCGAACAGTCCGAGCAGTCCGCCGCTCTCGTCCTTTTTGTCCTTGGACCTCGTCTTCTTGGCGTCGTCGTCCGCGCCCGCCTTCTTGGCGCCCTTGTCCTGCTTGGCGACGCCCACGTGCTTGAGCTTGACATGCCACGCCAGGCCGTTGCGATTGAAGGCCTGCGGGCCCCGGTCGCGCTTCGGATAGAGCGCCGTCCCGCTCTTCACCGCGAACCTCGCTCCGCGCGCCTTGTCCTCGAGCTCCATCGAGACGACCTGGAAGCGCTGCCCGGGCGGGAAGAGGACCTCGTTCTCGTCCCTCAGCGCGGCGATGTCCGCGACCGAGCGCGCGACCTTCACGTCCTCGATGGTGCGATTGACCGGCATGTCATCCCGGTACGACCCGGCGACCGTGCTCGTGCTGAGGAAGGCCGGCTCGTCCAGTGTCGCGCCCGTCTTGAAGGCGTTCGCGAAGTACTCCTCGAAGGCGCCGTTCCAGCCATCGCTCCGGTGGACCGTCTTGAAAGGGACGATCTTGTCCTCCTTCGCCTTGGCGTCCATGAGGACCGTCGGATCGTCTCTGTGGGTCTTGTACTGTTTGTTCCTCACGCCTTTGGGCGCCTTCTTGAGCGCCGCCTCGGCTTGCGCCACGAGCGGGCCCCACGCCTCGACCCAGGCCTTGCTCTTCACCTGCCCGCGGAGAAGCGCGTTCATCGCGTACGCCGCCTGCGACGAGTAGAGCATCACGATCGCGATGTCCTCGTCCTTCATCGTCTTCGAGTAGCGCTTGTAGACGTCCGGGCGCTTCTCCTTGATCCGCTCGAACTCCTTCCACGCGTACGTGATCCAGTACTCGGCCTTGTCGGGGGTGGCGCTCTTGCCCGCCAGGAACGCGACCGTCCCCGGGTCGTCGAGCTCGGAGTCGCACCACGCGACAGCCTTCTTGTCCTGCGCGGGCGCCTTCTCCCCGTCGGCCTTCGCGGGCGCCGCGGCGACCGGGTCCTTGGCCGCCTCACCCTTGCCCTTGTCCTTGCCGGGCAAGGCCGTCTTCGGGCGTGTGGGCGCCGCGTCCGTCGACCCCGGCGCGAGCAGGGCCCCTCCCTCGGCGAAGCCCGACGCCCGGAGCTGCGCCTTGAGCGCCCGTCCGTTGGCCGTGGGCTCCGCCTCCGCTGGCCCCTTCCTGCCCTTGTCCTGGTCCTGCTTCTGCGTCGTCTCGAGCAGCGCCTTGCCCATGTCCCTACCTCCGGCACGAGTGCGCAATGACACCATGCGTGTCGCCTCGACGATATCCACTTTGCGCAGCGGCCTTGTCCGGATTGCGCGCGCTGTCTCAGCCACGCGATTCTGGAGGACGCCCCGCGACGCGCGTATAGAGACGCCGTGAACGCATCCCACGAGGTCGAGCCCCGCCCCGAATACTTCTATCAGACCGCGCTGGCGGCCAGCGCCCTCGCCGGGGTCGCGGGCTACGTCAACGCCCTCACCGTGGCGGGCGCGCTGCACATCGGCACGACCCACATGACCGGCGTCACGACGCGGCTCTCGGTCGACCTCGTCCAGGCCCGCCAGGACCACCTCGTCCTGGACCTCTCGCTGCTCATCGCGTTCGTCCTCGGCGCGGCCGTCAGCGGAGGCGTCCTCGACTCGACACGCCTCAGGCTCGGGCGACGCTACGGTGTCCTCCTCATGATGGAGTCGGCGGTCCTGTCGCTGAGCCTCCTCCTGCCCGGCGACCCCATCGTCCTCCGGCTCGCCCCACTGGCGCTCGCCGCCGGCCTGCAGAACGCGATGGCCACGCAGTACAGCCGGGCCATCGTGCGCACGACCCACATGAGCGGCGTCTTGACCGACATCGGCATCGCCATCGGCAAGGCGGTCGCGCGCCGCGGCGTCACGGGCTGGCGCCTCTTCCTGTACCTCGGCCTGTTCTTCGGCTTCGCCACGGGCGGCCTCTTCGGCGCCCTCGCGTACACGAAGATGGGCCACCACGCACTGGTGGTCCCTGTCGCCATCACCGGCGTCGGCGGCCTCATCTACTTCGTCGCGCGCCTCCGCTGGCTGCGCCGGGCCACCCTCCCGAGCGACGTCGCTCCGAGCCGCTGAGGTCGGGTTTCGCCCCCCAGGCTCGAAGGCCAGGTGCGGGTCGGCGTGTCCGAATCACTTGACGAGCATGGCTCGGGTGGGCTCCCTTCCTCCGCCGCCCGTCACGGGTGTTCCCCCGAGTGAGGAGTTGCGTGATGTCCCAGCCCAACCTGCCCCAGCACGCGCGTGTCGTCGTGATCGGTGGGGGCGTGATCGGTACCTCGGTGGCCTACCACCTGGCCAAGATGGGGTGTCAGGAGGTGGTCTTGCTCGAGCGGGACCGGCTGACCTCGGGCACGACGTGGCATGCCGCGGGGCTCATGGTGACGTTCGGGTCGTTCTCGGAGACCTCGACCGAGATGCGGAAGTATACGCGGCGGCTCTTGTACGAGCTCGAGGCCGAGACCGAGCAGAGCTCGGGGTTCCTGCCCATCGGGTTCATCGAGGTCGCGGGCGACAAGGACCGCCTGGAAGAGTATCGGCGCGTCTCGGCCCTGAACCGGTACCTTGGCGTCGACGTGCAGGAGATCACGCCGTCCGAGGTGAAGGCGCTCTTCCCCATCGCCAAGGTCGATGACCTCCACGCGGGCTTCTATGTGAAAGACGACGGCCGCGTGAACCCGGTCGACTTCACGATGGCGCTGGCGAAGGGCGCACGCATGCGCGGGGCGAAGCTCTTCGAGGGGGTGCCGGTCACCGGCATCCTGCGGCGCAACAAGCGGGTGGCCGGGGTCGAGACGCCGTTTGGCCGCATCGAATGCGACACCGTCGTCAACTGTGCGGGCATGTGGGCGCGTGAGCTCGGGCTGAAGGCGGGGGTGTCGATCCCGCTGCAGGCGGCCGAGCACTACTATCTCCTGACCGACAAGATCCCGGGCATCGATCCCAAGTGGCCGGTGCTCGAGGACCCGAGCTCGTACACGTACATCCGGCCTGAGGGCGATGGCCTGATGGTCGGCCTCTTCGAGCCGGTGTCGGCGCCGTGGAAGGTCGAAGGGATCCCGCAGGACTTCTCGTTCGGCGAGATCCCGCCCGACTGGGACCGCATGACGCCTTACGTCGAGAAGGCCATGAACCGCGTGCCGGTGACGCTCGAGACCGGCATCAAGAAGCTCTTCTGTGGGCCGGAGAGCTTCACGCCAGATCTCTCGCCGGTGCTGGGCGAGGCGCCCGAGCTGGGCGGCTTCTTCGTCGCGGCGGGCCTGAACTCGATCGGTATCCTGACGGGCGGCGGGGTCGGGCGCTTGCTGGCGCACTGGATCCTGACCGGCAAGCCGGACCAGGACGTGACCGGCATGAACATCGACCGGCTGCGCGCCTATCAGGGAAATCCCGAGTACCGGCGCGAGCGCATCGCCGAGTCGCTGGGGCTCGTCTATCGCTGTCACTATCCGACGCGCGCGATGGCCACGGCGCGCGATGCCAAGCGCACGCCGTTCCATGATCGCCTGGCCGCGCGCGGGGCGTTCTTCCGGGATGTGTCCGGGTGGGAGTGCCCCGACTGGTACGCGCCGGGCGTCGTGAACCCGGACCCGGGCGAGCTCGGGTGGGGGCGGCTCGCGTGGTTTGGGCACTGGGAGCGCGAGCACCGGGCGTGCCGCGAGGGCGTCATCGTCATGGACATGTCGTTCATGTCGAAGTTCCTGGTGCAGGGGCGCGACGCGGGGCGCGTGCTGGAGCACGTGTCGGCCAACCGGGTCGATGGGGCCGTCGGCGAGATCGTGTACACGCAGTGGCTCGACGACGACGGGAAGCTCCAGGCCGACGTGACCATCACGAAGCTCGCGGAGGACCGGTTCTTCCTGGTCGCGACCGACACGGCCC
>JAEUKJ010000221.1 GCA_016792665.1 Deltaproteobacteria bacterium | reverse complement strand
CGCCGCACCCTGCGCATCACGCCCGAGGGCGGCGGCACGCAGCGCATCACCGTGCGCAAGCTCGCCCACGAGCTCTTCGAGGCCGACGGGGGCAGCGAGCTCATCGACACGCCGGTCGACGCGACAACGGGCGAGTACCTGCCCTGCGCGGGCTCGGCGACCGAGTGCCCGCTGTGGTGGCTCGAGCTCTCCGACGGGCAGACCACGACGCGCGGTGCGCAGATCGAGATCACCTGTCAGGGCACCTGCCCCGAGATCACGATCGGCAATGGCGGCGGCTCGCCCGGCGTGCGCTACACGGGGCGCCTGCTCGTGACCGGGCCGAGCGGCTCGACCGAGGTCACGGTCCGCTACGTCGAAGACGTCTCCGGCCGCTGGGAAGGACAGGTCCACTACTTCACCGCGTTCGAGGACGACGGCGTCGCGGCGTGGCTCGACCGCGCCGACAAGAGCGACGTGACCGACGTGCGCAACGCGCTCATCCAGCGTTGGGGGGCCTTCCGGAAGGGCAACCTCGAGGGCTGGGCCGAGCTCGAGGCGGTCCTCACCGCGACCCGCACGGGCAGCTGGGATCAGCCGCGCACCCGCGAGCTCTGTAAGCAGGTCACGGGCGGCTCGACCAGCGCGGTGTGCTACCCCTTCACCAACCCCGCGGGCGTGCGCGTCTACGTCGACAACGCGAGCGCGCAGCCCGTGCCGAGCGCGACCACCGAGCTCCCGATTGCGCTTCATCTGCGCGCGCGCCTCGACGACCCGACGCAGCTCATCGGGCGCATCGACGCGACGACCGCCCTGCACTATCCGAACAACCCTGCCGTGTCGCTGCGTCTCGCGGCCGACCCGGCGCGACCCGGCGCCTGCGACCCGCGCATCGGGTCGGCGTGTGTGGTCTTCGTCGAGCAGCTCGGCGCCGAGATCACGACCGGCGCGCGCTACCCCGCCCCAGCAACGGGCTGTGCCATCGGCTTCGCGCCGCAGTCGATCCCCTGGCTCATCCCGGGCTTCACGGCCGGCACCCGCGTCGACCCGGATCTCGGCCGCGCGACCGTCGAGTGCCGCGACGCCAAGCTTCCCTTCGTGCCGACCGACGAGGTGCTGAAGCTCCTCGACATGGACCTCGCGCGCGCCAACCCCTCGCCCGACGGACGCGTCCGCCAGCGCACCCTCGAGCTGCTCGACGGCGCGCTCATCGACCAGACCTACCTCTTCCTCCTCGTGCGCGAGAGCTTCGGGAGCTTCGTCCCGGGTCAGCCCCCGGTCTCGGCCTACGCCTTCGTGACGCTCAAGCGCACGCCGGCCGACCTCGCCGACGCGGACTACGTCGGGACCCCGGTGCCCAAGAACAACCGCCCCGACCCGACGGTCACGATGAGCTGCAGCCCGGCCCTCCTCGCGAAGCTGCCGGTGGACGTGGCCTCGACCCCCGACCGCCTCGTCAAGGTGCTCATCGACGGCGACGCGGGGGACGGCGCGGCCTTCGCGCTCGACCCGATCACCGCGCGCGAGGACCAGATCCACTACCTCTGCGACGGCCGGATGGACGGCGGCGGCGAGCTCACGACCCTGACGGTCGACCCCTTCGACGGCGACCCTCCGCCGGGCACGGGCTACATGGAGACCGACGCGGGCGGGGCGATCGTGCTCCAGATCCCCAAGCCCTGCCTGCCCGGCAGCGAGGTCGTCTTCTTCGACACCAAGGAGAGCTTCACGCAGGGCTCGATCCTGCGCGAAGCCTGCCAGGCCGACGGCACCTGCCGACAGACCCTCGACGCCTGGGTCGCCGGGGGCATCGCGACCCTCGAGCCCCCGTGGCGTTGCGAGGACTCGTCGCGCGCCCTGTGCGACGTCGATCTCAACGACCTGCGCGAGGGCAAGACCTTCTTCCGGCCGCGGATCACGACCCCGACCACCGCACCGCTGGCCCCGCTCGCCGCCGCGGTCGACGAGGCCTTCCGCTACAAGACGCGCTTCCAGAGTCGCCGCGACGAGGACGCGGAGGTCGGCTTCGCCCCCGCGCCGTGTGTGCCCGGCTCGGACGCGGTGCCCTACTGCTACGATGCCAAGGCGATCGAGTCGATCCGCGACCGCGTCGACTGCCTCGTCGACATCTACGCCAACCGCATCGACACCCTCTCGACCCCGGTGCGGAACCAGCTCGATCAGTTCCTGCGCGGCAACTTCGCGCAGCGCGCGGGCTACGACGGCTTCGAGCGCCTCTACACCGAGCTCCTCGTGATGCTCGGCGACGAAGAGCTCACGAGTGCCTTCGCCTCGCGCTTCGACCTCGCCATGACGCGCACGCGCGACTTCGAGGGCACGGCCCTCGAGCTCGACGGCATCAACCTCACCGGCGTCGCCGGCGCCGAGATGGAGCGCCTCTACACGGCGACCCAGTACTACGAGATGACCCTCGACCGCCTCTATCGCTTCGGCCCGTCGATCGCCAAAGCGCTCGGGCGCGGGGACACCTCGAGCGCGGTCAACATGATCTCGCCGCAGACGGTGACCCTCTACCTCGGTCGCATCGTCCGCGCGAGCGCCCAAGCCGCCTTCGCATGGAGTGAGATCGCCAAGCGTTACCGCGACTTCAACCGCGCCGACATCGCGCGCCGCGTCCTCGAGCGGGCGTATGCGCGGACCTACATGGAGTCGGTCATGCTGTCGCGGCTCATGCTCGACATCGCCGACCAGACCGGCGCGTCGTTCAAGGATCAGATCGTGCGCGAGCTCGGGGTCGCCCAGCGCACCTTCCGCGTCGCGCTCCTCGACATGCGCGAGATCTTCGAGACCATCGTGCGCGGCGCGACCTACTTCGGCTTCCCTCCCGAGTACGTCCCCTTCCCCGCCGTCGACACCTCGTCCACGTCCTTTGGCAGCAACGGCTTCGACCTGCTCGTGCAGACCGCGCGCAGCAAGCTCCAGACCGCCAAGGAGCGCGAGCAGATCGCCTTCGACTCGCTCACCGCCGGCCGCCTCGACTCGGCCGAGTTCCAGTCCGAGCTCGTGCGCGTCAAGAACAACTACGAGGACCAGCTCGCAACCCTGTGCGGCGTCTTCACCGGCGACGACGGTGTCACGCGGCCCGCGATCCGGCGCTACGCCGATCGCTCGCGCCTGGCGCTGGTCACCGGCGACCCGTGTGCGCTCTTCGGCAACGGCACGATCTACGAGCAGATGCTCGAGGTCGACGTGGCCTCCACGGCGCTCGAGGGGGTGCTCGCGCGCTACCGCAACGCCACCGCCGAGATCGAGACCGAGCGCACGCGCGTCGCGACGCAGTGCGGCCTCATCCGCGAGCAGGCGCAGTTCGAGTACGAGACCGCCCAGGACGTGCGCGACGCGCAGCGCGACATGGCCATCGTGCAGGCCGCGCTCGGCGGGGCGGTGCGCCTCCTGACCTCGGCCAAGGAGGCCGTCGACAGCTTCTCGAACTGCACGACCGCCTTCGATCCGCCGTCCAAAGCCATCTGCGCGGGGCTCGCCGGCACGGGCTTCGGGCTCGCCGCGGCTGCGACGGGGGCCGAGGCCGCGTCCCAGGGAGCGGCGATTCGCTACCAGCAGCAGATCGCCACGAAGCAGCTCGAGACGGGTCGCTGGGTGACCGAGCGCCAGTGCGAGGCCCAGCTCGTCGACTCGGCCGCGCGCATGGCCGGGATGATCCGCGGGCTCGACGAGATCGTGCTCGAGGCCCTGCGCGCCCAGATCCAGCTCGAGCTCGACGTGGTCCAGGTCTCGAGGAGCCTCAGCGAGGCCCAGCGCCTCGAAGAGCGGCAGACCGAGGCGCAGCAGCTCCTCATCGACGTCGAGGCGGCGCAGAACGATCCGAACGTCCGCATCTACCGGAACGAGGCGGTCATCAACGCCGACATCGCCTTCGAGGACGCGATGCGCGCCGCCTACCGGGCGACCCGCATGTACGAGTACTACACCTCGACGAGCTACGCGCGACTGGACGAGCTCTTCCTGATCCGCCTCGCCTCGCGCGGTCGCCCGAACCTCGAGAACTATCTGACCGACCTCGAGAACGCCTTCGCCGACTTCGAAGAACAGCTCGGTCTCCCCGATGCGCGCGTGTCGATCGTGTCGCTGCGCGACGACATCCTGCGCATCCCCTACCTCGACGAGAACAAGCGCGCCATCACCCAGAGCGACCGCATCGCGCGCATGGTCGCGGCCCTCGAGGACCCGGCCCGCCTCGACAAGAACGGCTACATCGTCCTGCCCTTCGGCACCTCGGTCGACGACCTGTCGCCGCTCACGAGGAACCACAAGATCCGCTACATCGAGGTCAACGTCGTCGGCTCCGAGATCGGCGATCGCCTGGGCCGCGTGTATCTCCGCCAGCGCGGCACCTCGATCCTGCGCAGCATCGACGACCGCAACGACTACTACGTCTTCCCCGTGCGCACGGCAGTGGTCGACGTCTTCTTCAACGGGAGCCGCGTCTTCCCGCCGGAGAACTACCAGAACCTGCGTCTGCGCGACCGCCCCTACGCCCACACCATGTGGGAGCTCATCATCAATCGTCGCGACGAAGCGGTGAACCGCGACATCGATCTGGGCTCGCTCTCGGACATCCAGATCCTCATCCACTACACAGACTTCACGGTGTTCTGAGATGCCCATGCACCCCTTCGATGGACGCCGTCTGTTCGCCGTCGTGCTCTCTGTCTTCGTCTGGGTCGGCGCGTGCGGAGGCGACGACGTCCCGCAGGACGCCGCCGACACGAGCGACGTCGCCGAACCCGATGGCGAGGTCTCGGAGTGCGCGCTGGGCTCGCTCGGTTGCGCGTGCGATGCGGGCGCGTGCCTCCGCGGCCAGTGTGTCGCAGGCGAGTGCACGCTGTGTACCCGCGGCGAGGAAGGCTGCCTCTGCCGCGGCGATGGGAGCTGCCAGGGCGAGCTCGCGTGTCGCGACGAGGTCTGCGTCACGTGCCCCGAGGGTGGACTCGGCTGCGCGTGCGCCAACGGCACCTGTGACGAGGGCGCGGTCTGCACCGACGGCACCTGCGCCGCGCTGGCGTGTGCCCCCGGGGCCGACGGCTGTCCGTGTCGACGTCGCACGGAGCCGACCTGCGACGCCGGCCTCACGTGCTTGGGCGATGACACCTGCCGCGTGTGCTCGACCGAGCGCGCGGGCTGCCCGTGCACCGACAGCTGCGGCACCGGACTCTTGTGCGATGGCGGCACCTGCCGCACGCCGCGGAGCTGTGCCGACCTGGTCGCCGAGGGCTACTGCGGCGCGAACCAGCGCTGCGACGAAGAGGCTGGGGTCGACGCGACCTGCGTGAGCGGCGCGTGCAAGGACGGCTTCGTGCTGTCGCAGGGCCGCTGCGTGCCGGGCAACCCGAACTGCGGGTCGGACGAGCCGGGCAGCCTCTTGAGCCTCTGCACGAGTCAGCTCCGGACCTGTGTCGAGGAAGGCGACACGGCCGTCTGCGGGCCGTGTGTCGATGACGCGGTCGAGCGCGAGGGCCGCTGTGTCGGGCAGCTCGCGTGCGGTACCGGGAGCTGCTTGAACAGCGAGTACTGCGACGTCACGGGCAGCACGCCGACCTGCCTGCCGCTGCCCTGCCCGCCGGGCGAAGCGCGCGACAGCGACGGGGCGTGCCGCGCGTGCAACTTCAGCTGCGGGGGCACGGGCCTCACAGGGCGGGTGTGGCCCTTCCGCACCAACACGAGCGCGTGCATCTGCGAGACGACGCCCGGCTACTTCATGCCGCCGGGCGGTGACACGCGCCCCGAGATCTGCGACGTCGACCGCGACGGCTGGGTGCGCGAAGAGGTCCGCGACCCAGCACTGCTGAGCGACGCGGCCCTGCGCGCCAACGCCCGCTGCGATCTGGTCGAGGTCGACACGGTGCTCCTGCGCGACGAGCTCGGCGTGGACGTGCCGGTTGTCTCGTGCCTCGAAGGGCTCTTGCGGAAACCCGAGCCGACCGCGTGCACCGAGCGCATCACGATGCCGCTGGTCGAGTCGCTGCGCAACGACACGCCCGGCCCGCTGGTGGCCATCACGACTCCGGCCTATGGGGGCCGACGCCTGCGCGCGGACGAGGTGAACGGCCTCAGCAAGGCCTGCGTCTCGGCGCTCGGCGACTTCGACGACGACGGGGTCGAGGACCTCTTGCAGGTGCAGACCCCGCCCGATCGCCTCGGCACCGATCCGCGCCAGCGCCTCGCGAGCTTCGCCTTCTTCATGGAGACCCATCGTGCCTACGTCGAGCGCGTCCAGGCGGGTCGACGCGTGCTGGTCATCGAAGAGCGCTTCCGCTGCGACCCGAGCGACTTCCCGCTGCACTACGACCCGGCCGCCGCGAGCGTGGGCGACGCGTATTCCGATGGGCGCGGCGCGACGTATTGGAGGTCGTGCACGCGTGGGGTCGACCCG
>JAEUKJ010000482.1 GCA_016792665.1 Deltaproteobacteria bacterium | reverse complement strand
CATGGCGGTCGCGAGGGCGTGTGCCTCGTCGGCCGCGGCCTGGGCGCGGACGAGCTCGCCGGTCTTGGTGTAGAGGCCCGAGAGGTTCTTCAGGGCGTCGGTGAGGGTGCGGAGGTCGCCGGTCTCCATCGTGACCTCGCGCGCCTCGAGGAGGGCCGCGCGGGCGTGGTCGAGCTCGCCACGTGCCAGGCGCGCCTCGCCGATGTTGTTCAGGAAGGCGCCGATGAGCTCGCGCTCGCCGGCCATCTCCGCGACGCGCAGGCCCTCCTGCCAGAGCTCGATGGCGCGCTCGAGCTCGTCGCGGAAGTAGGCGATGGCACCGAGCGCCATCAACGCGCGGGCCTCGCCAGCGAGATCGTAGACCTCACGCGAGAGCGAGCGCGCTTCTTCCAGGACGGGGCGTGCGCCGTCGAAGTCCGCGCGCTGGATACGGATATTGGCGATGAGGCCGAGCGTCTCGGCGATGGCGCGGGCCGAGCCGAGGGCGCGGCGCACCTCGAGGGCTTCCTCCAGGAGGCGCAGCGCGACGGTGTAGCCGCCGTCCCCGCCTTCGAGCCAGTGGACGCGCGCGAGCTCGCCCAGGGCATCGCCCGAGCCGCGCGCATCGGCGGCGCGGCGCGAGAGGTCGGCGGCCTGGTGGAGGCAGGTCTTCGCGAAGGCGTAGCTGCCGAGTCCGCGGTAGGCCCGGCCGAGCAGCAGCCAGGCGCGCGCGACGGACCCGAGCTCGTTGGCGGGGCGCGGATCGGTGGCGTGGGCGGCTTCGAGGGCCGCGGCGGCGAGGCGACGGCAGAGCTGGACCTCGCCCGAGCGCGCCGCGAAGTCGGCGTAGCCGAGCAGTGTCGTCAAGAGCAACGGGGCGCGATCGAGCCCGCGCGTCGGGCCGTGGAGGCCGAGGGCGTCGAGGGCGGCGCGATAGAGCGAGCGAGCGCGGTGCAGCGCCAGGCCGTCGCGGGCTGCCTCGGCGGCGCGGACCAGGGCGCGCGCGGCCTCGGAGCGGCGCCCGGCGTGCAGCCAGTGGGCGGCGACGGCCTCGTAGAAGACACCGGGATCGTGGCCGGCGACCTGACGCCCTTCGAGCCACTGTGCGGCCAGCGCATGCATGTTGGGGCGGAGATCGCCGCCGAGCTCGCCCAGGAGTCGGGCGCGGTCGTCGCCGTGAGCGAAGCGCCAGACCGCCCCGAGGGTCGAGCTGTCGGCCCCGGCGCTGGACGTGACCTCAGCGTGAGCGTCATTCACAAAGGCAGGATCGCGCCGCAAGAGGCCAGCGACCCTCAGGGTCTCGAGGACGCGCTCGACCGCGGGCCAGACCGACTCGGAGTCGAGGAGCCCGGGCTCCCCGCCGAGCGCCTCGCCGAGCGCGGGGTCGAGGGCCTGGCCGACGGCGAAGGCGGCCTCGGCCGAGAAGGCCCGACCCAGCACGGCGGCGGCCTGGAGAAGCGCCTTCTCGCCGCGACCGAGGGCGAGCACGCGGAGGCGCGAGGCTTCTTCGAGGTCGGTGGCGAGGGTCTTGGCGTCGACGGTGCCAGCGACGCCGGTCAGGACGAGGCCGTCGGCCGACGGCGACAGGAGGCCGCGCTGGACCAGGAGGCGCGCGTTCTCGAGCGCGAGGCGGGGGCTGCCGCGGGCCGTGTCGACCAGCGTCCGCACGAGCTCGGGGAAGTCGCCCGGGGATGCGAAGAGGGCGGCCGCGAAGCGCTCCATGTCGCGCTCGCCGAGCGGCTCTACGGTGACGCGGACGCGGGCGGCGCGGCCGTCCTGGACCACGCGGAGCTCGCTGTGGGCGGGCAGGTCGCCGAGCACGGCCAGGATGAAGGGCTCGCCAGCGAGCTCGGAGACGAGGCCCAGGAGGACCTCGAGGCCGTGCTGGTCGAGCGCTTGCGGCCCTTGCAGGACGAGGATGCGCGGGGCGTGGACCAGGTCGTGGCGGAAGACCCCGATGAGGGCGCGCTGGGCCTGGCGGCGGAAGGCTTCGAGATCGGCAGGCAGGGCGTCGGCGCCCGGGCCCATGGCGCGAAGGCCGGCGAGGTGGCCGAGGAGGCGTGCCTGTCCGACGAGCAGGCGCTCGTCCACGAAGGGCTCGAGGGCTTCCAGGATGCGGTCGTAGGCGGCCTGGTCGGAGTCGCGTGGGTGGATACCGAAGCGGCGCCGGACGAGCTGCGCGATGAGGGCCTGAGGGCCGTCGCCGGGGCGCACCGCGACCGGCAGGACGTCGATACCGCGGGCGTTGGCGTCGATGATGGCGAGGGCCTCGGCCAGGACGCGGGTCTTGCCGAGGCCGCGGGCGCCGGCGATCTCGACGATGTGGAGGCGGCGCTGGCCGACGGCGTCGCGGACCGCGTTGTAGAGGGCCTCGAGGGCTTCGCGGCGTCCGCAGAACGGCAACTTGCGGCCGAAGAGCTCGCCACCCTGGCCGGCCAGGGCGCGCACGAGGCGGTCGCCCTCGTCGGGGAGGGTCTCCAGCGCGGAGCCCAGCGCCTGGGCGGGGTCGAGCTCGGCGGCGTCGTGGCGATCGGGAGGCCCGACTTCGGGGCCGAGGTGTTCTGCCAGGCCGAGGAGCCCCTGGGCTTCACCGAGATCGACGAGGAGGGCTTTCCGACCGTTGACGTTCACTCCGACTCCCATCCGTTCGGGCGCTTGCGCCTGCGCGCTCCCGGTATGGGTATCACCCGTGGCCGAGGCGCGCAAACGCGGCTGGTGGTCCGGGCAGGCGATTGGGTCCGACGGGTCGAGGCGGGGGTGCGCGGGGCGAGGCGAGCGCGCTGTCGCGGCGCGGTCGAGAGGCGATGGTGGGCGCATGGACGGCGGGCGCGGAAAGGTCCATCCTGCCGCGATGGAGGGACCTCGGAAGCGCCGCGCCGGAGCCCGGGGGCTCGCGGCCCTGGTCGTTGCGCTGGGCTGGCTGGCGGGTGCGGCCGGGGCACTCGCGACGCCTGCGGGTCAGACGACCCGGGTGGACCTGGCGCGCGGGCCGA
>JAEUKJ010000480.1 GCA_016792665.1 Deltaproteobacteria bacterium | reverse complement strand
CCCGGTCCACGTCGCCGGTCCCGAGGACACAGGCCTCGCCCCTCGCGCGACCCCGACCTTCGGGCCCGACGAGGTCGTCGTCCTCCGCCTGACGGGCGGCGCCCGCCCGATGAAGGCCACCGTGCGCCTCACGCGCCAGGGCGGCCGCGTCCTGGCCACGGTCGGAGCCCCGCGTGACACGGTCCTCCAGGTCACTTGTGGCAATGCGCCCGAACGCCCGACCCCGGTCGCCGGGCTCATCGTCGGCCCTGACGGCCTGACCTGTCGACTGCGCAGCGACGATGGGCGTACCATGGCCTTCGCGCTCGTCGACGAGCGTCGCTGAGCCCCCTCCGGCCCCCTCGCCGCAGCTCGGACCTCGGCTTCCCCCCTAGGTCTCCCGGTGTGCGCGTGTCCCTGTTCCGTCGGTCCCTCTCCGCCCTTCGCCGCCCTCTCGACCGGCACGCCCTGTTGGTGCTCGCGCTGGCCGCCTGCGCCGACCCGGGACCTCCGACCGGCAGCCTGCGCCTCGCCCTGGCCCCCGATCTCTGCGCCGACTTCTGCCTCGAAGCCCTGAACGTCAGCCTCACCGAAGAGGGCACCGGCCTCCCGCTCGGCGCCTCCCTCCAGGTCGCCTGCAGCGCCGGCGTCACCATCGAGGCGCTGCCCGCCGGCGTCCGCCTCGCGGTCACGGTCGACGCCTACGACATCACCGGCGAGCTCCTCCTCTCGGGCGGCTCGGACCCCCTCACGGTCGCCGCCGCCACCACCACCGAGGCCGTCGTCCGCCTCGCACCACGCGCCCGCCCGGTCGTTACCTCGGCGAGCCCCGACCCGCTCCGGCTCAGCGCCGCCCCCGTCACCCTCACGCTCGGCGGCACCTTCGGCGACCCCCTCGGCAAGAGCCAGGTCGAGCTCGACGGCACGCCGCTCGACGCCGCGACCTGGCTCACCTCCCCCTCGGGCGACACCCTCACGGTCGCCGTCCCACCCGCCACGCACGCCGCCGAGATCATCGTCCGCCGCTGCGGCGTCGCCTCCGAGCCCTTCCCCGTGCGTCTCGTCGGCGACACCCTCGGCGCCGCCGCCGTCATCGGCACCCCGAACTGTCCCGGCGGCGAGGCCGCGGCCGCCGTCACCACCGACCACGAGGTCCTCGTCGCCTGGCGTTGCGCCGACCCGGCTCTCTCGCAGCTCGTGCGCTTCCTCCAGGACGCCGAGCTCTGCCCCCTCGACGCCGCCGGCGCCCTGTCGCTCTCCGCTGCGCCGACCGCGCTCGCGACCTCGACCAACGCCGCCTTCATCGCGCTCCGGGACGCCTCGGGGAACAGCATCGCCAAGGTCGCCCTGGCGGACCTCAGCACCGCCGACCCACCTCTCGAGACCTGGTCCCTCGCCTCCACCGAGTCGACCCTCGGCCTCGGCGTGGTCGACGACGTCGCGCTCGCGCTGCTCGGCGACGGCACCCACGAGCAGGTCGTGCGCCTCGATCCGAGCGGCGTCCTGAGCCCCGCCCTGAGCCCGGGCGGCGGTTTCGATGAATACCGCATGAGCGCGCTCGCGACCTCTCCGACCCACGCCTGGATCGCGGCCCGCACCGCGCAAGGCGCCGGCCGCCTCATCGCCGTCACCGCCGCCGGCACGGCTACCGCCTATCCCATCGACTGCCCCGCGCCGACCACACTCGCGGCCTCGAACGACGGCACCCAGGTGGCGCTCGCCTGCCAGGACGGCGCCTATCTCTGGAGTGTCTCGGGCCAGCGCGGCAAGCGCCTCCCTGGCTTCTCGGCGCCGCCCTCCGCCCTCGTCTTCGACACGCCCTCCGATGTGCTCTTCGTCGCCGGCTCCTCCCTCGAGATCGTTCTCGCCTCGTCGACCCCGAGCACCTTGGCGACCTTCCCCGCGGCCACGCCGCGCCTCACCGCGCTCGGCGACCACCACCTCCTCGCCTGGGACACCACGACCTCCCGCCTCGAGGTCTGGACGCCCTACGATCCCCTCGGCCCCTGCGCGGAGGCGCCCTGATGGCCAACGCGGTCACCCCGTGGACCTCGACCCGCGTCCTGGTCCTCGCCCTCGCGCGGGGGGCGATCGCCTGTGCGGCCTCCGGGCTCGCGTTCGGACCTGCGCTCGCCGTCCCGGTGCCTCCGCCGACGCACGAAGCGCCGACGATCCCGGCCACGCCCGATCCCGTGCCGCCCTCCGCCCGCGCCGCCCTCGAGCGCGCCCGCATCTGCTGGGAGGCCGTCGATCTCGCGTGCGCCGCACGTGAGCTCACCCTCGCGCGCGCCACCCTCTCGGACCTCGAGCCCGCCGAGCGCCTGGAGGTCCTTCGTCTGAGCGCCGAGCTCGCCCTCGCCGGCGACGACCGCGAGGCCGCCCGCGCGCGCTGCAAAGACCTCCTCGAGCTCGAGCCCCGCTTCGCCCCGACGACCTGGCCCGAGGCCTGGCGCACGGTCCTCGACGAAGCCCGTCGCCTCCTGCCCGACCGGCTGCCGCCGCGCATCACCCTCGACCCGCCCCGCTCGGTCCCGGCCCGCAAGCCCGTCACCCTCGCCGTGAAGGTCACCGACCCCTCGGGTGCAGGCCGCTGCGAGCTCGTCCTCCCCGCGACCCCGCCCGCGACCCCCGAAGCTCTGCCTGCCGAGCTCCGCCTGCCTCTGGCGACCCGCGACGGTGAGACCTTCGAGCTGCTGCTGCCGGCCGAGCGCGTGCGCCCGCCCGCCGTCCTCTTCCACGTCGAGGCCTGGGACCGCGCCGGCAACGGCCCGACCCGCTGGCCCGAGGTCGGCTCCCACGCGCTCCCGGTGGACGCGCCGCCAACCGTCGCCACGCCGCCGCTCACCGAGCGCTGGTGGTTCTGGACGGCCATCGGCGCGGTCGTCGTGGGCGGGGCCGTGGCCCTGGCGCTGGCCCTCGATGACGCCCCCGCCGCGGCCCCCGGCTCCAGCGGCGACCTCGCCGTCACGATCGAGCTGCCCTGATCCCCCGGAGCCTCTCATGCGCCTCCTCGTCACCGAGCCCGCCGACGCCCACGAACCGCCCGCCACCTTCGAGCTCGCGGCCCCGCTCGTCGTCGGCCGCGACCCGAGCTGCGACGTCGTCCTCCTCGAGCCTTCGGTCTCGCTGCGCCACGGCCGCTTCGCCCTCGACCCCCAGGGCCTCGGCCCGACCTACACCGACCTCCAGAGCACCAATGGCTCCCTCCGCGTCCGCGGCGGCCTGAGCGAGCCCTGTCCTCCCGGCACGCCGATCGCCCTCGCGGCCGGCGACACCCTCCGCCTCGGCGACCCGAGCGCCCCGGTCGAGATCACCCTCCACGCCGTCGCGCCCCGCCCTGAGCTCGAGCT
>JAEUKJ010000476.1 GCA_016792665.1 Deltaproteobacteria bacterium | reverse complement strand
GCGGGGATCGCGTGGTCGCCGGGCGTGAGGCGAGCCAGCGCATCGGGGCTGTCGTTGACGGTCTGGACGGGCGGCACGTCGACCAGGCCATAGGCTTCGGCGAGGCGCTTCGCCCGCTCGAGGTCGATAGGTGCGAAGCCGCATGCGGCCCGCTCGCTCGCGTTCCCGTCGCGCTGGATGCGCTGCGCGATGAGCTCGTGGATCGTGCGCACCGGATCGGTGAACGCCGTGCCGAAGCGCGCCTGCCGGGGAGCGTGGCTCATCGTCCTCAGGAAGTCGGCCAGTGCCAGCGCCGGCCCGTCGGGCGAGCCCTCGATGATCGGCTGGTAGACCGACCACAGGTAGCGCGTGATGACGCTCTCGGTGCGCGCGCTAGCGGCCTTGCCGCTGGCGTCGATGGCACGCCCCGCGGCGACGTCGTCGGCAAGGTCGCTCTGATAGACCTCGCCCTTCGCGTGGAAGTAGAGCATCGCCACGAAGTCGGCCGCGCCCTCTTCGAAGGCGACCGCCTCGGGCGTGCCGTGGCGCCCCTTGGCGTCCTTCGGGTCGACCGGGACCCAGTTGTTGTGCTTGCCGCCGACGTCCTTCGACGCGTCGATGGCGCGGGCGATCATGCCGTGCGAGAGCTCGTGGATCATGCCGCGCGTGAGCTCGCCGTAGTCGTCGCTGACGCTCAGCCCGTGGATGATGTTGTCGCCCGGGTCGTAGAGGGGCTTGCCTCCGCCCGAGAAGTCGAAGCCCACGCCGCGGACCTTCGTGAGGTCTTCGGCGCTGACGCAGGCCTTGCGCAGGAGGTCCTCGTAGGTGTCGCGGATGTTCGCTTCGAAGCCGGCCTCGTCGACCACGTGGAGGACGCATCCCTTGAAGTCGTTGCGGCGGATCGAGAGCGCGCGCGGCCCCTCGGGTCCGCTCGACTTGATGATGATGCCGGCGGCCTTGGGGTCCTGGACATTGAACGCGATGGTCCCGTCCGCCCCGGTCTGCCCCCGCTGGGTGTTGGCGAAGTTGGCGCCCTTGCCGGGGTCTTCGCCGAAGGTCACGTCGCGCCCGCCGAGCGGCTGGCCGCGCGCGTCCAGGACGGTGCAGACGGTCGACTTCGGGAAGGCATGGGCGCAGGTCCCATCGGGCTCCTTCGCGTAGCCCGTACGGCAGGTGTCGGTCATCGCGTCGAAGCCGCCCGTGTCCTTGTCATCACACGCGGCGCCGGCCGCCACGCAGTGCGTCGCGAGCCCGTCGGCATAGCAGGTGCGGAAGGGTCGGCCCCAGGCCTCACCGCAGTTGCACTCGAGGGTGTAGACGCGCGAGGCCCCGGGCGGGCAGTTGGCCTGCTTGCAGGACGCGGTGTCGCGCGAGTACTGGAACCCCTTGGGGCACGTCCCGTCGAGGCCGGGGTTGTGCATCGGCACCTCGGCGCAGACCTCGTTCCCGAGGGGGCGCAGGAGGGCCGATGCGCACGCGAGCGCGCATGACAGCCAGAGCTTGAGCATGCACCGACCCTAGTCGCAGCCGCCCCGGTTGTCGACGTTCGAGCGGCACGGGTCGAGTTGGACGGCGCTCTGGCGGACGAGGAGCACGCACGACGTTGGCTTGATCGGTCACGCCGGGTCAGCTATCCGCTCGAGGGTCCCACGAAATGGAGGGCAGGCAGATGTCAGCAGGACGTTCGACATGGCTCGGTTTGGCGGCGTTGCTCGGGGCCGGGTGCGGCGCGGAGCGCGACGGGGGCGCGCTGGATATCGGCTCAGGGGATGGCGGCTCACGCGACGTCGACACGCGGGACGCGACCGAGACGACAGCACCGCCCGACGCAAGCAAGGACACGACCGTGGACGCTCGCGGCGACACCGGCGTCGAGGACCCTTATTGTCACCACGACTGTGGCGGCGGCCTCTTCTGCGAGGACGGCGTGGTACGTTCCAAGTTGTGGACGGCCGTGCCTTGTCATTCCTGGCAGGGCGCGTGTCCGCCGGACCCATCGTTCGAGCCGGTTGTCTGCCCCTACGGCTGCCGACGGGCCTTCTATGCCGGGCAGCCCTTCAATGCGAACGACCCCGCGTCGCTGTGCCAACCGTGCGAGGACCCGAAGAAGACCGGCCCCGAGTGCGACCGATGCGCGAACCCGTACTTCACCGGGCCGGATTGCGCCACGTGCATCGACCCAGAGACCCACGGGCCGGCGTGCGACCAATGTGACACGCCACGCGGGGGAGGCTGTCCGTGCACGCAGAACTCTGACTGCACGCTGGACTTTTGCCTCCGCGGCGAGGACGGAGCGCGCTGCGCGAGGGGGTGCGATTTGGACGTGGGGTGTCCGGCGGGCTTTGCCTGCACCCGCAAGGGCGACGGCTATCCGAGGGTATGCACGCCTCGCAATGGCTACCTCTGCGAGGTCTGCTCGACGGACGACGACTGCGATGTGCCGGGCGAGTGGAACGTCATCTGCGCCGACATCGGGCTCCCGGAGACGCGCTGCACGCGCATCTGCGCAGACCGTCCATGCCCCGACGGCTACCGCTGCGAGCGCATCACCTGGGACGACGCTCCGGCCGATGTCTGCGTCCCGGACGCCGGCAGCTGCGAGTGAGCGCGGCGCTCGAGCGCGCTCGACGCCGATAGCTCGGTGCAATGCGATTGCCCTCGCGCTCGCCGAGCGGCGTCCACCCGCTGTGCGAAGCGCTCGACCCCTGGTCCCCCGAGCGGTCAGTGCGGAGCAGTCGCGCAGACATCGTCGGCGGTGCCAGCGACGCCGTCCGGTCCGAGGCTGCAGACCTTGGCGGTCGGGCCTTCCGTCGTGTAGCTCAGCGGGTGCTGCCACGGATCGACGAGCTGCGAGGCCAGGAGCTTCCGATCGGTCACGAGGGTGTCGAGCGACTCCGGCATCTCGCGCTTGCGCACATCGGTCCGATCGGTGCGCCCGCGCAGCGCCAGAGCCCACCTTGGGACGCGAGCGCGAGCGCGGGCAAGGGGCTGACGACGATCTGTCCCGTCACGCCCCAGATCGGAGACGGCGTCGTCACCCAGACGTGAAGACGAAAGCTCAGCGCATCAGCTCGCGCAAGAGGGCGAGCCCGAGGTCCCGGTCGACCCCGTCCGAGTCGTCGAGGTCGTAGGCTTCATACCAGTCGCGCTCGGCCTCGAGGTGCACCCCGCTGACCGCGACCTTGCCGCTGCCGTAGGTCGCGACCAGCACCGCGGTCGCGCCGTTTCGGTACCGGGCCCACGGCGTGCCCGCCGCCGCGAAGTACGGGCCCTCTTGGAAGTAGACACGGCGCCGGCCAGCCGGACGCAGCCACTCGATGTCGATCACCTGGTCTTCGGCTGGGTCCTCGGGGGTCGCGGTGAACGGGCTCACGTCGCCATCCAGGAGGGCGAGGCCCGGCACCGTCCCCGCCTCGTCCATCCACTCGCCCGCGACGTATCCGCCGAGACACACGCCGAGGTAGCGCCCGCCGTCGCCGACGAAGGCCCTGAGGTTGGCCACCGCCGCGCCCCAGCGCCGTGCCCCGACCGCGCGATAGAGGTCCATCGTCTCGTCACCGCCACCCTGCGCGTACAGCTCGGCGCCTTCGAAGGTCTCCGCGTCGGTCAGCGCCGCTGGGCCCACGAAGCGCACGGCAAAGCCCGCGCCCTCGATGAGTCGCGCGAGCGACTCCGGACACCCCGAACACGCCCCGGAGCCTCGGTACACGAGCGCCAAGGGCCGGGTAACACCGGGCGCGTCGTCGCCCCGCAGGTCCGCGCACGCCGAAAACGCCAAGCTCATGAGCACCCCAATCGCGCCCCTGGTCATGAGACCGATTATCCACCAGGGCGCCCAAAGGCGCCAACGACCTCGGCGCTCGCTCAGCGCGAGAGCCTACCCTGGGACTCGAGCCCGAGCGCGTGCAAGAGGCTCACGACGATCTGCCCCGTCACGCCCCAGATTCGGAGACGGCGTCGACACCCAGAAGTGAAGACGGAAGTCCGCCGCACGACCCTCCGA